>CAZMCW010000507.1:0-3087 GCA_964564405.1 uncultured bacterium
GTAGTACATGCGTCTACAACAGGTTTTGACACAAGACTTTTGCGCGGTCAAGACATGGAATACTGTTGGCGCATTCAAGCCCAAGGCGTCAAGCTTGTGTATGTACCTGAAGCAGTAGTTCACTACCGGTTTCGGACAGCGTTTCAAGCTATTTATGATCAAGCTTACCGCTATGCGATAGGCAACATGCAAATTTACAAAATTTACCTAGACCGTTACGAACAAGACAAAACCGTACGCATACCTCCTAAACCCACCTTAGATCTCAAAAAGCTTGCCTACCTTCTTGTTCACTATTTACGTATAAAGGATGACCAAGATCGAGGTTCGTGGATGTGGAATTTTGGCTGGGAGTTGGGACTCATCAGGGGAGCTTGGCGCTACAAGATAAGCCCGTTTTAGCGATTGGCTCGAGCAAAGTCAAACCTTCACTCATCTGACTTTATCTAGGGTCGATTTTGGCAAAAAGCTAGCCATTTATGTCTATAATTAAGTCATGACTAACACCGAAGCCTTTGATGACTGGATTCGCTCGAGTTTTGTTGATCTAAATACTGAGCTTGAAGAAATGTACTTTCGACAAGACGACCGCGCCAGTGTGTGTGATGTAGGGCAACATGAGAAAGCACGGCTCGAGCGCGAAGGTCGTGACCTCATTCAAGCACTTTTAGCAGAAGGCAACACCAACGAAGGCTTTGATCACGCGTTTGACTTACTGGGTAACGTTGGTTTTTATATGGCAGCGTGCCGCCGCCACGAAATCACTGACCCAAACCACAACCCAACATCACCCCTTGTTGAAGCGTCCGCTTTAGCTATGCACGTTGCAGCATCTATTGGGGTCGTTCCACGGTTTGCGACAGCTCACCTGACCACCCACAACCGCGCCAAAAACGGCGTTTACAAACGTTTTACCGACCTTGACGCAGAGCGCATTTTTTTAGATTACAACAGTAAGGGCATCTTGGCGTATAAACGTGCTGCCGACGCCCTCTTGAAAATTCAGCCGCTGGGGATCTCACATCCTCTGGCTTACGATTTGCTAGAGGTCACTAAGCGCGCGTTGCAAGACGTCGTCGACAGTAACCGCGTATTGTTCGGTAAGCTTGACCCAGACAGATTTTTTTACTGTGTGCGCCCGTATTACAAACCTCACCGCGTAGGATCACAGATTTACCGAGGTGCCAACGCTGGCGACTTTGCAGGCATCAACGTGATTGATCTGCTACTGGGTCTGTGTAGAGCTAATGTACCTGCCTACTCGAGAATCCTTGTGGATAAATTTTTGTACATGATGCCCGAAGATCAAGCTATTTTGCGCGATTGTATGCGGCGGCAAAGTTACATGGATGCGTTTTTAGCTGCTCGAGACCAGCACCACGAAGCGTGGTATCAAACAAATTTAAAGTTGTTTTTAGAAGTTTGTGACCTTCACGGTGAAGCTGCTATTCAACATCACAACCAACTCGTTAAGACCTACATTGCTGAACCTTCCAAAAAACTAGCGTCTCAGCATATGGCAGCAGTGACAGCTAGCGGACCACCTTTGCCCGTGCTCTTACGCGCCCTTGAAAACTTGCGCGACTACCGCGCTGCCCGCGAGCGAGACGATCTTCCTACCCGCTTTGCAGATGTTGCACGGTTGCGAGCTAGCCTCGAGCAGGAGCCTACCCATGCCTAATTTGAGCGACCAGTACCGCGCTGATTTTGTGCCTATCGACGGTCATTACTTTTTAAGTCACTCCGTTGGTAGACCGCTTAAAAGTGCGCGCCAAACGTTCGAACAGACCTTTTTTCAGCCTTGGGAAACCCAAGCAAGCGGGCTTTGGCCGCAGTGGTTAGGTATTATCGAAGACTTTCAACACGCTTTAGCAAAACTTTTTTATGGCAACCACACTGATTTTTGCCCGCAGGTGAATGTCTCGAGCGCACTTACTAAGCTTGTTATGTCACTCGATATCCTTCAGCAAGACGAGGGCACTGTTTTAGTGAGCGAAGCAGACTTTCCAACCATTGGCTTTGTGTTGCAAAAAGCGCTTCCTAACCCAGCTAAGCAGCTTCGGTTTATTCCTAAAACACACGACTTAAGTGATGCCAATGTGTGGGCAGACTACCTAACAGCTGATTTAGCGCTTTGTTTTATAAGTCACGTGTATTCCAACACCGGTCAGCAAGCGCCCGTCAGCGACATCGTGCCACTTGCCAAATCTAAGAACGTTTTAACCATTATTGACGTGGCCCAGTCTGCAGGCATTATTCCATTGAACGTAAACGAGCTTCAGCCAGATGCCATGATTGGCTCGAGCGTTAAGTGGCTTTGCGGAGGTTCAGGCGCGTGTTATTTGTGGGTTAATCCTGAGTTACTAGGGCGCTGCCAGCCCAAAGATGTAGGCTGGTTTTCACACGAAAACCCGTTTGAGTTTGATGTTCACAATTTCCGCTATCATCCAAGCGTATTGCGTTTTTGGGGTGGTACCCCGTCCATTGCACCTTACGCACTCGCTAGCCACAGCATTTGCCATTTGGCAGATATTGGGGTAACACATTTGCTGGAACACAATACCTGCCTTATTGACAAGGTTTTAGCTGAACTTGAACATGATGTAGTGTCTCCTCGAGACGTAAGCAAGCGCAGTGGCACCATGGTGTTACACTTTGGCAGCGAGCATGAAGCCGTCTCGCAACGCTTAGCAGCAGCTAACATTCACGTTGACCAACGTGAGCTAGGTATGCGTGTGTCGCCTCATGTATACACCTCACTAACAGATATTGATGCATTATTAAACGCCGCTTGCTAGAGGTCTTGGCTAATCCTATGGATTTACAATAAGCTTAGCAGTTCCAAGATTAGTTCCCCCGCACTAAGTGAGTCGATTTCTACTCCCCTAGGTCGCGCAACTGCCTGTGGCAGTTACTGGTGGAAATGCTAATCTACATTACCTGGACTCGGAGTTAATTTATACCAAGTCCGACAAAACACATCATAAACTCTTGCGGAGTTCATTACGTTCTAGTCAGACTCAGTATCTGTTTCTGCTCGCTCCGCTCGGGTTACTTTGTCACCAAAATAACCGGAAAGGGTATTAC
>CAZMCW010000508.1:0-3075 GCA_964564405.1 uncultured bacterium
CTAGGCTATGTCGGTCTGCTGTGCTTGCTTTAACATACAAGGGTATTACTAGCAGTTGTACGATGAATTGATACATCACGCGTCATCCGAATTAAGGTTGATTCCTACAGAGCTAGATAGAGATGTACTATGTACGTTCTACTGATGGCATCTCCCTTTCCCCTGTGCTCCCCTTCTCCCTTTCTGGAACACAACATCACACATCAACAATCTGTGACAGCATCTCATAGAACTGCTATGCGCTGCTCTTTCCTAGGCTAAATGAATCGGACTCAACCGAACTTACGAACTATCTGATATACCCTTGAGTTAACGATTACGACTCTGTAAGCTTGTATAAGCTGTTTCAGGCCTCGTAATATCTTCAGGAGACACCATGCCAAACGCATCTAACCTCGACATCGACAACCTGCGCCAGCTCTACTTACGCTTTTTTGAACAAAAAAACCACCTTATCTATACGTCCGCACCGCTCAAAAGTGACGACCCTACGCTGATGTTTACCTCGGCGGGCATGGTGCAATTTAAGCCTTACTTTTTGGGGGCTACGCCTAAATTTGCGGGCTACGACGGTGTTCATCACCGAGTCACAACAGCGCAAAAGTGTTTGCGTATTAACGACATTGAAAACGTGGGGCGTACCTTACGACATCACTCGTTTTTTGAGATGATGGGCAACTTTTCGTTTGGCGATTACTTCAAAAAAGAAGCTGCCAGTTGGGCCTGGGAGTTTCTAACCAGCCCGGACTGGCTAGGCTTTGATCCTGACCGGCTCTATGTGACCATTTACAACGACGACGACGAAGCCTTTGACGTCTGGACACAGCACGTGGGCATTCCGGAGGGGCGTATTTCCCGCTGGGGAGAAGACGAAAACTTTTGGCCTGCCAACGCCGTCAGTGAAGGTCCCAACGGTCCTTGTGGTCCCTGTTCGGAAATTTTTTATGACCGGGGTGAGGCTTTTGGTAGCGACGACGAAACGGGTCCCAACACTGGCTCTGGCGACAGGTTTATTGAGATTTGGAACTTGGTGTTTACCCAGTTTGACCGTCAAGATGGTGGCACGTTAGAACCACTTCCCCAACAAAACATCGACACCGGTTTGGGCTTTGAGCGCTTGGTAGCCGTCATGTCTGGCGCAGAAGATGCCTATGCCACGCCCTTATTTCAACCGACCATCCAACACGTAGCCGCGCTTTCCGGTGTGCCTTACGAGGGCGTTGACAGCGTCTCTCACCGGGTTATTGCCGATCACGTGCGGGCAGTTACCTTCTCAATTGGTGATGGCGTGTTGCCCACCAATGACGGTGCGGGTTACGTCATCAAAATGCTCTTGCGCCGGGCTGCTCGGCACGCTTGGCTTCTGGGACTGCGCGAACCCGTCTTACACAAACTGGTTGAGGATGTTATCACCGCGATGGGGAATACTTATCCTGAAATTGCCAGTGCCAAAGCTCGCATTGCTGGCATTATTCAAACTGAAGAAGCCCAGTTTTTGCGCACGCTAGAAAGTGGCATCAGTCGAGTTCATAGTTTGCTGGACGGGCTCGAGGGTACAAAACTTTCTGGTGACGTTGCCTTTGACCTATGGCAAACCCACGGCTTTCCATTGGATTTAACGATTGATATTGCAGGTGAACGGGGTGTAACCGTTGACCGTGCAGGCTACGAAGCCGCTCGCGAACAAGCTCGAGAACGCTCACGAAGTAGTGCTGAAGTTGGCGCGCTATTTACTGCCAGTAAAGACATCCTCGGCAACCTCGCTAAAGATCACGGGGAAACGGTGTTTTTGGGCTATCAACAGCTCGAGGCAGACAGTACCATCATCGCGCTACTAGTAGGTGATGACCTCGTGAACGAAGCTAAAGAGGGTGACAGTGTTCAAGTCATCCTCAACCAAACGCCGTTTTACGCTGAAGGTGGCGGCCAAGTAGGTGATATCGGCGTGCTCGAGTGGCTTTCGGGTAAAGCCCTCGTAACTACCACCAGTAAAACTCAACAAGGACTCTACCTACATCAAGCACGTATTTTGCGGGGTAGTTTACAGCCGGGCGATACTGTTACAGCGCGGGTTGATCCAGTCCGGCTCGAGACAGAAAAACATCACAGTGCTACCCACCTGTTACATGCTGCTTTACGCACCGTTCTTGGCGAACACGTCGCTCAAGCAGGTTCACTCGTTACGCATGAACGTTTGCGCTTTGACTTTTCGCACGGTCAAGCCGTCACACCTGACCAAATTCGTAACATTGAGGTGTTGGTCAACCGCTGGATTCAAGCTGATTTTGCCGTGAGTTGGCGTGTTGTGCCCATCGAAACAGCGCGTAAATCCGGTGCCATGATGCTCTTTGGGGAAAAGTATGGTAGCGAAGTCCGCATGGTGACGATGGACAGCTCGAGCACTGCGACGCTTACCACGACTGCACCAGACAACGTTTCAACGGAACTATGCGGGGGCACCCACGTGCGCCGCACCGGTGAAATTGGCAGCCTCATCATTGTGAATGAGGAGTCAGTTTCAGCAGGTGTACGCCGCATTGAAGCGCTGACTGGACTGGCTGCTAGTCAGTTTGCCAGCGACTTACGTGACAGTACCAACGCCCTCGCTAAAGACCTCGGCACTAAACCAGAAGACCTAGCAAACCGCATTGCCAAATTGCAAGATGACCTCAAACAACTCCAACGCCAAAACAGCCAACTGCGCGATAAACTCGCTGCTGCTCAAACGTCTGGCGGTGCAGCAAGTGACGTTCAGGAAGCTGCTGGCATCCGCTTTGTCACCATGCATCTGGACGGACTAGACAGCGCCGCGTTACGCAATGCTGCAGATACCACCTTGACCCAACAAAACGTGGATGTGGCTATACTTGCCAGCGGTCAGCAACTTGTCGTCAAGGTGGGTGAGGCTGCCAGAGGCAAAGGTGTTCACGCGGGTAATTTGATCCGAGAAGTTGCCAAGCGCGCAGGTGGCGGTGGCGGCGGTCGCCCAGATATGGCCCAAGCTGGTGTGAAAGACACAGCTAAGTTGCCAGAGGCGTTTGCTGCGGTATCTGAGTTGCTGACGGCGCAAGTGGG
>CAZMCW010000509.1:0-3064 GCA_964564405.1 uncultured bacterium
CTAATCGCAGGACCATCAGAAACAACACCCCGACTAGCTTCAGCTGCAGCGATGGCGGCGTTGAGTTTATTCAAGCTGGTGCCGCTATCCGCTGAAGCCTCACCTTCATCACCGGTCATAATGACAATAACGTTACGGGATTGTTCTTGCACAAAGCCGCTAATGGCAACTTCGTCATCTGTGCCGCCATCACCTGGACTGCCACCAGTACCTTCGGTCACAGTCACGGTGATGCTTTGGGTTATGCTTTCGCTGCCGTCGCTACCAACAAGTGTGAGCACGGCGGTATAGGTGCCTGCAGCGTTGTAGCTAACCGTGCTTTGTTGGTCGCCGAGGCAGGGGTCAAAATTAGTTACCTCAGCAGCATTACCGCCAGTATCTGGGGTGAGCCTGCAACTGACAGTATCAGGGCTGACGACGTTCCAATTAAATGTCACCTCGAGAGGTGCTGCACCTGAGGTAGGTGATGCATTGAAATCAACAATAGTGGGACTGGTCACAACGCGAACGGTGATAGAGGCATCATCTTCACCAGCGTCGTTAGTAGCGGTTAGGGTGTAATTTGTGGTTTCGGTGGGGGTGATGGTGAGGGGACTGACAAGGTCGGCATCGACATCAGGCTCGAGCGACAAGTCAACCGGCGTATCACCTGTAATGTTCCATGTGAGGGTGCTGCTGTCACCGAGGGCAATGACTTCAGGAGTAGCGCTCAAAGAAACTGTAGGAGCAGTACCAGCCTCGTCGCCGCTACTACTGCACGCGATGAGAAAAAGTAGACCTACTAGCGCATAGCCAACTCGAGTGTAAACATACTTATATATAGGACGACGCAACTTTTTGTTTACAATGTTTTTTAACCTCACCTCAATACTTCCTTTCGTCAACTGCAAAAAATAAAGCATTTGATGTGGGCAGTCACGAGGCTACAAACCACACCACTACAAATCACGCCATAAAATTGGCTCATTTTAAATATAGTTAAGACTAGCATATAAGACTTGAGACTGTGTGAGAGTCTACTATGTGCAATACGCTATGCGAAATACGCTGTGTGAAATCCGTTATGTGATACCCTTTCGGGTTATTTTGGTAACAAAGTAACCTGAGCGGCTCCGAGCGTTGCGCGAGACAACTCGCGAGCAGAAACAGATACCAAGTCCGACTAGAACGTAATGAACTCCGCAGGAGTTTATGATGTGTTTTGTCGGACTTGGTATGAGCGTCGACTTTATGAGCGTTCAAAGCAGTTGTGACGTCATGCGTGGTGTAACTTTTGCAGTCTTACCTCAAAGTATGACGTTAAGCCAACCATGAACCCACCACGAACTAACGAATAGCGTTTCCACAAGTAACTGTCACAGACAGTTGCAGGTGCAACCTAGGGGAGTAGAAATCGACCCACTCAGTGTGGAGAACCAACCCTGGAACTGCTAGAACCAACAATTAGCCAGTGCAAGATAAAACCTAAGCTTGTCAAAGGACGACTTTGCTATTGGACGACCTTGCTGGACGACCTTGCTATTGATAGACGTTTGTTAGGTACTGATATAAACCTGTAAATGTTGACACACGCTCTATACAACTTGTTCCTACGCAACTTGGTAGGCTAGTACCTATGATGTGTTTTTTGACGCTGTATGTAGCTAGCTCGAGACAAAACGTTAGGCGATCTAGGTATACCACTAAGTATGTGATTGCTCGAGGATGCCAATAATGGCCTCACCCAAACCCCTTGCCGTTGTTATCTTGGCAGCTGGCCAAGGCGCCCGCATGAAGTCCAACTTGCCCAAAGTGCTCCACCAAGCTGCCGGCAAACCCTTGCTAGGTCACATGATCGATATTTCTCGGCAGTTATCTCCAGAAAAAATCATTGTTGTGGTAGGTCATGGAGCTGATACCGTCAAACAAACTTTGGCTGCTGACGCCGACCTCAGTTTTGTCTTGCAAGCTGAGCGCCTCGGGACAGGTCACGCGCTCAAACAAGCGCAGCCGTTGCTCGAGGGGTTTGAGGGGTCAATTTTAGTCTTAAATGGCGACGGTCCGTTACTCCTCAAACAGCAAACTTTAGATGATTTGCTAGCTGCCCAACCTGAAGACGGCATGGCTGTACTCACCTGCCACACTTGTAACCCCACCGGGCTTGGTCGCATTGTACGCGACGGTAAACACGAGGTTACAGCAATCGTCGAAGAAAAAGATGCTGATGCTACTCAGCGGGCGATTCAAGAAATTAACACGGGTATTTTTATTTTTAATGCACGTGTGCTCGAGTTTTTAGATGCACTTTCCAACGACAATGCCCAAGGCGAGTACTACATCACAGAGTTAGTTGCGTTGTATTTAGGGGCAGGTTTGCCCGTCAACGCACTCATGCGCCATGACGAAGACGAACTTCTCAACTGTTTGGTGAATGACCGTACCCAACTCGCCAGAGTTGAGCGCTTACTGCGCGACCGCACTCGCAGCCGCTGGCTCGGGGCGGGCGTCACCATGATTGCCCCTGAGCAAACCTTTATTGATGAGACTGTAACGCTAGAAAAAGATGTGATACTCTATCCCGGCGTATGGCTTATGGGCAATACCCACGTAGCTGAAGGTGCGGTGATTATGCCACATGCTGTACTGACGGATTGTCAAGTAGAGGCTAGCGCAGTTGTAGCAGCGAATCAAGTACTTAGCGGTGAACATGTTTAAAGGTTTACGGCACCCGGCACTCATTCGGCACCCATAATTTAACTGATAATTCAACCATCAGCACGCGCTGGTAAAGACACCAAAATACACGTACCACGTTGTTGATTGTCCACAAACTCAACACGACCGCCCAATTCTTCGGTGCGCTCGTGAATGGACTGCAAACCAAGACCATCTGAGGTAGGCGCTGCTAGCCCAACGCCGTTATCACAAATGTGTATATTCAATTCAGTAAGTTGAGAGTCCATATGTACTTTGGCGTTCGTTGCATTGGCGTGCTTAACAATGTTGTGAATAGCTTCCATGATGATGCGGTAACTAGCCACTTCGGTAGCTGCGGGTAAGTGCTCGAGCTCCCCCACAACTTCAA
>CAZMCW010000510.1:0-3062 GCA_964564405.1 uncultured bacterium
CGACTGGATAGAAATCTTGTTGCTCGGCACTAAAACTGAATCTCACTTCTGGTTCTTCGCGAAGAAAGCGCTGGCCTTTTTTAAAATCTCATTCTCCATCTCGAGCTGCTTGACTTGTGCCCTTAGTCTTTTGAGTTCAGCTTCCTGCTCTGTTGGCTGAGCCTGTTTATGACCTGGCTCTAGCTTCCCCTGGCGATGTTGTCTGACCCAGCGGGTAATATTCGCCGTTGGCACCCCTAGTTGCTCACCTGTTTCTGGCACCGTGTAACCCTGCTCATCTACTAACTTAGCAGCGTCGATCTTGAACTCGATATCGTATTTCCTTTTCATTGGACAACTCCTTTTGAGGCTGATTATTGCCTCTATAGTTTTTGTCCGTTGCCCCTAGCTAACTCCAGCCGGCCATATTTTTATGGTTAATGCACGTTTCTTGTCATCCTTGATGTTAGACAAGTGATTCTATATGCATTTAGTGTGGATGTAGCAATATGAAGGGTTATTGAAGTGACCCCAATTCGGTAAACGGAATCATATAGTAAACGGATATGAAGTTCATCTACAAAAAATGACACATGTGTCACTGACTGGCTGAGGATATCTCGAAGCTGATAGGTCAAGATCGTGATGTAAACGTGCAAAACTAAGCCAAGTGTAGAACGATAAGGTCGGTCAGAAAACCCTAAGTTGTCAAGTGATGAGAAAGCTGTTTCGACAATACGATGGTGTTTGTAAAGCTTTTTCTCTGCTTTCGGTGGGGGTAACTGATTAGACCGTCGAGGTGTCACTAGGTGAACAGCATGCTTATCTAAAGCCAGCTTGAAGTCTTGGCTGATATAGCCTTTATCAGCCGTGATAATCGTGTACTCTAGATGATTCAAAAGACGTGGTGCAATAGCAACATCGTGTTCATTAGCGGGTCTTAGCAGCACGTGACAGAACTTGCCTTGGTCATCAACTAAAGCGTGCAATCTAAACCCATAGAAGTAGCTTTTATGAATGTGATCATAGCCATAGGCTCCTGCTAGCTTGGTACGCTTTGCTCGGGCAATATCTATCACCGCTAGCTTTTTCGAGTCAAGATGCTGCCTCACTGCTGTTGCTTGCTGCTTAGCACACAGCTGTTTGACGGCCAAGATGATCTGCCCAACCAAGCCTGACTTACGTTCTGAAAACGTCGACGCAGCAGGTACCTCCTCAGCTAGTGAGGCAAGCAGGACCAGCATAGCTTGAGCATGCTTAATCTTAGCCAGCTTTTGGTACACAGCTAAACCAATAATAGTGCTGTCTGAGTATATGGGTTTTCGTCCTTGTGGCGCTTTCTTCCTCCTAGCTAAGGCTAGTTTCTCAATCCTTTGTATAATCTCTGCGAGGGATGGGATTGTCTGCATACAATCATTTCATCCCTCTTCTCGTTTGCTGTCAACTCTTTCCCGAATTGGGGTTGAAGTGATGATAGCCTTTAAACCATGTAATATTTTGATGGTTCACAAATGCACTATTTGCTAAAGTAATATCTACTTCTGCGTCTATATTACTGGCGTGTATTTTATTATTTTAATATAATTTTATATAGCCACGCTTGTCATCTTAAAAATACAAGGTCAAGTTGACAACAGGTGAACCTTAGATTATGATTAAGCGCATAATCAAATACGATTTATCAATGACTTAAGGAGGTGTCGGTGAAAAAACGTCGACCGACCCAAGCTGATGTTGCGCGCCTAGCGCGAATATCACCGGCTGTGGTGTCCCAAGTTCTCAACCCTAAAGCTGACGGAACGATACGTGTGAGTCCTGAAACTCAAGCCAGAGTCCACGAAGCAGTTAAAGAGCTTGGTTATATTCCTAACCCGGTAGCTCAAACGCTAGCTCAAGGTAAAACTCAAATGTTGGGTGTGTTTACGTTTGAATCTATTTTTCCAGATCAACAGCGCAACTTTTACTATCCGTTTTTACTAGGTGTTGAGATGGCCGCCGAAGAATTTGGCTATGACCTGGTGCTGTTTACAAGTGCCAATGAAGCAGGTGGACGCAGACTCTTTAAAAACAATGCTAACCGTTTACAAATTGCAGATGGTGCCGTGTTGTTAGGTAAAGAATTTGACAGAGGCGAACTTAAGCGCTTGAGTGACCTTGAATTCCCATTTGTATTTGTAGGTAGACGTGAGATTGTAGGTGCTCAGCTTTCATATGTGGCTGCTGGCTATGAACGAGCTACCCAAGAACTTGTTACCTATCTTGTAGAACTTGGGCATCGCAACATTCTTTATATAGGCGCTAATGATGTAAGAGAAGCTACCTTAGATCGAGAGCAAGGTTACCGATTAGGTTTACAGAGCTTGGGTATAGGTCACAAAGCACGTGTTAACCGTGTTGCCCATGTGCAGCAAGACATGCTCGAGCAGTCTTTCAAAGAGGGGGTGACAGCTTTTTTGGTTGAAGATGACTCACTGGCTATGGACCTTGCTGTGCACGCTGCGCAGCTTCACAAGCAAGCACCTCGAGACTTTTCATACGCCGTGCTAGGAGACCCGCTAAGTCCTATTGCTACCCATCCTGATTGGACGATGTTTAAGATTCCGCGTCAAGACATGGGCAAACAAGCCGTAGAAGTATTACTCAATATTTTAAATGATCCCAGTCAAAGCCTCATTCAAAAAACGCTGCCGTGTACATTTGTACCCGGTACAACCTGCGGGCAAATATTGCCCTGAAAGGACCTATCATGATACCTATTCGCCTTGTTATATATGTTGTGTTGTTGGTTAGCTTATCTTGTGGGCAAGCTCAGACATTACGCTTTACAATCTGGAGTGGTAATCAAAGCCACCTCGATATGCTCAATGGATTTGCTGAGGCGTTTACACAGGAAAATCCGGGAGTTGATGTGGATTATGACATCATCCCATTTGGAGACTATGTTCAAAAAATAACGCTTCAACTAGCCGGGGGTACCCCGCCTGATCTGGGCTGGCTAGCTGAAGCAGCTGCACCAACATTTGTTGATGCGGGTGTGCTTGCCAATTTAAACAGCACCTTAACTGAAACAGAAGGCTACGATA
>CAZMCW010000511.1:0-3061 GCA_964564405.1 uncultured bacterium
CGCCGGCTGTACCTGTCCCAATATCGCGGCGGTCAATCGACGCAATCGGTGTAACTTCGGCGGCGGTGCCGACCATAAAGACTTCATCAGCTGTGTAGAGTTCATCGCGTGTGGCCATGGTGACTTCAATAGGCATGTCTAACCACTTGGCAATGCTGATGACGGAGTCCCTGGTAATCCCCCGCAAGTTAATTGAATGCGCCACCGGGTGTAACACACCGTTTTTGATAAAAAAGATGTTCTCGCCCGAACCCTCTGCCACAAAACCCTCTTTATCAAGGAGTAATGCCTCATCAAACCCGTTATCGTGCGCTTCTAGGTTGGCGAGTACCGAGTTCACGTAGTTGCCACCTGCTTTGGCTTTGGTAGCGATGACATCCCCCGGACTACGCCGCCAACTGCTAGTCATAAGGCGGGCACCTTTTTGCACAGCATCTTCACCCAAATACGCACCCCACGGCCAAGCAGCCACCATAAAGTGCACGCTGTTACCGCGTGGGTCAATAGCAAGTTTTTCGCTCCCAAACCAAAGTAATGGACGAATATAACAAGATGTATAGCCGTTTTTGCGAACCGTACTGGTGATGGCCTCACTAATTTCGGTAACAGTTTGAGCCGCCGGCATGCCGATGATCTTGGCAGAGTCCAGTAGACGCTGGGCGTGCTCAGGCAGCCGGAACACGGCCGTGCCTTTGGGGGTTTCGTACGCGCGGATACCTTCAAACACGCTGGTGCCGTAATGAAGCGCGTGGGTGAGGACAGACACCTTAGCCTCAGCTTGAGGAACTAGCTCGCCGTTAAACCAAATGAAGCCTGCCTCGAGCCCCTCTGCTCGCGCTACCTGAGGATTTGTTGCTGGTATTGTCATGATGCCTCCTTTAGCCGTTTATGGTATCAAGAAAACCTTTATTGCTTAGAAACGAACACAGCAGTTAATGTCTTTTAAGCAAGGCCGTGTGTGTCGTCATCTAAATAGACAACCCACACCAAACGTCCAGCCTTTAAGGGCGTGCTACTCGGATACCCTCTGTGCCCCTTGCGAACATAGCCACGTACATGCCCTTGGACGATGTCCCCTTGGGGTGACACAAACCTGTACCCAACCTTAGCACCTTCGCCACTTTTGACGTCGGTGACCTCACCAAGCATCACCCGACCATTTTCAGCCAGTGTTTTAGCGTACTTGTTAGCTTTGCGAACGTTAAAAACCAACCATGCTGGTGCTACCAAGGCTAACCACAACATTGACGGTTGCCGTACAAGTGATGCAATGATCGCAAACCCCATAAATACTGCAATCGGAATGCTGCATCCTATGAGTTGAGCATTGCTCTGACGCCACCTACTGCGCGTCAGCACCTTTTTGATGATGGGCGGGTCGTTAGCCGGGCGGTTTTGATCGTGAAAAACATGCGGCACCGAGGGGTCTTCGGGTTCTGGCGGGGTAATCCACCGTTTGAGCGGTGAGTTTTCTAGGGCTTTACCGAGGACCTCGAGCGCTTCCTCTTGACTGTTGACTTGCACGTTCTTATCAGGGTTGTTATCTGGTGGTTGACTCATCGTTTATCCTAAAGTTCTGCGTGATGTTGAGCGTTGTTGAGCATCGTGGATGTCATCTGGTCTCGCGTTGGCAGCATCAGCAAACCTACCGCAGGCAACTAACTCACGATAAACTACCCGCATGAGCATTCTTGTAACAGGTGGCGCAGGCTATATTGGCAGCATTACCGTTGAAATTTTAATTAACCGAGGCTATGAGGTTGTCGTCTTGGACAATTTGGTAACAGGGCACCGCGCAGCAGTTCACCCCAAAGCCAGTTTTGTGCAAGGTGATATTCAAGACAAAGTTCTCGTTGGACACACTATAGACCAGCAGGGTGTTGAAGCCGTGTTGCACTTTGCCGCGTACTCGCTGGTTGGCGAGTCGATGAGTAACCCGTTTAAGTATTTTGAAAATAACAGCGTGGGGACGATGCACTTTTTGCAGACGCTTTTAGAAAATGGCGTGAACAAGTTTGTCCTCTCCTCTACCGCCGCCCTGTTCGGCACACCTGAACGCATTCCCATTGATGAAACTAACGTGATTCAACCCGGCAGTGTCTACGGCGAATCCAAATACTTTATTGAGCGGGTGCTACATTGGCTAGCTGAAACCCAACACTTACGTTATATGAGTTTGCGTTATTTTAATGCCGCAGGTGCATCCGAAACTTATGGCGAAGACCATCGCCCGGAAAGCCATTTGATTCCGCTGGTATTGGAAGTTGCTAGGGGTAAACGAGACAACATCAAAATTTTTGGCGATGATTACCCTACAGCAGATGGCACCTGCATCCGCGATTATGTACATGTTGAAGACTTAGCCGATGCCCACGTATTGGCGCTCGAGTCACTCAATCAAGACGGCACTACAAATGTCTACAACCCCAATGTTTATAACCTGGGCAGCGGTCAAGGTTACTCGGTTCAGGAAGTCATTGAAACCTGTAGGCAAGTTACCGGGCACGCTATTCCAGCTGAGGTTGTAGCAAGGCGGGCAGGCGACCCAGCGGCACTTGTGGCGGACTCGAGCCGCATTCGTGAAACGCTTGGCTGGCAGCCGAAATTTGATAATTTAACTGCCATGGTGGCGTCTGCATGGGCGTGGTTTCAGGCGCATCCCGAAGGTTACAACAAACATACTTGATATTGATCTTTTAGTTTCTTATCTTTATTGTACAATCGTATATGGACTCTCAAGAACTTATCAAACAGGCAAGGCGCATTATGTCCACCTCAGGTGGAATGAGGGCTTTTGTTGAAGCCAAAGAGTTTTTAAGAGTACACGGGGGAAGTGACAGTGAGTTTTTTAAGGAATTGAAATCCACGCCTTACATGGATGATGATTATCTTACTCGAATCGTTTCTGATGTCTTGTGGGGGTTCATCCAACATGTTGACAATGGCTTGCATAATGTAATTTCAATTGAACGGCAAGTACAGATTAACGTTGTCTCTGACTTTTTGGATCAAGCTCAACAACTACTGACAAACAATAAGGTTCATCCTGCAGCTCCTGTAG
>CAZMCW010000512.1:0-2113 GCA_964564405.1 uncultured bacterium
CCACACTGAGTGGGTCGATTTCTACTCCCCTAGGTCGCACGCGCAATTGCCTGTAGCAATTACTCGTGGAAACGCTAACAATAAGTTGACATATCACAAATCAAACCGATTAAGACTGATGCCTACCGTAACCAGACACAATTCCTACAACAGCTAGGTGGTGGTGTGATGTCTGTACTTCATGCGATGACATCTCCCTCTCCCCTTCTCCTTCATCTGTACACAACATGACACATCAGCAGTCTGTAACAGCATCTAGCCTCGAGCCAGCCTCATATCGTCAGCCTCGTTTGACAACTTAATGACTTATTCAACACACTTCTCTACCTGTTAATGGTGCCTGTTATCTTTTTGCCCGGCACCTTGTGCGACGCGCGTGTGTTTGCCCATCAAACCCATGACCTAGGTGATGTTGCAGACGCGCGCGTGTTACCGCTAACTGTAGGTACAAGTATCTCCGCGTGTGCCGAGTGGATTTTGGATAACGCGCCTAAGGCCTTTGTTTTAGTGGGCTTTTCGCAAGGCGGTTTAGTTGCGTTTGAGATATGGCGGCAGGCTCCCGAGCGGGTTTTGGGGCTTGCGCTGCTCGCAGTCAATCCGGGTGGCACAACAGCTAGGCAACAGCAAACTTGGCAACATTGGCGCGTGCAGGTTACGGCCAACAACTTTGACGATATGGTGATGGACTTGTGTTTGACGCTTCACCCCAACCATCAAGCGCTCCTCTGTGGCGTTGTTCAAGCGATGGCCGCAAGTTTAGGTGAGGCTGTCTTGTTACACCAACTTGCCATGCTCGAGTCTCGCCAAGACAGTACAGCAACGCTAGCAACCATCACCTGTCCCACACTTTTAATGGCCGGTCAACAAGATACCGTTACGCCACTTACAGTACACGAGATGATGCTCGAGCAGATACCCCACGCACAGCTTCACCGCATTGCGACCTGCGGGCATTATGTAAGCCTCGAGCAACCCCTTCAAGTAAGCCGTACGTTACGTGACTGGCTCGAGCAAACCATCATTGACTCGAACCTTAAATTTTAGCCTACGCCACAATTGACAAATTTAGAATAACTCTGTTAAAGTAGCGGTGAAACACATTATCAATTTGCTCGTTACGGTTGTTGTCGCGTGTGTCGCCAGACTTTGTGTCTACACAATTGCTTTGAGGTTGGCATATTCCTGAAGTTGGCATGTTTATTGAGGTTAGTACGTTTGTGGTTGCAGCTAATTTTTGCAACAGCCTTATGCTGTCTCCTTATCAATCGTGTCATCTTTAGCCATATCATCTTCAGCAATGTCATCTTTAGCCATGTCATCATCTTGCTGTATTGGTTAGTGCTAAGCACGCAAAAGCAACGGGTAGCTCGAGCCAAGGAGGCTAACAATGGGTCTTATTAGCAAACTCAGTCGTCGCCAGCTGCTTAAAATACTTGGCGCAGGTGCTGCTAGCGCTAGCCTAGGCAGTCGTTTTTTCCACGCCCGCGCACAAGATAGCATGAGCGGTTACGAACCTATGTTCGACATTGAAGATGGTGCGTCGTTGCGCTTGCTACGCTGGTCGGGGTTTGTGGGCACCGACGAAGAGTTTTGGAACATGAACACGCAGATGTTTACCGACATGACCGGCGTTCCCGTAGAAATTGAGTACATCACCTGGGAAGACGTGCGCGCGAAAGCCGCTTTAGCCGCCAGTTTGGGTTCCGGACCAGACATTGTCATGGGCTGGTACGACGACCCGCACTTGTATCCGGATCAATTAGTTGATGTCTCTGACCTCGCCATGCACTTATCGGACACGCTTGGCGGTTTTGAAGACGTGGGCGATGCTTACGGCTACAGCCCTGAAATGGATCACTGGATTTCCATTCCAATTGGCGGCCCCGGTAATGCTTTGGTATACCGCCAAAGTTGGCTCGAGGAAGCCGGTTACAGCACTATGCCAGGCGACTGGGAAGGGTTTTTGAACCTTGCTGAAGCCCTTGACCAAAACGGTCACCCCGTAGGCTTTGCGTTGGGCCGCGCCGTTGGTGACGGTAATACCTGGAGTCACACCCTACTGTGGTCATTTGGTGGCAAAATTGTTGAAGACGACGGCGAAACCATCGCTATC
>CAZMCW010000512.1:2200-3033 GCA_964564405.1 uncultured bacterium
GCTATCAACAGTCCTGAAACACTCCAAGCACTGTCGTACGCGCAATCACTCTACAACGTCATGGCTCCCGGCGTCAGCTCATGGTTAGACGCCAACAACAACCGCGCCTTTTTAGGACAAGAAATTGGTGCCACTGCCAATGGCATTAGCGTGTATGTAGCCGCTCAAAACGATTTTCCAGATGTCGCCTCTGACATCAACCACGCCAACATGCCCATTGGTCCAGTAGGTATGCCCACAGAGCTACACCTGTTCACCCAAGCGTTTATCTTTAACCACAGTGAAGCGCCCAACGCTGCTAAAGAGTATTTGCGGTTTATGCTCACCCCAGAACGCGCTGAACCTTGGGTAGAAGCCATGAGCGGTTACGTAACACCCGCACTCAAAGCTTATAAAGAGCTAGATGTTTGGACGCGCGACCCCAAAGTCACCCCTTACCGCGACACCATCGCCAACATGTTACCCAACAGCCACGCTGGTCGTCCTGGCACCCGTTCCGCTGCAGCTCTTTCCGAGTACGTGGTACTCGACATGATTGCCGATGCCACCGTCAATGGCATGAGCCCCGCCGACGCAGCTAGCCGCGCTGAAAACCGCTTACGCCGCATCTTCCGCTAAGGGTTTAAATTACTCGCTTTCCAATGATCGCGCTGGCACAACCTTACCGTGTTCCAGCGCGTTTTGTCATGGTCAATGTGTGACCTATGCTAATAAAAATCAACAGGTATTAAGACTTACATTTACGTGATGTTATACCAAATTGACTCTTAAATGTCATAGTCTGAATCATCTAAGGGTACGCTCTCACGAGCGATTTTGATACCGCAAAGCGA
>CAZMCW010000513.1:0-3005 GCA_964564405.1 uncultured bacterium
TAACAAGTGCACCAAAGTTTTCGCCACGGGCAGCGTTGACGCCTTGCGAGACAACCTTAAGGGCGTCCACATCTAGCCCGGAATCGGTTTCATCCAGCATGGCAAACTTGGGCTCGAGCACCAACAGTTGCAAAATTTCACTGCGTTTTTTCTCACCGCCACTAAAGCCTTCGTGCAGGTGGCGTTCAATAATGCTGTCATCCCAGTTGAGGGTCTTAACAGCACTGGTAATTTTGTTGTAAAAGTCCATCACGCCAATTTCATCGTCTTCGTCGCGGCGGGCGTTAATGGCTAAGCGCAAAAAGTTAGCAATGGAAACACCGGGGACTTCAACAGGATACTGAAATGCTAAATACAAGCCGGCCCGGGCGCGTTCGTCAGGTTCCATCTCTAAAATGCTTTCGCCGCCCAGCAAAATATCGCCGTCGGTGACTTCGTAGACGGGGTCACCGGCGACCACTTTGGACAGGGTAGATTTACCGGAGCCGTTAGGGCCCATCAGCGCGTGAACTTCCCCTTTGGGTAACACTAAGTCCACGCCTTTAAGAATCGGCTCACCAGCCACACTTACATGCAAATTGCGAATTTCGAGTTGTTCAACACTCACAGCATCACCTCGTTAATTGGAGTTTGAATTTAGACATCGGTACATTTAGACATCGGTACATTTAGACATCGGTACATTTAGACATTGGTACATTTAGACATTGGTACATTTAGACATTGGTACATTGGAGTTATTACCAGTAAGTTGTTACTAACAATATGAGTTATGACCGATAATAACGCGGAAAGTTCAACCTAAAAGTTGAACCTAGTTGTAGCGGCTCGAGCGTCAACACCTTTTACAAGTTGCCACAACTGTAATTTATAGTTACGTTCAATACTGCCCAAAGGGGCAATCCTTTCTAGGAGTCATTCCGACTTTGAGTATACTCAATTTGGCAGCTATTGTCGAGTAGTTTAGTTGGGTATCTGTTAGTTAGAGCTAGTTACGGCGTTATGCGACTCCAGTTGTAAAACGGTAGTGCAAATCAGCTCGTGTGTAAATGTAACAACGAATGCAAAAGGAGACTATAGCGCAGTCAGCAAAGCTGCTACCGTGTGGCGTGCTGAGGTATGTGGGTTTGGGTAACTCAATGAACGTGGAGATTATTTTGCGCGAGGCTAAACATATTAGCGTTTCCACGAGTAACTGCCACAAGTAGTTGCGCGTGCGACTTGGGGAAGTAGAAATCGATCCACTTAGTATAGGGAAACCAATCCTGAAACTACTACTATAAAAATAGTTGCTCGAGACAACTGCTAAAACGGCCTTGTAACAAAAACGGTGTAGCAAAGATGCTAACGTCAAAGTCAAAACGATGTGACCGCTGCAAAAGAATGAGGCTGTCAGCCTCAAGTTGCCTTTGTGCCACTATGCTGCGTCAGTGTGTTGTATCAATATGACGCAAGTTGTTAACTAGGTTAAGAAGGGCGTCCAAACCTTCAGAAAGCGAGTGAGGGTCTACCCATTCGCTAAGTCTGTGGGCGTGCCCGCCGCGGTAAACACCAAACGTAATCGCGGGAATACCTGCTGCCATAGCTGCATTGGCATCGGTACTGCTGACTGCAAGCCGAGGTGATATACCACTAGCGTCTAAAGCTTGTTTGGCAGTTTGTACGAGTATGTCATTCGCAACTGACGCACAAGGACGGTCGCCAATGAGGTCAATAGTGTGCTCAACCCGGTGACGGTTAGCAGCAGTGGCAATGTATTTATGTGCTTTGTGGGTAAGGTGTGTGAGCCGCTGCGGATCTGTACTGCGCAAATCCAGATACATGCTCGCTTGCTCCGCAATAGTGTTGATGCTAGTACCACCCATAATTTTGCCGACATTCCAACTCCAACGGGGACCCCCTGAAAACTCAAGCTGACTGAGGCCATGAACTGCTGCACCAAGCGCGTGGGTAGCACTAGGTCCCGGAAAATCTCCCCAAGCGTGCCCGCCGGGACCACAAAAGGTGATTTTGTAGCGCTTGGAGCCGACACTTTTATGGATGATGACGCCTAAATAGCCGTCTAGCGCTACAAACCCGTCTAATTCATGTTGATATGTCTTAACCACATGGCGTGCGCCGCGTAAGTTGCCAAGTCCTTCTTCACCTACGGTTGCCACGAGGGTAAGATTCGCCCTAGGGCGGTTTTCACGCATAAGGACGTGAGCGAGTTGCACCAATACGCTAAGGCTAGCACTGTTATCGCCAATGCCCGGCGCACACAAATTGTCTTCACATGGTTGTACGTCAGTAGGTATACCTGCTTCAAACACAGTGTCTAAATGCGCAGCCAGCATAATTCTAGGGCCGTCTCCGCCGGGAACTTTGGCAATAACGTTGCCCACCTCATCTTGCTGAGGTGACAGGCCAGCCTCAGCTAACAGCTTACTTACAAGCGCCGCTCGAGCAGTTTCTGCAAACGTAGGCGCAGGTGTTTCACAGATGCGAGTCAGCAAGTTTAAGAGAGACTCAGCGTGACTATGTGACTGTGCGGGCATGGTTGCACCATACCACCTACCCACGCCTGAGAATTTGTGGTGTTTCTCGCTATCGTTAGGTGAATAACTTGATTTTGCGTAAGTTTGTGTGCAAGCTATGGGTCGGGTTCGTCTAGACTAGCCAGCAATCCTGCTAAACCCGCAAAAGGATGGGGCTCATGAACATCTCGCCAAACGCAAAAGGGAGCTGCCGCTTCAGGCTCTACGCGGTGTGGGCAGCTTGGGCATTCAGGATAGCTAAGTTCGTCGTATGCTAGTTCACTTAGCTCTGTTGTAACCGTCATGTGACGTTTGCAGCCAGCTTCAAAGGTGCGTTCGACAGCTTGCGATGATGGCGTTTGATTAGCTGAGGTTTGTTTGTTGCGTTTGTGGTTGGGTTTTTGCTGACGACGTTTAGCCATAACTATAGCGTTAGCCGTAAGTATGGAGCTAGCTTCATACTTACCGAGCTAGGCGAGTACCAATAGA
>CAZMCW010000514.1:0-2718 GCA_964564405.1 uncultured bacterium
AGGTTGGAATGACATCTGCTGTGGCACGTAAGGCATTCGCGAGCGCTGGGTCAACCACGGTGAGGTGATAGTCCGCGCTGGTGTAGTGATCTGGGGTCATGGGAATACAGTTAAAGTCATCCCCTAAGATGCTTTCCGTGCGTTCTGCAGCTTGGTGGGCATCTAAGGGAGATGGTGCAAGAACAGCCACCCGTAAGGGTTGTGCTTCGATGTCCAAAGCAACTTGGGTTGTGATGGTTTTAAGGACGTCACCAACACTCAACTGATGAAGTTTAATCTCCTGTGCAACACGCGAACCAAGATGATTCAGTAGCACATTCTCGAGAGGTCGTGGCGGCACATCTGCAACCCTAGTACCTGCCCGGCGGTTTTGAACAAGGTAGCCCTCTTGTTCTAGGGCGCGGTAGGCAGCAGCCACGGTGTTGTAGTTAAATTTTAATGAGCTTGCTAGTTCTTTAACGGTGGGAAGTTGTTGGGATGGCTCGAGCTTCCCCATTTCAATTGAGTGCCTTATTTGAGATTTTATTTGCTCGCCTATAGGGATAGAGCTATCAACTAGGATATTTAAGTCCATACCCCATTTTAACTATTTTGCTAGTTAATTCAAGTCCTATCGATTATTATTGTCTATCGAGGGTAATCATTAATACTATTAGCAGTTCTAGAGTTGGTTTCCCCACGCTGAGTGGGTCGATTTCTACTCCTCTAGGTCGCACGAGTAACTACCTGTGGCAGTTACTCGTGAAAACACTATGTCTATCGAGGGCAACCATCAATACTATGAACAACAAAAAAGACGTGCCAAAACTGCACGTCTTTATCGATATATATTGCTTTCTTTACAGCAATTAAACGTCGCTGTTGAGGGCGATAGGTTTGTTTTAAGCCCCTGAAGATGTTGAGCCTGCGCATGACATTTTCAACGAGGATACGCTCTTTGACCAGGCGACGGTTATCGTCTAGCTGTTACTGCGAGAGGACTTTACCTTTCCAAGTCAAACTCAATTACGTCCGGTAAATCTCCCGCATGCGCTCAAAAACGTCTAGACCTTGTTGCTTTAAAACATAAGGCATATCGATAAATACCCAGTTCTCAGCAAGCTTGTCGCCCTCGCGCCGGTACATGTCTACCACGCGCATGTCAATGCTGGTGTTAGTTGCCAGTAAGCCCATAAAGCCCCCACCTTTGACGGTAAGCGTTAGGCTAGGCCAACCAACCCAACCCCCGTACTTCCCCTCGGTAAAGCGAGACTTGTGGCCGTTAAAGATGCGGTTCGAGTAAAGCGCTTTTCTAAATGGCGTTTGATGTTGGCGTTTAAACCCGTTAATGCTCAAGGTCGAGCCAATGCCGCTAGGACCGTACCAGATCATGTCGTCGTGCCAAGTTTGGGCAAGTTTGTCATAGTCCATGTCAACCTCTTGATTAGCGCCGAGGTCGTAGGCCATACGCTGAATAAGCTCGAGGGTCTTAGCTGACTCAGCCGCGTCTTGCGCGTCTAAGACAATGCCATCATGCGTTTTAGGACCAGGCCAGACAAACTCTACTCCTGTTTGCGGCGGTGTAGGGTTGACACCCGCTTGTTTCATAACGCTTATTAGGTCACTATGAAAATAGGTCTCGGAGATTTTACCCTCTTCAACACGGTGAAACTCACAGTAGCGTAGAAAAGCCATCTTGCCGGTTGAGGGAATACCTAACCAGTTGCGCTCGAACATGCCTAGAAAATGTCCTGTACTATTGACCCAGTTGCCCCCATATACCGATTCACCGCCGATAAAAATGTCGGGGCGGCGTTGTACGAACTCAAAACCACTTAAGAAGGGTCTATAAAAAGTTTCTGCTACTGCCTCAGCGCCGTGTTGCTCTTCAAAAGGATAGATACCGTGCCAAAGGTAGTCGGCCGTTGTGTAGTTGGCAATGACACTAGCCACTGTATCAACTGAGGCTTGCCCTAGCTCACGCTGATACTCGAGGACAAGCTGCTTGTTTTCACGATTTACTGCAGGGTTAATTTCTTTAAAGCTAAATCCCAAATGGTCCTGACTCATGCTACTCCTAAAAATATAGTTGCAGTTTTAAGTAATATTATCGCTTGGCGTTTTAGGTGCCGTGCGTAGGTGAACCCGCGCATCCTCGAGAATTTCTCAGGCTAAAGACACGAGCTTTGAGCATATAAACGCCCTACCACTCGAGCAGACCAACACGCGTGACAGCTGTAATTGCCGCTCACCTTATTCCCTAATTTTTCAATTTTACAACAAGCTTGCAACATGTGTTCTAGGTTTTGAGGTGTATAAACAGACATTGAAACTAGCGTTATCGTTCGACCTGGGTGCATTATGGACATGTTTTGAGGTGTATAAACAGGCATTAAAACCCTCTACATCCTGAAAGGAACCACAAACAATGCCAAAGCTTTTAAAAAGTGTGTATTGTTTACTTTGTTTTGTAGTAGTTGCTTGCTCTACAGACGATAACCAAGCACCGGTTGCCAGTTTTACAATCTCCTCACTTGAAGAGAATGTCTCCGTATCTCCGGACCTAGACTTTTTGGGTGAGCAGGTTACTCTCATTAACATTCGCAATAATGCTACTCAAGCAAGAATACGACTTGACGCAAGTGATTCCACCGACCCCGATGGCGATAGTTTGAGTTACAACTGGGATCTTGGCGACGGTACACAAAGTCAAAATGTTACTATTGAAAAAACTTATCC
>CAZMCW010000514.1:2749-3003 GCA_964564405.1 uncultured bacterium
ACTTTCAGAAAAACCCGTAACTATCCAACTTACCGTGACTGATAGCCAAGGGAAAGCTAGTCGAGTAGCTAAGCAAATACTAGTTGACCCTGGAGTAATGCCGCTATTTAAGACGTTTTATTAACCAAAGCTTTGATTTGACCACCTACAATGAAACATATACAGCAGCGCATTTATACGAGATGCGCTGCTGCTTTAGGTGCTATATGTAGTCGTATTGCTTACTCGTTTAAGCTATAAATCCGCGTGTCGGG
>CAZMCW010000515.1:0-2050 GCA_964564405.1 uncultured bacterium
GTGCTAGCCGCCATTTTTGCTGTCATGACGATTGTCTTGTTAGTAAGGATGCTGAAAAACGGGACTCGAGTCAGCAATACCTCAGTTGAACAACGCTAACGGCAAATACATGGACACAACCCAATTTGGCATGTCCACAATTTCACTGATGCGTAAGTCACAGCCCACGCTGCACAGTAAATAAGCATCTTCTGCTGAAAGTTTATAGGTTTTACTGAGGTGATCAATCATGGCGCGTACGGCGTCTTTAGCAGCGTCCATCAGATTATCTCGCACGCCCGTAGTGACGTAATAGCCTTTGTCGTCATGATGACGGGTGACGGGTCCTGGGGAAACAAACTGGGGCGCAGGTAAGTTGGCACCTTTCACCAGTTCAAACGACACAGTGATGTCCATCGGTGATTCAATAGCTGTGCCACAAACTTCGCCGTCGCCCTGAGCCGCGTGGGTGTCACCCACGGAAAAAAGCGCGCCAGCCACCTGCACAGGTAGATAAAGTGTTGTGCCCACACTTAAATCGCGAATGTCTAGGTTGCCACCACATGCACGCGGCGGTACCACACTGTGCAGCCCTGTTTCAGCTGGCGCAAGGCCAATGGTGCCGGGAAAAGCTTTGAGGGGAACCGAGATGCCGTCGCGAAATGTTGCCCTAGTGGCAGTGGTATCAAACGTCCAAATATTGAGGTAGGGATCACTAAAATTGTCAGCTAAAAGCCCAAAGCCGGGAATGTTGGCCGTCCACCCCCAACCACTGGGGCCAAATTCATGAATGGTGACGGCGAGGGCGTCGCCCGGTTCAGCACCGGTAATGTAAATCGGGCCGGTCACAGGATTTACCTTGGCGAAGTCGAGGTTGGCAACATCTGCTGTGCTCGAGCCTCTATGAAGCTGCCCACCCGAGGCATCTATGGTTGCAAAGCTTACGCTGCTGCCGGGGGCAATTTCTTGGACCGCCCTAAGGCTATTGTCCCAACCAAAGTGGTGATGATGGTTATGAATCGTGTAGTTTGCCATGGATGATTCTAAGCGGCACGTTCAAGGCTTAGCAACTTGTGCTTGATGATTTAGGGTAGGGATGCAAAAAAACTAAGAATTGCTGCACCTGTACCACTTGGCCAGTTGTGTGGATAATAGCGTCCGTTATAGCCATGATCGTTCGTGTGAGGACACCACAACACAGGCGTATTTGTGCTGGCATCACCATAACGCTGACAGCGCAACGTTTCTGGCGCGGTAGCACTGGCTTGCAAGGCAAGGTTGTTTTGGGTCAAAAATAAATCGCGAGTAGCCTCACCTTGGGCGACGGGTACAAGCCTGTCGCTGGGATTGTGAATGACCATAGCGGCCACATTTCCTTGACATTCAGATACGCTGATGCTACCGCCGAGGCTGGCGATAGCCCGCAATCTGTTGCCCCTAGCGCAGCCGAGACTGCTCGAGAACCACCCTCCCAAAGAATGACCAAGGGCGTACACATGGTCTAGATCGAGGCAGTAGTGGTTGCTATAATACTCGAGCATGGCGTCAAAAAACGCATAGTCGCGCAAACTGCTAGCGCGATCACTCACATCTGACCAACTATAGCCGTTGCCTCGAGGTAAGCCTTGTGGATACACAATAAGCGCGTCTGACCAGTGGTTTTCGATGCCGTAATAACGGCGTACTTGATGGTTAGCATTGGTGCGTCCGTGAAAGGCAAACACAAGTTTGAGAGGGTTACTGGGGTCGTAATTGTCGGGTACAACGGTAATAAGCTGCCGGTCGCGCCCGCCCACCCGCAGACTAGCTAACGGCGTTGGTACAGGGCGGCCGCACCCAGCTGAGAAGCTACCTCTAACAGTAGGTGTAGGCCTAACGGGTGCAGCAGGAACCGCAAGTGAAGCAAGCTGATCGTTGGACGTGCTGCGTTCTGTTGGGGCAGGTGTCACATCAGTTAAGGCTGTTGCAGTTGAGCCTGTTTCGGTTGAGGTCGTTGCAGTCGAGGCTGTTGCAGTTGAGGCTGTTGCAGTTGAGGCTGTTGCAGTTGAGGCTGTTGCAGTTGAGGCTGTTG
>CAZMCW010000515.1:2150-3003 GCA_964564405.1 uncultured bacterium
CAGTTGAGATAGTCTCGTCAGTAGCAGTTGCATCTACGGTAATGGTGGCTGGTGCAATGTCTGTAAGGGAAGCTTGCGCTTCTGGTGCAGGTACAATGGCAGCAATGAGTGCGGCATTATCACGTATGACGACCGAACGGTAAATAAGTTGGGCCATAGCGTCGCGTGAGAGGCTATTGTCTGGGTGATAGCTACCTTCTTCAAGGACTGCATAGTAGTGCACAAAGTCTTGATACGGCGCGTACCAAGTAGCATCTTCTGAAGTGGTGAACGTGCCGCGTTCTTCAACTGGAAAGCCAAATGTCTGGATCACTAACTTGAGCGCTTCAGCGTAGGTCACAGCTTCGTTGGGCCGAAAATAAAGCCCATCAGGTTTTTCGTAGCCGTGAATCACACCGCTGTTTTTAGCCGCACAAACGTAACCGGCGTACCACTGATCGGTCACATCTGCAAAACACGCAGAAGCAGCTGGTGCCTCGCCAAGTTGTTCTGCCATAAGCAGGGCGGTAAGTTCAGCTCGACTTACATTGCCTTTGGGCCGAAACGTGCCGTCTGGATAACCGCTTATGAGCTCGCGGGTGTGTAGATAGCGGACGGCCTCAGGGTAGTCACTCAGGTCAATATCGTGAAATGCGGGTGCTTGCGCTGTCGCAAAAGGAAATACCATCAACCAAAATAGAAATATGCTAAGCAACACATATGCTTTTAGGTATTGCTTTTTTGTATGTGTGCGCTGAAGATGGCATCTGGCACGGTTCAGATGATGGTCATGATGAGTTGTCATCAGCATGTTACAAACTGGCTCGAGAAAGCACAACGGCGTTGGTTGGAAGCACATTACCGCGTACCTTAA
>CAZMCW010000516.1:0-209 GCA_964564405.1 uncultured bacterium
ATGATTAGTCTATGTTGACAAATTCACTAATGCGTACACCTATATAATTTGGATAGTATGATACTGCGTTGGGATGCTGTGAACTTACGTAAAATTCAAGAGCATGGTCTAGCTGTGGAGGACATTGAAGAAGCACTTTCCGACAGCAAGCGTCTGACACTCCGTACAAAGACTGGGCAAGATGCCAAACGTTATAAAGTGATTGGTAA
>CAZMCW010000516.1:219-2999 GCA_964564405.1 uncultured bacterium
CGGTAGCCGGCGATTTTGTGAGAGTGATTTTGGGTATCACCCAAGATGGAACTCCGCGTGTTGTGACGGCTTTCCCTGCGTCAGACGCTGATACTCGAGCGTACCGTGCTAAAAACAGACGGTAGTGCTAAACTGTGTTCGTGAAGATAGACGTAACACCCAAGTTGCTCATTTGCAACCTCCAAGACTTACCTGACTTTTCGGTGATGACGCCGGAGCAGGAAGCTTTATTTTGGGAAACACACGACCTAGCACCTGAGTTGTTTGAAACGTGTCCTCAGGTTGAGGCTGAGCTAGATGCTTTTCTGGGAATCGTAAATACTGATAAGCACTCTAAGCTGCAAGCTAAAAACGACTCTCAAACTGATAATATTTCAGCAAATAAATCGTAGTTGTAGAGGAAGTTTTTGTACAAATGAATGCATAACTCACACCACTCAATTGACACGTCTGCACGTAATCACCTAAAGTTAAGCAATACTTTGTATGCAAGGAGGTGCGCTATGCCTAAGACCAAATCACAAGCCAAAGACCAGCAACCCGTATTGACCCCGATGCTCGAGGGCTTGTTAGCAGATGCACCCCAAGCTGCACCCCGCGAACCACGTAAACCACCACAAACGCATGAGGAAGCTCAAGCCTACATTCAACAGATGATGCAAGCGCACGCTGTGGAGATGGATGTCCTCGCCAAGCTCTAAAACTGTGTTTAGCTACCGTCACCGAGGGAAGGATTATCCAACTCTCGGTTTTGTTATGTCAGTTGCTGAGCATGTTCTAAACACAGCAGACGTTGTCTTGAAAGCAAGTGAGTTAGATAGTGCTATTCATGTCCCTGTCACTACAGCAGGTGCTGAAGATGCCTACCCACGGTTTTTCGACAAAGTTGCTGCACTAACGTACCGTCTTGTGACCAATCATGTATTTGTTGATGGCAACAAGCGCAGCGGCTTGTTGATTGCTAAAGCAAGTCTCGAGTGGAACGGCTACTACCTAGCCTCAACCCAAGAAACTAACATCACCGTCATGTCGTTACTTGGGGCAGGTCATTTAGACATTGCAGGGTTAAGACACGCGCTTTTACTGATGTGTAACCAACAACCTGCCCATCATCCTGATCTTTGAGTGTCACTTGCAAACGAGCTTGCACCCAAAGGCATTCGTGTGAACATGCTTCATCCAGATGCCGTCTACGACACAGCCTTTTGGACAGAGGAAACCTTGCAACAACGTGCTAGCAGCTAGGGGATAAGCATAGAACAGTACAAACGCAAAAGCCTGTTAGGGGTTGAACTCACCTCTCATGATATTGCCTTAGCAGCAGCGGCATTGGCGGGAGATAGCTTTGCCAAAACGACGGGCGCACAAATGCCGTTAGATGGTGGGAATAATCGGGTCATCTAATGCTTTTTATGACGATGGGGTGTCAAAGTCAACATGTTTGATGGCAGCCTATCCACTACATAATCCCTACACAAACTCGTGTAACTTAAATACATGAAACAATCACTACTTATCCTTTTTTGTGCGTTGTGCTGGATCAATGTCAATGCCTTAGAACCCGTCGTAGAACTTGGACAACCCAACCAGATTGACTTCATTGCGCAAGACGCTACCCAAGAAGATGTACCACCTGTTGTAATTGAATGTATTGTCTACAACCCTGAAGGTATTGACGAGGAGTATGAAAGCATAGAATTTGTTGCTAACGTCACCACTGAGATGAGTGGTTGGTATTTCATTTATGCCGAGAGTATTGTCTTCTCTCTTGATGGGGTTAGACCCTTTAGAGAAGGCAGCTCCATAACAATAAGTAATCTATATGAACCTATGTATCCTGATGATGGCGGTGTTGTTAGATTGTTTGATCCTGAAGACAATTTGGTTGATGAGTTTGAGTATGTCGGGGGCGGTAACAAAGAGTGTCGGGAGGACATTCCGGAATAGCTATCAGCGTACCGCTTACTCGTTGGAATCTTCTTTAGCAGGCATCATCTGAATTTGCTTTAGATAGGCCGTCACCTCCTCATCAACTGTTTGCGAATAGTGAAGACTAAGGCTATCTGCAACACGTTTAGACACGTCACGAAATAGCGTGATAGTGTTGAACAGTGCGTCCCACATCTCGCCTACTTCAAGCCTTACAAACGTTTCTACTAACGCCTGCCACATCTCTTTTGAAAGATGATTCTGCAGTCCGCGACCAAGCACACCAGGGCTGAACGTCCAATTTTGCTGGCTAGACACGTACCACTCGAGTACCCTACGTAACATCTGCTGCTTCATAACCTGCTCGAGGCTGTAGTGCGCTGGCCACGACTCACCCCGCCATAGATTTTTAGCAACATAGGTACTTTCAAAGAAAAATTCTTGTACAGTGTCGTCTAACATCTGCTGGTCAGGTGGATGGGCAACATAGGCGCTATAGGTTGGTGGTTTGAGCTTGACTGCCAGATTATCTTTATCTACTAAAACCTTGTAGCCAACATCTAAATCTGCGGTGAGGGTCTGGGTGGTGATGTAATGCTCGAGCAACTCCACATTCATCAGCGTGTAATCCACCTTGTTACCACCCTCATAAAACACAAGTCGGTAATGTGATCGTTGGTTGGCGTTATGCAGATCATCTTCAACAGGCAAACACACCATCACCTGAGCAATGTCTTCTTGCCATGCAACGGACTGTAAAAACGGCAGCACGTCTTTCACAACCAGCACAATATCGAGATCAGAAAGGGCATCTGGCTGCTTGATTTCACTAGCGCGTGAGCTTGTGAGTA
>CAZMCW010000517.1:0-573 GCA_964564405.1 uncultured bacterium
CTAAAAAGCTGCCAGCTTAATTGACTGACAGCTCTAAATCATTTTCAACAATCTGCTTAGAACAAGCTCGAGACATCCACCGCTGCTTGCGGTTCCACATAACCTGTATCCATCTGCGCAAGTTGTAAACCGCCACTTACGTCGTCGTTAACCCCGTGCCAGTAAGTGTAGTTGTCAATTACCCAAATGCCAGATTCACGGGTGCCATTACCGGAACCTTTCACGCCGCCAAACGGCATGTGGGCTTCTGCGCCATTTGTAGTGTTGTTAATCGAGGTCATGCCCGCTTGAATGCGGTCTTTGAAGGTATAAGCCCAGAGGCGGTTATTGGTGTAAATGGCGCTCGAGAGGCCGTAATCAACCGCATTGGCTGTATCAATTGCTTCATCAATACCATTCACCTTAACTAAATTGATAGTGGGTCCAAAAATCTCTTGCTGAAACTGCCGCATACCTGGTTCAACATGTTCCCAAATGGTAGGAAACCCGTAATATGACGCGTCTGGGTCACCCACAAAGCCACTTGGTTTGGCGTCTTGGGTAATGCGCCCTTCGCCGTAGAGTAGCGTCGCA
>CAZMCW010000517.1:583-2976 GCA_964564405.1 uncultured bacterium
ACCAACGTTCAAAAAAGCGCTTATTAATGAACGGTCCGTAGAGGGCGTCTGCCACCTCGAGCGGGTTGCCGATTTTAATTTGCTTGGCAGCCTCCATAAACTTGGTCTTAAAATCATCGTAAATGGCTGCGTCGATGATGATATTGCCGGCACTGGTGCAACGCTGACCGCCCGTTGCAAAGGCAGAGAAAATCGCGCCTTGCACAGCGTTGTCTAGGTCAGCATCTGCCATGATGACCAAGGGGTTTTTGCCGCCTAGTTCGAGCGTCGGGTGCTGCAAGTTGCGCCCAGCAACCTCACCCACGTAGCGCCCCACAGAAGTACTGCCGGTAAACGCCAGTTTGTCGACCAGACCTTCGTCCATCATGTCAATAAGGTATTGACCAGCAGCATCTTTGCCGCCGCCAAACACCACATTAAGCACGCCCGCAGGCAAACCAGCTTCATGCAACACTTGGGTAAACGCATACGCGCACGCAGGCGTATCCTCAGAAGGTTTCCAGACGATAGTATTGCCCGTGAGTAGGGCGGGGATAATTTTCCAACTAGGTACGGCGATTGGAAAATTCCCGGCCGTGACAATGCCCACAACACCTAGTGGGCGGCGGTATGTCGTCAGTTCTTTGTTGGCCATTTCAGATGGGACAGTTTGCCCGTAAAGCCTGCGCCCTTCAGATTGAAAAAAATGACAAGTGTCGATGGCTTCTTGCACCTCACCGCGCGCTTCTTTGAGGGTTTTGCCCATTTCTCGGCTCACCAAGCGGCTGAGCGACTCTTTTTCTCGGCTAATGGCCGCGCCCATGTTACCAATCATCTCGCCGCGTACAGGTGCAGGGAGTTTTGCCCAGCCATGAGCGGCGGTTCTAGCTGCATGGCAAGCCTCTTGAACTTGAGCTTTACTAGCTTCTGGAAAGTGACCAATAACGTCTTGCTGGTCGTTGGAGCTTACAGAAGCAAAGTGTTGCTCGCTACTGACTTGTTGGTTATTGATCCAATGTTGAAAGGTGGATTGTGGCATAAATACCTACTTTCTATTTTTTGGCTACGGTCTCACTACTTGTGGTCTCATCGCTGATAGTCTTGTTAATGGCGCTCTAGTCACTACAGTCTGGTCATTGTAGGTCGGGTATCAGGGGCTGATTATCACAGCTTTGTCATCATGATACTTTTATCCTGATGCTCATAACGCCATATTGCTTTCGTAAATTATCTTATCGTGCTTGCTGGCTTTGGATGTAGTTGTTAGATGGTGTTAACCAGATACGGCAAGTACAGAGTAGTTTGATGCAGCGTAGTTTGATGTAGCTAAAGTGTTACTACGAATTACACTGTAATGTCGTGGTGAAAGTTACTGATGTGTAGCTCGAGCCTCATCTCACCCCAACTTATGTTTGGGCAAGTCATCCCGATCACCCAAACTTGAAACAAGCACAAAACTAACCTCGACATGACAATTCCATGAGGAGGGCGTGAGGTTTTGATGGTGCTCGCTAAACTTGGCATTGTGCACGGCAAAACACGCTTGTAGGACGCTAGCGCCGTATAATAACCTATGACCTCTTCTTTTGATACCGGCATTTATGCAGTGGATACCCATGTGGATACCCGTCCTCCTGTCGGTGCCGAGGCCTACAGCTATCCTCGCCGCAATCTTGCCAAAGGCGACATACTCTACACCCTTGGCGATCCTGCTGAGTACGTGTTCCGTTTAGAAGAAGGCTTAGTCAAGCAAAGCTTACACCTACTCAACGGTCACGAACGCATTACCGCGCTAGCTGGTCCTGGCGACTATATTGGTGCAGTTGGTTTACAAGCAAGCTACCAAGAAAGTGCTGAAGTGCTCAGCCCGCACGTGTCTGTGAGCGCTATAGACGTTAGCGAGCTAGATGACGCAGTCAAAGATGAACTTCACCTAGCTGCAGGTAGTCAACTTAGCCATTTGCGTGAAACCATCGAAGACAGCGAACTGCCTGTAAGCGCCCGCTTAGCGCGCATGTTTTTGCGCTTAGGTCAGCGTTTTGGCAATGTTTCAGAAGATAATCACGTTCATATTACGTTGCCACTTACGCACGAAAATTTTGCGGCTATGGTGGGGGCGGCTCGCGAAACAACCACTGCACTCCTTGGCGAAATGCGCGCTGAAGGTGTTATTAGTGGTACACGTGGCCATTACAATTACGACCAAAACGCACTCAGTGACTATGCAGTGACAGCGTCATATCAATACTCTTAGCTTTTTAGCTTGTCAGCGCAATCCTTGTGTTGATCATCAATTCATTACTGCTAGTTTGATCGTAGTTAGTGCCGTATCTTCGTTATGTTGATACGGTGTTTACTTTAATAGCGTTTCCACAAGTAACTGCCACAGGCAGTTGCGCGTGCGACCTAGGGGA
>CAZMCW010000518.1:0-2956 GCA_964564405.1 uncultured bacterium
ACTTCGGGATGATGGTACGCTCCTCACTGGACGCAAACTTGAAACCTGTCCTAGCATTTTCATTGGCACCGCAGCCAATCCCTTCACCACACCTATCCACCTACAAGCTGAACGCATCGCCGCCAAAGTTGCGGCAGGTGCTAATTTTATTCAAACCCAAGGCATTTTTGATGTTGACGGGTTTACAACCTTTGTAGGACAACTACGCGATTGGGGCGCGCTAGAACATGCTCACTTAATCGCGGGTGTGGCGCTCGTGACCAGCAGCAAACAAGCGCGTTGGTTGCAGACGGCAGTACCGGGAGCACGTGTGCCAGATGAGTTGATTGAGGAGCTCGAGCAACTATCTGAAGCCGACCAACGTGCGTTCGGACTTAATTACGCCGTCAACCTCATTGCTGAACTCAAGAAACTCGACGGTGTAAGTGGTGTGTTGCTCTTTCCCTTGCAAGGTGATGTTGCCGCAATTGGTGAGACGCTCGAGCAACTTTCACCATCACCTGCGTAATCCACGCCAACTAACAAAATCACCCAGCAGCTTGTGGGTGTTATAGTAAACAGCATCACGCAAGAGCACGATGATCATTCACAATTGACAGATATTGAGCCAAAATATCAGCCATCAACAGGATGGGCGTTGACTAAGCTGATGCTATTTTCTGACGCCAAGTTACCTGTCAAAACCATCAGTTTAATCAACACATGTGCTGGCTAGATCATCTTCAGAACGTTTATAAGCACGAAGGAGGCTAAAGATATGAAACGAGTTTTTATAGGATTGCTTTTGCTAGTAGGATGGGCAGCCGCTCAGGAGGGGACGCTCGAGCTTGCCGTCGATCAATCCCCAGTAGGGCTTGACCCGCATGTCGTCACCGCGTTTAGTTCGTTTGTCGTACTGGGGCAAATTTATGATGGGCTTGTTGAAATTAACGCTGACTTACAAGTTGAACCCGCCCTCGCCACCAGTTGGGACATTAGTGATGACGGCCTCACCTACACGTTTACTCTGCGCGAAGGCGTTACCTTTCACAACGGTCGCCCGTTTACAGCCGAAGACGTGGTCTACTCGTTTGAGCGCATTATGGATGAAGCTACCGGGTCACCCCAAGCCAGCCGTTTTAGTCAGGTGACAAGCGCTGAAGCAACAGATGACCTCACCGTAGTATTCACCCTTAGCGAGTCATTTGCACCGTTTTTGGGAAATACCGCCAACTTGAGCGTGGTGGCACGTGAAGTTGCTGAGGCAGAAGATTTAAGTCAAGTTGCCGTGGGTACGGGACCGTTTACCTTAGCTGAGGTTGTACCGGATACCTACGTGTTGCTCGAGGCTTTTGAGGACTACTACCGCGACGGAGAACCCAACCTTGCTGCCTTGCGTTACAACGTCGTCCCTGAAGCCGCCACCCGCGCCGCTGGCTTGCGCACTGGCACCTATCACATCCTGCCGGATGTTGACCCAGCCACCGCGCAAACGCTTGAAGGTACATCTGGTGTGACCATTTTGAGCACCCAAGATTTGGCTTACAGCTTACTTGGCTTCAACACAACCGTGGCCCCGTTTGATGATCCACGTGTGCGCGAAGCCATCAACCTCATCATCAACCGCGAAGAAATTGTTGAGGCTGTTTACTTTGGACAGGCAGTACCGGGTGGGCCGTTAAGCCCCGGACTTAGTGGCTGGGCGCTTGATACGAGTGCCTACAGTTGCTATCAGCATGACGTTGATCAGGCTATGGCATTACTTGACGAAGCAGGTGCCACCGACCTCAGCTTTGAAATTTTGAGTTTTGGTACCAACCGAATTGTTTCCGATGCGACTCAGGTCATTCAAGCGCAACTGGTAGATGCTGGCATTGACGCTACGATTAACATTGAAGAATTTGGCAACTTTGTGCAGCGCTGGCGTAACAGCGACTTTGATGCGTTTGTGAGCCTCAACGGTGGTAACGCTGACCCAGACGGTTATTTGTACCGCACCTTCCACAGTGCTGGCGCTACCAACATCTATCAATTTAACAGCCCAGAAGTTGATGCGCTGCTTGACCAAGGTCGCCGTCAAACGAACTTTGATGATCGCAGTGCCACCTACAGCGAACTCCAAGAACTGCTTGCTTGCAACGGGCCAGTTGTCCACGTGGCTTATGGCACGCTACTTTCCGCCGTGCGCGACAATGTTACTGGCTTTGAGCAAATGCCCACCCGCAGTTTGCGTTCACTGCGGAACGTCAGCCTTCAGTAAGCTTCTTTTTTTCTTGTCAAACACCACATAGTAAATATCATCGCCGCCAATGTACACGGCGATGGTATTACAGATTGAGTGATAACAGTTTTTGATAGTCACTTTTGATGCCATCTTCGTAGCCAGCATCTAACACACAGTCAACTACAACGCTTCCACAATTTTGCGATGCAATGAGGCACGCATCCAATGGAATCTCCCCTTCTCCCTTTCACCCTCTCTCCCCTTCCTCAAAAGTCTCCATCAACACGCCCCATCACCCAACCCCTAGCGAAGGACACCCGCCGTGACAAGCTACATCATCCGCCGCTTGCTTGACTTACTAATCGTGCTATTTGGTGTGTCTTTGCTGGTATTTTTGATGTTGCGGTTTATTCCCGGTGATGCGGTCGAGATTATGCTCGGTGCTAACACCGACATTAGCCCTGAGCGAGTGGCTGCACTCAGAACTCGCTTGGGGTTAGATTTAGCCTTGCACGAGCAGTACTTGCAGTGGCTTGGTGGGGTTATACGCGGTGATTTTGGGACGAGTATTTGGACGGGCCAACCTGTTGCGGCTGAGATTTCTGCGCGTTTACCGGTGACGCTCGAGCTCACCCTACTTTCTCTAGCAGTCGCGCTCATCATCAGTTTTCCACTCGGTATTTTAGCTGCTCAAGCAAGAGGCAGCACCTGGGACACGTTAGTGCGCATTGTGTCGATTGTCGGCCTCACCTT
>CAZMCW010000519.1:0-2954 GCA_964564405.1 uncultured bacterium
CTCGTCGATATTGCGCTGCACAATGGCCGTAAGCGGGCTGCTAAGTTGCCTTAGTTGATGCTGAAACCCGCGTGTGACCCGTTTGCGTTTTGGCCGGGCGCTGTGCCGTTCTTCAGGTAAAAGCTCTGCGTGCCACGCTTCATAACTAGAACTGTGCAAAGCTGGGCTAAGTTCTTTGCTAATAAGTGACCGCAACGCTTGACGAATAGCGTCTGAGGAAACAATGCGGGGAATCCCCAGACGGTACGCAAGTTCAGATGCCACCCGCGATTTGCCCACGCCCGGCGCGCCGCCAATAAATACCATCAGTGGCAAACGCGGCCGGCGTAAGTGACGCATTTGTCGGTAACGCATGGCGTAGTCATTGCCAACTTCCTCAGCTAGTAGTTCAGCAACAACCTCCCGTAAGTAGGTTCTGGCGATGCTATCTTCACCGCTGCGCCACAACAGCGTTTCCACCCGCTTAGCCAAGTAGTGCGCGTGTTCTGGTGCGAGCCCAATGGTGGTTAGCGAACGCGCCAGCACGCCCCTCGAGTACGGCAGTTTGAGATCCTGCGATTCATCGATGTAGAGTTCCAGATTTTCTGGGCTTTGCGCTTCAAACTTGAGCGCCATATCACGTCCGTAACGGGTTTCAAGACTTAACGCGGTCCGCAAATTGAGGTCGCGGCGGTCTACCACCCGCGCACCTTCACTGCGCAGTTGCTGCTCAACTTGGCGGCTTAGCGTGTAAGCTTGCTTAAACGGCAAACCCAACGGCTCGAGCGATTCCGCCAAACGGCGCTTAGAAAACGCACTCTGCTTGTGGTTGTGCTGCACATGTAGTGGCACAAACGGGGGCGTTTGTTTTTGGAAGCGCGCCACCAGTGCTTTGGGTTGGTCTTCTGCTAGGGTGTGCTCGAGCCAAGTTGTAAGCGTATCAACAACTACAGGTGTTTTACCTTCAGCTCGAAAGTGTTTTTCAGCTTGGCGCGCTAAGCGAATGGCGTCGTCAGTTGCCATGCCAATACCCTGCAACGACTCAACAATAACCCCCAGTTGAAACGGTACAGTTTTGCTGTCAGTTTTGACATGAAGCTCACGGCGTTTAAGCATGTGTTCACGGCCTATCTAACCCCAGTGTACAGATGGTTAATCTCTTGTTGATGACACTTGGAATAAACTTGTATTAATTTGTGTAGTGCAATGTTTTTGCACATTGGTTCAGGCTGACAGGTGTTTACATATGCTTGTTTTATTTTTAGATGCGTCTGCAACAGCACTTCTAACTTAATGCACGTTGAGGTTTAGATAGGTTTGACAAACGTTAAGTTAGCCTGATAACAGCAAGTTCAAACACAATACACAAGTACCACTATATCGTCACTACGGATGGCTTTCTTAACTTACCCCTAGATCACGTGGAAATTTGTACACATGCTCTACAACTTCTAAAAGTTCAGCTAGCACGTTACCAGTTAGTCCCCAAATGAGTCGGGTTGACCACTCATAATAGTGAAGTGTGCGTTCCATACCTTTGAAGTTACGCGTTTCATAACGTGGACAAATTGTTAGTAACTCTGCTAACGGCACACAAAATATCTCATCAACTTCGCCGTCGTTGCACTTTAAGGTGGTTAAGAAGGTTGCTAGATCATCAGCTTGGCAAGCAGCTACTAAAGGGGTTACAACATATCCAAAGGGTGAAAGTTGATCACCCAAATACCCTAGAACGGCTTGCGTAGGCAACGTTAACCCAATCTCTTCGTAACATTCACGCAACGCTGCCCGCTCGAGGCTTTCGTTAGCCTCAACTTTGCCGCCTGGAAAAGCAATTTGCCCTGCGTGATTAGGCAGTGCTTGCGAACGCACCGTAAACAACACATGCCACCCCCGAGCTGTTTGTACAAGGAGCACCAACACCGCAGCAAGTTTAAAGTCAGGCATGACGAAGGTCTCGGGCGAATAAGTTTGCAGATAGTATGCTAAGTTCGCCGTTAAAACATCATTTTGTAAGGTAAGCATTTCCATAACTTTCAGCGTCACGCAAGTAGCCTTATAAAGATTGTGTTTTAGCGCGTTCGAGGCGAGCTTGCGTAGCGTCACGTAAAGCAATTTCGGGGTTGACATCAAGGCTTCTAGCGTAGTCGGTGAGTGCAAGTAACGCGTTACCTATTTGCATGGTGGGTGTGCTCGAGCTAGCTTCGTCAGGTTTGTTAGCAACTAGCGTTTTAGTTGCATCATCAACTTGCTCGAGCTGACGTTGCAACTTACCAATGACTTCATCTAAAGCGTAGTGTGGCCAGTTGAGTTTGCGGCCTAGTTCAGTGGCTCGAGCTAGTGCCGGCAAACTGCGCGGTACAGCATCTTCAGGAGCTTGTTTAGCAGATGCTTTTTCACGCGCTTTAATAGCTTGCCAGTTGCGTACAACGTCACCGGCTCCGGCAACTTCAACCTCACCAAACACGTGTGGATGGCGGCGTATTAATTTGTCTACAATTGCCGTTTCAATATCACCATAGCTAAACGTTCCCTCAGCTTCGGCAATAACAGCATGAAACGCAACTTGCAAAAGCACATCGCCAAGTTCTTCGGTGACAGCTTCGCTACCTTCACCATTTGCCATGTCACCGAGGGCGTCAATGGCTTCACAAGCTTCTTCTAACAAATAAGGTCTAAGTGATGCATGTGTTTGCTCTTGGTCCCACGGGCAACCGTCAGGTCCGCGCAAACGCCGCATGACATCTAAAAGTTGATTCACCTACCTAGTTTAGCGCGCTTAGGCCAGGTTGCTGTAGGGTGACAAAAAGAGGTACTTCTATTTACGTTGATAGACCAAGATATCTATAGCGTTTCCACGAGTAACTGCCACAAGCAGTTGTGCGTGCAACCTAGAGGAGTAGACATCAACCCACTTAGCGTGGGGGAACCAATCCTGGAACTGCTACTAGGAGGGGTTAAGGGAAGTCTGCCAC
>CAZMCW010000520.1:0-2915 GCA_964564405.1 uncultured bacterium
GCCGCCACCGTGGGGAGCCGCACCGCCGTAGGTATCCACAATAATTTTGCGACCAGTCAGTCCAGCATCCGCCTCAGGACCGCCGCTCACAAAGCGCCCGGTTGGGTTCACAAAAATTTTAGTGTCATCTGCCAAGTAACCTTTGGGCAGGGCATGCTCAATAACGTGCTGAGTAATGTCATCACGGAGTTGAGTTGTTGAGATGTCTGGGTCGTGTTGGCTCGAGACCACCACAGCCTCGACCCCAGTTGGCGTATCACCTTCATAGCGAATAGTCACTTGGGCTTTGCCGTCCGGCCGTAAATAGGGGAGGGTGCCATCTTTACGCACCTCAGCTAGGCGTTTGGTGAGTTGATGTGCCAGCGTAATCGGTAGCGGCATGAGTGCGTCTGTTTCACGACTAGCGTAGCCAAACATGAGGCCCTGATCGCCCGCCCCGAGTTCGTTGTAGTGTGCATCAGCCTCTTGGCTGCCAGCATCAAAAGCATGATCGACACCTTGAGCAATGTCGGCAGATTGTTCACTTAGTGCAATGAGTACTGCGCCGTGGTCAGCATCAAACCCGTAGTTGCTGTCGGTATAGCCCACTTCGCGCACGGTTGTACGGACAATGGCTTGCAAGTCAACGTAGCCGTTACAGCTAATCTCTCCTGCAATCAGCGCTAGCCCGCGGGTGAGGATGGCCTCAGCTGCTACCCTCGCCATAGGATCGATGGTCAAAATGGCGTCGAGCACGCCGTCGCTAATGCGGTCAGCAAGTTTATCTGGATGACCTTCAGTAACAGATTCTGAGGTGATGAGTCGCAGCATTGAGTATCTCCTTAGAAATAGTAAAGTATCAACTGTGTGATGGCGTAATAGATAAAATCATCTGTAAAGTAGGTTGAAATAATTTCATTTATTCTGTCTGGGATTAGAAATATCAGGATTTTATCAACTGCTTACGAGTTTCTTTGTCTGTGACATCATCCTTGATATTTTTGAGCTTATCACGCAGAACATCTATAGTATTTTTGAAAAGTGTCATTGATGACAAAAACTAATTGGATAACTATCTGGCTATAGTTTATAAATAGTGGTTTTAATTCGAGCATAAGCTTTGTCTGCTGAGGTAATTGCTTACCTCGAGCCACACAACTGCTGTACAACATTGATAACATCATCTTGCCAGCAACCATAAATAAATGGACGATAAACGTGTGACTTGTAGATAAAGACGAGTATACTAAGGATATGTCTGCGGCATCTTCCTCTACGCCTACCTTAGCGCCTAGCAAGTCGGTAACGTTGCGTCCTGCCCAACCTACGGACGCAGCTCAGTTACAAGCTTTACAAAAGGTTATTTATAATGAGGAACGTTGGTTTGTGGGGGACGGCCCGCCTAGTGTGGATATGCTTACGCGGCGCTTGCGCAGCCTTGATTTGCGGCATACCTATTATCTTGTGGCACTTGGGCATACGGAGGCACACAATCCGCTCAGTAAACCGCGGGTATGTGGTTGGCTCGAGCTTAACCGCCCGCAACCCCTCCGGCTTAGGCACGTTGCAGTACTTACTTTGGCAGTTGCACCTGAGTGGCGTGGGCGCGGTATAGGACAGCATTTGTTAGCGCGGGCTTACGCGTGGGCAACACGTACGGGTGTCAAAAAAATTCAACTAGATGTTCGTGCGGGTAACAGCGCCGCCATTCGTTTGTATGAGCGGCAAGGGTTTGTGCTCGAAGGTCGCGAGCGTGCCCAGATTTGCATCAACAAACAGTGTAATCATTACGAAGACAACCTCATCATGGCAAAATTTTTAGATGATAGCGTACTAACGAACCAGACACCGACCTCAGATGGTTACTCAGAAACATCACTAACTAAGGTTTGTCAAGAGTCGGTACTATCAACTTCGTATGATGATCTTGCAGCACCGCCTGAGAGCAACCAAATCTAATGCTTCGTAATCCTCTGTATAATCCTTTGTGATAACACACTCATGACTAATGCATCTTTTAAACCACCCCCTAGCCGTCACCCTAACCAACGTGTGGGCTTGTTTGTAGACACCCAAAACCTTTACTACAGCGCACGTGATTTGAGCCGCAAAGCTCTTGACAGCGGTGGACGCTATGTTGATTACGAAGCACTCACGCGTTATGTTGCCCAAGGTCGGCGCTTAGAATTTGCAACAGCTTATGTCGTGGAGCGCGAAGGAGACGCAGCAGCGCATGGATTTATTGCCAAGCTCTCGAGCCTCGGCTACCGGGTGCGCCGCAAGTTGTCGCGGTTACGCTATACCGACGACCACGGTGAGCCTGTGTTTGAGGGTGATTGGGACATGGGCATTGCCGCCGATATTGTCAAGTCGCTCGAGTTCCTAGATGTCATTGCTTTAGCGAGTGGCGACGGTGACTTTGTGCCTATTTTGCAACTAGCGCAAGAACGCGGTGTACGGGTTGAGGTGTACGGGTTCCGCCATACAACGAGTCAAGACCTTATTGATTGCGTCGATGTTGTCCATAATCTAGCTGACATGCCAGACATGTTGATCTAGTCGTTGATGTCACCTGATGAGCAATGTTCGGATGGATGCTGTTGAAGATACACGTATTACTCGGTGAATGATGACAGTCGTCAGTACCACATCTATATTGTTCTATATCGAGTGCGTGTTTATCGTTATGTGGGTTCGTGAGACAAACACCAGGCAAAAACTAGTATCACCACTGGTTTATGGCTTTTTCATGTTGTTTATGAGCACCTTCGACCAGATATTTGTTGCGTTTTCTCCTAATGCCACGCTAGCAATTTGGTCAATTAGCGTGTTACTAATGAGCTGGAGCGCACTTACTGTCTGTACGGTGTTACTAAACTCAACCTAAGTACACGACAATTTTGCAATAGCGAGTTCTCCAGTCACAATGTTTATTG
>CAZMCW010000521.1:0-2890 GCA_964564405.1 uncultured bacterium
GAGTAACTGCCACAGGCAGTTGCACGTGCGACCTAGGGGAGTAGAAATCGACCCACTCAGTGTGGGGAACTGATCCTGGAACTGCTATAGCTATCATGACTTAGTCATTGTAACGATGACAACATCAACTCAAAATATTCAAATTAAGCGCTCGTATTGCTGAGGTTTTTTGCTTCAGCTTCCGCCCAGTGCTGAAAAATACCTCTAAAGTGGGCAATAAACTTGTCGTGCTCGTATTCAGGGAAGGTGCTACGAATGGTCTCGAGCAACATGTGGTCAAACTCAACAGACTTGACGTACTCGAGCATTGCCTCATCTAACCCGGCTAAATGCTCAGCTTTAAACGCTTCAAATTCTTGAGTTCTAAAGTGGGCATCCGCTAGTTTTTCGTAAGCATCTAACTTGTCTTCGTAAGACATATCAGCATCAGCAATTTCAAAATAGGGATCAATGTCCATGGTGATGTGCATAGGACGGTCAACTACCGCACAGTAAACCGTCCACGCGTACAGCGACTTAATGGCCCACGGAAAATAGTAGTGCAAACTGGTGACCGCTACGTCTGGGCACGCGTTGGCAAAGTCCATCGGCGCGAGTACACCATTTTTAAGAATAGCTTCACAGGAGTTAAAATCCCAGCGAAAAAATGCATTGATGATCTTGGTAATTTTGCGCGCTTCACTACCCCGTTCGGCAGTTAAAAAGTCATGGCGAATCTGGTAGCGCTCGTGCATGGGCTGGCTGGGATCGTAATCCAAGCTGATGACCTGCGGCCCAATTCCCAGTGAGCGCACAAAAACTTCATAGTCCACAATGCCTTTTTGCAAGTGCATGGTCATTGAGCCAGAGGTGTCGTAGGCTTCCATGAGCGTGTGATCGTTATCTACCCGACTCACCCCGCGCCAACCGCCCCCATCAAAGGGTTTCATAAACAGCGGGTAGCCAATCTCATTGGCAATAGCAGGCAGGTCAAACATATCGTGATAGCGCGCGGCAGTGCGTTTGTATTTTTCGGTGTACAGCGAATTGCTAGGCCCGTCTTTAGACGGTAATAACCACGTTTCCGGGATGTTTAACCCCAAGCGCAACATGGCACAGTATGCTGTATGTTTTTCCATGCTTTGAAACGTAAACGGATTGTTAAGCAAGTACACGTTGTTGAGGAGTGCCACCTTTTTAAGCCACTCGCGCGGATTAATGTGCCAGTAGGCTAAGCGGTCAATCACCAAGTCATAACTTGTCTCTGCGCGTAGGGCAAACGGATGAATACGAATGCGCTCAGCCGCCAAATCAATGTCTTTACCTTGGCGTTTGAGCTTAGGTGTGTACCTGCGAAATATCGCTTCAATCGCAGATGGCCAATCGTTTTCGTCGCCGATTAACAAGCCTACTTTTTTTGTGGTCATGATTACCTCCCCAAAGTGTTGGACAGTGCGTGCTACACGTGTAAGTATTCAATATATGAACTGAGAACAGGTACACATGAGGTACTTAGGTTAACTATATGTTGATTAGCTATATGTTGATTAGCTATATGTTGATTGGCTGTATGTTGACGTCGTAAGTAATTGATGTAAGTCGTAAGTAATTGATGTAATTTGATGAGCACCAAGTTACGCTTTGTCAAAAGGGTATAGATGCTGCAAAACATATGGTATTGCCGTCACAGGCATCATCAAGTTATAACTGCTTAATGTAGAAGATGCCTTGCTCGAGGCAAGCAACAGACCTACATCAACTCACATCATCTGCATACAGAATGAAAAATTATACCATGAGGTTATAAGACACCTTCGCGTTAGCTCGAGCTGGGTACAGAGTCCTAACCTAACGCCCTACCCATGTGATATGCAAACTGCTGCCGCCACCAGTGCCAGTGGTGCTCAACATCGTAGCCCCACACGTCGCGCTCATGGCTGATGCCTTTAGCTGCCAGTACATCTGCTAAACAGTTGGTTTCTGCTAAAGATTTGTCTTCCCACGCACCTTGCCCGCAGACTAGCGCAATATGCGCGTTATCTCGCACGTAGTCGAGGTGACCACCTTCAAAGTTGGCAACATAGGCAATCGGGTTATTAAAATACACATCTTGTGAATCGCTGTAGCCAGCTAATTTCTCAACGTCATAACGGCCGCTCATACCCAGTGCGTAGGGAAACATGTGGGGAAATTTAAGCGCAAAATTGACCGCATGATACGCGCCAATACTGCACCCCGTCAGCCCAATTTTGATGTTGTCGTCGCTGCAATCGTAGCGAATGGCGGGCACTAAGTCGTAATTAATAAACGCTTCGTAGTCGTTGTGCCGCACTGCTTTCAAATGTGGGTCGTTATCAGAAAGCCAGGATTCGTTATCAAGACTCTCAGGACAGTAGATTTTGACTTTACCGTCATTAATGAGCCAACTGATGGCCTCAATCATGCCGTTATCTTCAAAATCGTGGAACGCGCCACCACCAGACGGAAACGCAATGAGCGGATAACCGTAATGACCGTAAGCGAGGATTTGCACGTCGCGCCCAATAGCGGGGCTGTAAATGGTTTCGTAACGTCGCTGCATCCACTACTATATCGGATGCTGTAGAGGTTTGTCAGAAAAGCGTTGGTGATGATGCTGATTGACTACACCTATAGCGTTAGCCGAAAGTATGGAGCTCGGCGAGTACCAACAGACCTACTCCGTTTACAGCCCAATGTTTATGCATATCACTATAAATCATCTTATGATGAGCACTGCTCGGCTCGAGCAAGCACCTCGCGTCAGTTTGTTAAATACACTAATATGCTTACAGATGCCTCAGTAACGACAGTATTAGCAATTCAAAGATTAGTTCCCCACATTGAGGGGTCAATTTCTACTCCCCTAGGTCGCACGCGCAACTGCCTGTGG
>CAZMCW010000522.1:0-2883 GCA_964564405.1 uncultured bacterium
GCATCAAAACATCACTTTAGTATTAGCTAGCACATGATTTCGAGAAAGATGCCGAAATATACGATGGAATGATGTTCAGCTCTAAAGCCCTCATTTCGATTAGAAAACCATTTCTGACTTTGCGGTGACCCTGAAAACACAAGTCTAAGTTGCCCTCTATGACAGATTGCCCTTTATGATACTTGTATGTCCATCCAACTTTCTGTTGAAGCGCTGCTAACGCGCGATCTCATCAACTGCCATACCCCTTCTGGGCGCGAGCGGGCCGCAGCTGACTGCCTCGTACAGGCCTTTCAAACACTCAATTACGACGAAGCTTATATTGATGCTGCCGGTAACGCCGTCGGCATCTTGCGTTGTGGAGAGAGTCCTGAAACTGGTCCCACAGTTATGCTCAACGGTCATATTGATACCGTTGCCCTAGGTGACGAAAGCTTGTGGGCCCAGCCGCCATTGTCCGGTGCAGTAAGTGAGGAAGACGACGGCCCACGCATGTGGGGACGCGGTGCGTGCGATATGAAAGCCGCTGTTGCCTGCATGGTCTACGCCGCTAAAGATGCTGCTGAGGCCGGCTTTAATGGCACGCTGATGGTAACGGGTGTGGTGCAAGAAGAAGTGGGCGGTTTTGGCGCGCGCCACCTCGCTACAGAGCAACACGCTGACGTGGTCATTTTAGGTGAACCCAGCAAACTTAAACTGATGGTGGGTCACCGCGGACGCTTAGAAGTTCACGCGTACATTCGAGGTAAGATTGCCCACGCAGCCAATAATAGCCTCGGTCTAAATGCGCTTTATGAAGCTGCTGAGGCGCTTAAGACGCTGGAAACGTTAGAGCTTCCCACGGGGGGGCGCTTGAATGGCTCGAGCCTCACCCCTACCAACTTGGTAAGCTCACCAGACAGTCACAACGTGGTGCCTGGTGAAGCACGTTTAGTTATTGCCTACCGCAATATTCCCGAAGACGCACCTGAAGCCGTGCTCGCCCGCTTACAAGCGGCTATGCCCAAAGCACGGCTCGAGGTTCTCACTGAACATGCAACGAGCGAAAACGGCGAGGTGACTATCGACTATCCGCACATTGCGCCTGCTTATCTCACCCCATTAGATAGTCCTTATTTAGACACCGCCCGGCAAACCCTACAAGACGTTCTTCCAAGCTACGGTGTTAACTTTGAGGAAGATGTTTGGTGGTTCTGCACCGACGCGCCTTACCTTGCTGAGATGTCCAACGGCAAAGGTGGCAATGCGGTCATCATTGGCTTTGGTCCCGGTGAAGAAGAACGGGCCCACACAACCCACGAAAACGTGCCGCTTAAGCACCTGGAGGTGGCTCGAGCCACCTACCGCGACTTGTGCTTAGCTTACGCCCGCGAGCACAGCTCTCAAGCCTCAGCGGTTTCTGTATGACGAACTTGCTAACCTTAAATAAGGATATTTATGAAGGGCGATAAAATCACCTTAGCTGGCGACACATGGGTGGTTGTGGACGTGGCACCTGCACCCGAACTCGCTGACATGGTTGCTGTTTTACTAGAAGAAGAAGGTTACATAACCACAGTAAAAGGTCCAGACTTTGTCGCAGATGTCTTTAGCGCGCTTGGTAGCCAATTTCCCGGCGTCACACTGGTACTTGTGCCCGAAACGCAAGCTGAGGCCGCTCTTGCGCTCATTGCCGAAAGCGTGCGCGACTATGAAGGTGACGAACTCAAAGAGCTACTTAGCACCATGACAGCTGAAGAACAACAGGCTTTTTTAGAAACTGAAGGTCTACCGCCTGACATTATTCAAGATGAATCTTAGGACCACAACTAGGCATTAACTTTTTAGGCATTAACTTTTGATGATGTCACGATGATCGTAATGACCACTATGCTAGTACCACCACTATGACGACAGTACTATGACAACAGCACCCGACAAACTCGTCCCACCGCCAGAGCACAAATGGCGGCGGGTCGCCTTTTGGCTCACGCTTGTATGCTTGCCACCTGCCATCTTTGCAGCTGTTAGCTACGGGCTAGACCTTGTTCCTGATGTTGACCTCGCCATTTTTTTACAGGTTGCCGTGCTCGTCGTGGCACTCATACTAGTAACACCACTTATTGCCACTATCTTGTGGTTTGCAGGTATGGCTGGGCGGCGGGTGGCGCTTATTGCGCTCACTTTGGTTGTTGCTAATGGTCTAGCTGGCTACGCCCACTGGCGCAATTTTCCCATGCCCTGGGACGATGTTGTGCGCACACCCGACTACGTGACTGAAACTGCGTGGAGTACGCTCGAGGGCTGGGTGAGAACGCCAAGTAGCGCTCCCTGGAACGTGCTCGAGCCAAGCTTCCCCCGCGTTGAAGGTATCTTTGCTTTACCCCAACGCAGTGCCAGCCGCAGAGAAGCCCGCCAAAGTGATTTTGATTGGTACAGTGCGTATTTTATTCGTGCGTCGGGTCAGCGCATAACTGGGCGCTTCTACGTTGCAAGTGACGGCAGCGTACGCACTACCTATGGTTTTTTACGCTTGCCTGCAACCCCTTATTTAGTGCTCGAGCAAACCCCAGAAAGCAGCTTGCTCGAGCTTAGGTTCAATGCTAATGCCAACCTAAACGACTACAGCTTATCTGCGTGGATGACCGCCAATGGTGAACGCATCAATAGTCAAAACATCACCTCGACTACAGACCAAGCACGCTTGACTTTTCCCAAGGTGGATATAGCTGAGGTAAGTGAGCTCTTTGTCATTTTGCGCGATCCGGCATCTGACCGGGTATTGTCGTTTCGGTTTGGTGAGCTTACAACCCTTGCTAGCTAATACTAAAGTGATGTTTTGATGCCGTAAAGCGACATCAAAATCGCTCGTGTTTACGAAGTACAGCGCAGCTCGAGCGTACC
>CAZMCW010000523.1:0-2093 GCA_964564405.1 uncultured bacterium
CGTTTTGCGCAAGGCGGGTTGCAGTTGCCACACTGGCAGCTACAATTAAGTCTTCATCGCCCTCACGTTGGGTGACCACGTTGGCGTACGCAACGCCGCCGCCACCACCAGACAAATTCGTTACCTGAATGGAACCCGGTACCAAGCCCAACTCGGGCATCACTTGAGCAGCAGGTACACGGCAGGTAAAATCCCAACCGCCACCGGCGCTTGCTGGCGCAATGCACTCGACGTTACCGGGTGTAAACTGAGCACTTGCAAGTGACAGTAGTAACGCTACTCCAAACACTCCAACACAACGTGAAACAACTTGTTTCATAGCCAAACCTCCAACATTGATTTGTAATGTGACTCTGGCGAGAATATCAGGCGAGTCTTAGCTGGTGCAAGTGGGGCAGCCTGCATTCTTAAAACTTAGAGAGTCATGAACTAGGCAATATCAATTTGCCTTATCAATAATTTTGTGTGATGTTATTCAATGTTGTGATATGCCTAATCAGCAAGATGTCAAGGGCTTGGAAAGCTCAAACGTTGATTACGCAGTCAGACAACATCGAGCAACGTTTAGGATGGTGGTTAAGCTAATCAGCAAACCGCCAATTTGGATATTCATACACAAAGCAAGTATGCTCGAGTAGCTTTTTAAGCAAATGGCTATCTCCTTCACCATACTTTCGCCCTACTTAAGTCCACCTAAAGGAGTTGATCATGTGACGTCACCATCTTCCCTCACACCTGTGCTCGAGCACATCCACAACCATCACGACGAAGCCGTTAACGACTTAGTCGCGTTCCTTAAATACCCAAGCATCTCTGCCCAAAACACGGGTCTAGACGACTGCGCGCAGTGGCTTGTTGACAAAATGCAATCAGACGGCATCCGTGACGCACGCAGGTTAGCTACCAACGGCGGACCGGATGTCGTTGTGGGCACACTAAGCCACCCCAATGCCACTAAAACGCTACTTTGTTACGGTCACTACGACGTACAACCACCTGAACCCTTGGACCTTTGGCACAGTGACCCGTTTGCAGCAGACATTCGTGACGGCATCATTTTTGCACGGGGTGCAACTGACAATAAAAGTGGCGTCATGTCGTTTATCAAAGCCGCCAAAGCATTTTTACAAACCCAAAGCGGCCCGCCCGTCAACTTGGTATTTTTGTTTGAAGGCGAAGAAGAAATTGGCAGCCCTCACCTTGAAGATTTTGTTGAAAAACACCGCGAGCTACTAGCTTGTGATGCGTCCATTGGTCTTGATGGCGGCGTCAATAGAACCTCACTTAAGCCCGAGGTGCACTTAGGCATCAAGGCTATTTTGTACGTGGAGTTGCGCCTCAAGGGTCTTGCCAGTGACCTCTGGTCAGGGCGCGCCCAAACGGTTAAAAGCCCCGTCTGGCGGCTGGTCAAAGCGCTTAACAGTTTGTTTGACGTTGATACCGGGCAGGTGCTTGTTGAAGGTTGGTATGACGACTGGCTCGAGCCAGATGCTGACGACCTCGAGTTTTTAAAGCAAGAAGCTGCTTGGTTTGATCGGGATGAGTACAAACGCCAACTTGGGGCTAGCCACTTAAGTCATGAGGACGACTTAGAACTACTCAAACGCGCCCACTACGGTGCTAGTGCTAACATCTGCGGGTTGTCTGCGGGCTACACGGGTGAAGGTTCCAAAACAATTGTGCCAGCTGAAGCGATGGCTAAACTAGATTTCCGCTGCCCACCCAACTTAGAACCCAGCGTACAACTTGACAAACTCAAAGCCCACCTCACCAAACATGGTTTTGAGGACATCGAGGTGATAGTTCACAACGCGCGCAAAAATCCCTATAAAGTCTCGAGCCGCGCTGCTATTAGCAGGGCCACGTTCCAAGCTGCCGAGGAAACGTTTGGCACCCAGCCTGTTGTGCACGGCGTCTCGATTCAGGGCATCATCATGTTGCACATTCCGCACCCAGCGGTGCTCTCTGGCTTTGGCGCGCCGGATAACAACTTGCACGCACCCAACGAAAATATGCCGATTGACCGCTATTTACAAGGAATTGAATACGCCGCACGCATTATGGCAAATTATGCGCTCGAGCCAGAACTGGAC
>CAZMCW010000523.1:2125-2828 GCA_964564405.1 uncultured bacterium
TTCTTTAGCTAGATGTCTTTCAGCCAGATGTTCTTGAGCCAGATATCTTTGAGAAAATCTAAGGAGAATTTATGATAACAGGGATTAAACACATCGCCATCGCAGTTAAAGATGCTGAGGCCGCACTTACCCGCTACCAACAGACGCTTGGCGCAGGTCACGGTGCTGCTATTAAAGTTTCTGATGTCACCAAGCAAAAAACGGCTGTATTTATGGTTGGTGATGTGCAGTATCAACTGGTGCAGTCGCTCGAGCTAGATGGCCGCTACGCCCAACACATCGCCCAATTTGGCGAAGGTATTCACCACATTTGCTACACCGTTGACAACCTCAAACAAACCATGCAAGACGCCCTTAACCAAGGTGCGACCATGAGCGCGCAAAGTTGCCGCATTTCCAACGATGCTGAGGATATAGCTGCTTGGCAAGCCGCCGTTACCGATGACACCATCTGCCCTAATTGCGGTATTCAAGGTCGCTATGAGCATCCTGAAGGTTGGGTTGCTTTTTTAGAAAATGACGATGTACCAGGTGCTGGTGTGGAACTCATGCAAGTCTACAAACCCGATGAAATTCCTGAGGATTACCGTACAGGACCGTTGGATTTATAGGCTTGATAGTCTATACAGTGACACCTACGAAAACATTAGTACTAGCAGTTCCAAGATTGGTTCCCCCACACTGAGTGGGTCGATTTCTACTC
>CAZMCW010000524.1:0-2821 GCA_964564405.1 uncultured bacterium
TTAATACAACCTAGTTAATACAACCTAGTTGGTATAGCCGTTGATGCCACCACTGATATGACCACTGATATGACCGTCGATATAACTAAAGTCAAGGTATACATGCTGCGCAAACCTAGCAAAGCTTAGCAAAACCACTCTTACAAAACTCTTACTTTTTGCTCATAGTGTGTCAGTGGCGTAAATGTGAACCGTAAAATGTGGTGCGTTGTACAGCGTGTAATGCAGACCTTGATGAAGCTTCCTACTGGTTTTATGTGCTTATGTCGCTGCAGTCTATAGCGACATGCACAAGTACTGAGCTGTTCACTGAGTGGGTTTATTGGTACTCGCGCTGCTCGGTTAATACTGAGCTAGCTCAATATTAACGGCTAACGCTATACATCCACATCTTTTCCTTGCTGCGCTCAAATAAACCCCAAAAAACTGGCTGAAAAAGCATGAATGCGTTAGTACGCTAAGCGTGTCAACAAAAGTCATAAACAAGTAGCGTTTCCACGCGTAACTGCCTGTAGTAGTTACGCGTGCAACCTAAGGGAGTAGAAATTGACCCACTCAGTACGGGGAACCAATTCTGGAACTGCTACCTAGATCCATAAATATTATGTTGAAAGAACACCTATAACAGAACGCTAGCCTCACGAGAACATGATAAATTGAGGTTGTAGTGATGTACGTGCACACATTAAGTTTTAGGCTAAGTACCTCCTTAACCGCTAACCGCTGTTTTTGTGACATGCGGTTAGCGGTTAAGCATGGGCACTGCTGAGTTTAATTAGGGTTACTTTTCAACTTGGAGGTATTTAGATGGCTGTGTTAATACTCATTTAACTTGGCTAAGTTCAAGCTAAACTTAGTGACAACACCCTCTACTCAATACTAAAAATCTAAAGATACTAATTACCTATTTAAATTTTAAGTGTAATGAGATTAAAGGTTATAATGAGCCGTTTATCCCCTCACAACAAGATTGACGTTACTACTAATAAGGATGTTGCTAGCAATAAGGTTGACGATATACCTGCCTTTGAAGACGCTGAAGTAGCTATGTTTTTAACTGATGACAAGGGTCTCTATCTCGATGCAAACCAAGCGTTTGTAACTTTGGCAGCTTGCCCACGCGATCAGTTAATCGCTCAACCTTTGATCAAGTTACTAACTGCTAGTAGCCAAGCTGAGGTGGCGAGCAACTATGCTGCATTTGTGGGTGGTAAAGCAGTCTATTACAGCCAAACTTGGCAGCTTGCCAACGGTGGTTTGCTTAAGCTGTTAACCTCGAGACTTGCTGAGGGCAGCTGTTTTCTAAACGTGGTGAGTCAAGTAAGCCACGAAATAATTAGCGAAGTAGCTAGTGAACTAACGCCAGCACCTGACAACCTGCCAATACTTGCTGAGTCTCGAGCTCAAGATCGGCGTCACCTACTAGCTTTGTATGAGGCTATTCCAGATGGGGTCATACGTTTTGACCGCCAAGGTATATGTCTTGCGGCCAAACCGCCCACCAACTTCAAAACTGCCATAAATTACGATGACCTCATTGGCAAAAGTATTAGCTACGGTATGCCCCAAGCTGATGTTATCCGCGATCAAAACGTTATTGCGACATTGTTTGATACAGGCAAATGTCAAATGTTTGAAAACAGACTGATGGTTGCAGGTAAAGTAGCTTACCGTAAAAGTTGCTTTGTAAAACTAAGTGATGACGAGGGTTTGGTTGTTATTCGAGACATAACAGCCCAACGTCACGCCGAGCAAGCCCGTGACCGCCAGTACAATCAGTTGCAAGCACTGTACGAACTTCTGCCCGACGGCGTGTTGAGGTTTGACCGACAAGGTATCTGTTTAGAAGTTAAAGCGCCAGATAACTTCACAAGCTATAAAACCTATGCTGATACTGTTGGCAAGCCTGTGAACGTCAACTTACCTCAAGCAGATGCAGCGCAAGTTCAAGTTGCAATTGACCGTTTATTCGCTACGGGTGAACCGCAAACGTTTGAACACAGCCTCGAGATTGACGGTGAACTGCAGTACCGTGAAAACCGCTTTGTCAAACTAGGTGACAACGAAGGCATCGCTTTAGTGCGTGACATCACTGAGCGCAAGCGTGCTGAAGACATGCTCAAAACGTGGAAGCAGCGCTATGACTTAATTGTGGCGTCATCTGGACAGGTTGTCTACGAATATGATATTGCCACACAAAATGTCACGTGGAGCCGTAGCTTGCAAGATGTGTTCGGGTTCAGCTTGGAAGACATGGCGGGTGGGCTTTCCCGCTGGGCGGACTTGATTCATCCAGATGACGCACCCACTACACTAGCAGCACTTGCGCAAGCTGAAGCAGACGCAACACCTTATTATGTCGAATACCGTTTTCAAAATGTACTAGATGACTATATTGATATCCTCGATAAAGGGTTTTTTATAACAGATACACAGGGCAAAGCCGTCATCATGCTCGGCATGATGCAAGATGTAAGTGAACGCAAGCAAGCTGAACGCGCGCTCGAGGCTGAACGAACACACTTACATGCACTGTACGAAGCAATTCCTGATGCCATTATTCAGGTTGATCAAGCAGGAAATTATCTGGATTTGAAGCCATCGGTAGAATTTCAGCCTTCATATTCTGTAACGCAAATAATTGACCGCAATATTCGCGACAACGTGCCAGCAGAAGTTGCTGAACTAGCTTTACACTATCTCGAGCGTCTCTTTCTAACAAATAAGTTGCAATGTTACGAACACACGCTAGTACTTGCTGGTGAAGTGCGCTACCGTGAAAACCGACTTGTCAAGCTTAACGATCATGAAGCCCTTATCA
>CAZMCW010000525.1:0-2821 GCA_964564405.1 uncultured bacterium
CGGGCATGACGCTTGACCAACGAACCAAGGATGAGCTCGAGGCCGTCATTAACCGTGTTGGCCTCAGTCTAGATAGTCAGCCTCAGGTTTAAGCTAAGCCTCTAAGTTAAACCTCTAAATAAAATAAGGAGCTAAAAGCATGGATTTAGGACTCACCGGAAAACGCGCACTTGTGACTGCCTCGAGCAGCGGACTTGGTTTTGCGTGTGCACACGCCTTATCTCAAGAAGGCGCTACCGTCGCCGTCGCCAGCCGCGACCCGGAACGTGCCCAGCAAGCCGCTGCAAAAATTGGGTCATCTCATGCGTTTGATGTCGATGTGAGCGATAAAACCTCACTCGAGACATTATTTGCCAACGCAACCAGCGACTTGGGCGGTTTAGACGTGCTCATCTGTAATGCCGGCGGACCGCCTCCAGGAGGGTTCACGGCACTCGCTGAAGAGAAATGGGACCTCGCTTACCAGCTCACCTTACAAAGCGTCGTGCGCAGTGTGCGCTTAGCGCTACCCCACTTCGAGAAGGCAGGCGGCGGGGTCATTGTGGTCATTGCCAGCTCGAGCGTCAAATCACCCATCCCTAACTTGCTGCTCTCCAACGTGTTTCGTCCGGCCATTCAAGGGCTTTGTAAGTCATTGGCGATAGAACTTGCCAGCAAAAACATCCGTGTCCTTTGTCTTTCGCCGGGGCGTATTGAGACCGACCGTGTTAACCAACTCGATCAAGTTAAAGCTGAACGTGAAGGCAAAGACTTCGACAGCGTCCGCACGGCTTCATTAGCAAATATTCCCATGGGCCGCTTAGGTGAGCCTGCTGAGTTTGGACGCGTGGCTGCCTTTTTATGCTCCGAGGCGGCTAGTTATATGACGGGTAGCACGCTGTTTGTGGATGGCGGCTCGGTGAAGTGTTTATAAGCTTTTAACAGACAGCCTCACGAGTATTGGCACTGGTATTAAAACGGCGTCAACTACTTACATTCACTTACATTGAGCAGTTGATGCTTTACCCTCTGGCAGCTCTCAGCATGAATATAGTTGCGTACCGTCACGATTTTTGTGATGCGACTACTTCTACCATCCAACAGCTATTCAAAGCGTTTCCACGAGCAACTGCCTGTGGCAGTTACTCGTGCGACCTAGGGGAGTAGAAATCGACCCACTCGGTGTGGGGAAACTAATCCTAGAACTGCTATCAATACCCAAAGTGAGTTTCTGCAACCCTGACGAGGAGATATAATCTTGTCGATTATCCACAATCATGATGATGTAGACGTGCCTCGAGTCAACCTCGAGCGCATTATGGGTAGGTTAGATCAGCTAGCCACCCTTACCGACCCAGCCGTCCCTTATACTCGCCGCGCGTTTAGTGACCTCCACGGACAAGCACGGCACTGGCTCGAGCAGCAATACCATGATGCTGGACTAACACCCCGCTACGACGCTGCCGCCAATCTCATTGGGCGACGTGAGGGTCAGCAAACAGCACGCACCTTGGCAATGGGCTCACACATCGACACCGTCACTGGGGGCGGGCGCTTTGATGGCATTTTAGGAGTGTTGGTGGGGCTCGAGCTAGCCCAAACCCTGCACGAAGCAGACGTCCAGCTTAACCACGCGCTCGAGGTCATCGACTTTACCTCTGAAGAAGTTAGTGACTACCAAGCTGCATCTTGCATAGGCAGCCGCGCGTTTGGTGGCACACTAGACGATGAGATGCTCTCCCGTAAAAACCCTGCTGGTGAGGTTTTAACTGATGCCATCAATCGAACTGGCGGGAATGCTAACGAGATTCAACAGACCGTAACGCAAAACTATGCAGGCTATTTGGAACTTCATATCGAACAAGGGCGCGTGCTCGAGGCAGAAAGCTTATCGCTAGGCATCGTCACGGGTATTGTGACGATTCGCCGCTATGAACTCAAGGTTATTGGCCAACCTGACCATGCCGGTACCACACCCATGCATTTACGGCATGACGCGCTTGTGGGTGCAGCTTGGATGATTCAACATGTACGTGAACTAGCCCGTCAGCAAGAGGGGCTTGTTGCTACCGTCGGCCGGATTCACAATCACCCAAATGGCCCTAACGTGGTGCCAGGGGAAGTGACGATGGTGCTCGAGCTACGCTCACTCGACCAAGACCACATCGAGCAGGTTTACACACGTATCCTTGATGACGCCAAACCCGTGCTTGATGAAGACGGACTCACCTTAGACACGCGCCCTTTGAGTGATGCCCCCGGCGTATATTGTGATGAAACCTTTCAAGATGCTTTGCAAGAAGCTGCTGCCCACTACGGCACCAGCCACCGTAAAATGCCCAGCGGTGCCGGTCATGATGCCATGCAAGTTGCCAATGTTTGCCCGATAGGTATGCTGTTTGTGCCCAGCTTAGGTGGGCGCAGCCACACACCCGACGAACAAAGCCGCCCCAAAGATATTCAGCAGGCGGCTCAGGTGATGCTTAGGGCGCTAGTTAATTTGGACAACCAACTTGTGTAGGTAGGATTAGCGGGCGCGCTCGAGCTCCCTTTCTGGCAAACTTGCGAGAATGGTTTTAGCTTCACTATCAGGAAACACATCTAAATATGCTAACGCGGACTCAGCTTCCTCGATGATCTTAGCTTTGGTCGCAACGTCTGCACCGTGTTGAATCACAAGGTCACGCATCTTGAGTACGTCATCAGCTTCTTTGGCGTGACGGCGCAAAATTGCGAGTGCTTCAGGACTTCGCTCAATCACAAGCAACACAGGATAGGTGGCTTTACCTTCACGTAAATCGCCACCTATAGGTTTACCCAGCGTTTCTTCTTCCCCCATAAG
>CAZMCW010000526.1:0-1431 GCA_964564405.1 uncultured bacterium
GCTCGGAGCCGCTCGGGTTACTTTGTCACCAAAATAACCGGAAAGGGTATTACGTATGACAGTAGCTTCCACTACACCTGCTTACGACAGCAAGCATCGGCATCGGTATGACCTAATAAAAAGCCCTAGCGTTTGTGCTAGGGCAAAAGTAGTTGATGTGATTAGCTTAGGCTCGAGCAGGTTTAGTTGCTTTAGGCTGCTTAGGCACAGGCGAGTTACGCTTGGCGTTGGCTTCAAGCGCTTTTAAGCCCCCAACCAAGGTGACATCTAACGCCTCATCTAGATCGCGCACCGCGTGAAAGTCTAGGCTGCGGCGCAAGTGAGTCGGAATGTCGTTCAGGTCAGGACTATTTTTGTCTGGGTACAAAATGTGCTTAATGCCCGCCCGTTTCGCACCGAGCATCTTCTCTTTGAGGCCGCCAATTGGTAAGACACGACCGCGCAGGGTAATCTCCCCGGTCATCGCCACGTCTTTGCGCACGGGAATGCTAGTGAGCGCGCTAATCAGCGAACTAGCAATGGCAATACCAGCACTAGGACCTTCTTTGGGGGTGCCACCTGCGGGCACGTGAATGTGAATTTCTGAGTCGTCTAACAAATCTTGGGAGATGCCAAACCGTTCAATGTTGCTCTTGGCATAGGTTAATGCTGCTCTAGCAGACTCTTTCATAACATCGCCTAGTTGCCCAGTGAGCACCAAGCCACCTTTACCAGGTGTAATTGAAGTCTCGACAAAGAGGATGTCACCGCCTACGGGTGTGTAGTACATGCCGGTTGCCACGCCTACAAAATTGTCCTCGTTTTCGGACTCTGGCGTAAAACGTTCTGGCCCAAGGTACTGCTCGAGGCTGCGTTCGGTGACTCTCACCCGCGTGGTTTCTTTTTCGGCAATGCGCCGAGCACCTTTACGGGCAAGCGTGCCGAGGGTGCGCTCGAGGTTACGCACACCAGCCTCCCGTGTATAAGAGGTGATGAGTTTCGAAACCGCCCCATCACTGATGGAAATCTGCCGTTCTTTGAGCCCGTTTTCACGAACTTGGCGAGGTAGCAAGTAACGCTTGGCAATTTCCAGTTTTTCTTGTTCAATGTAACTAGAAAACTCGAGCATCTCCATGCGGTCCATAAGTGGCTCGGGAATCGCTTGTACGTAGTTGGCAGTGGCCACAAACAGCACTTCGGACAGGTCAAAGGGAACACCTAAATAGTGATCCACAAAGGCGTTGTTTTGGGCAGGGTCAAGGACCTCTAACAGCGCAGATGACGGATCGCCTTGGTAGCTGCTGCCCAATTTGTCGATTTCATCTAGCAAAAAGACAGGGTTTTTCGTGCCGGCCCGGCGGATGCCCTGAATGATGCGCCCTGGCATAGAGCCAATATAGGTACGGCGGTGGCCGCGAATGTCGGACTCATCGCGCGCGCCACCGAGGGAAA
>CAZMCW010000526.1:1441-2819 GCA_964564405.1 uncultured bacterium
TTAGCAATGGACTTGGCAATGCTGGTTTTACCAACTCCAGGCGGTCCTGCAAATAGCAGAATAGGCCCTTTGTTCACGTCTTCTTCAGTGAGGTCACCAGATTTGACCCGTTCCATTTTGAGTTTGCGCACGGCAAGGTATTCTAAAACGCGGTCTTTAATTTTTTCGAGCCCGTAGTGATCGCTGTCTAAAACCTCAGCAGCAGTTTCAATGTTGAGGCTGTCTTCGCTGCGCTCGTTCCAGGGTAGTTCGGTGATGGTCGTTAAGTAGGTGCGAATCACGGACGCTTCAGCTGAGTCCGGGTGCATTCTGGCGAGGCGGTTGAGTTCACGTTCAGCTTCTTCAAAGGCTTCTTCGGGAAGGTTAAGCGACTCCAACTTCTCGCGGAACATCTCAATTTCGTCGTCGTCATCGCTACTGCCCGACAGTTCCCGCTGCAGTGCTTTGATTTGCTCACGTAAAAAGTACTCACGCTGGTTGCGGTCAATTTCTTCTTTAACTTCGCGTTGCACGCGTTTTTGGGTTTCGGAAAGTTCAATCTCAGTGTCAATGAGGATTAAAACCCGGCGCACGCGGTCTTCGATGCTTTCTGACTCGAGCACAGCTTGTTTTTCCTCGAGGCTAAAATCTAAGTGATAGGCAACGTAGTCTGCAAATTGCCCTGCGTCTTCTAAGTTCATGATGAATTGAGCAACTTCGGGTTGCACGTTGCGGCTGGTTTCCAACATCTCGGCAAACTTGCCTTTGAGTTCGCGAAATAGCGCTGCCAAGGTCACGCTATCACCTTGTTCAGGTTCAAACGGTGACACATCTGCTTCAATAATAGAATCGTTATAGTAGCGGTCAACTGTCACCCTTGCAAATGCTTGAACCAACATTTGAATGCTGCCATCGGGGTTTTTCTTCATCCGCAAGATGTTGCAAGCAGTACCAACCTCAAATAGGTCGTCCCCAGTGGGTTCTTGCACTTCGTGATCACGTTGACTCACGATCACAATGGTGCGGTCACGGTCGAGCGCAGTGTTAATGGCCCGAATGGAAATACCGCGCCCAGCGTCAATGGGCATGACCATGGTGGGGTACAAGACCGAGCCACGTACCGGGCAAACAGGTACGGGTGCGTCATAGACGTTACTGGTGGTTGTGTCGGACATAAGTACCCTCCTCTAGCTGAGTTGTGGTGCCTACTGGCACATACACAGGTTTCGGCTTAGGATAAACAAGGTTAATGATGTGTTGGACGAGTGAAGTAAAATAATTGAACATTGTCAAAGTCCCATCATAAACATTGAGTTGAACGTGTGAACTGCGGAAATCTTAGTCATGTTCTATCAAGTTTAAAGATTCCCTGAGATATTGCTGGAAGATGGCTTACATG
>CAZMCW010000527.1:0-2816 GCA_964564405.1 uncultured bacterium
TCCCCTAGGTCGCACGCGCAATTGCCTGTGGCAATTACTCGTGGAAACGCTACATTAAAGGGTATTGTGATCTTGGGTGGAGAATATCTCAGCCTAGTCCTGTATGAAGGTTGGGTAACTCGAGCCCACTAAATACATCCCTTAAAGATTCATTGGCTTTTAGGATAAACGTAGTAACAAAGCTACCCACACGACTGTTCACTAACCTCGAGCTACCACAACCTCAATCTCATCCAACACCTCTGGATTCACCATCACCTGCTTATTAGGCACAGCTTGACCGTTCACCAAACGCGCTACCGCTAGTTCCATCATCTTGCCGCTACGCGTGTAGGGCAAGCCGGGGACGTGTAGCACTTTTCTAGGCACGTGGCGTGGGCTAGCTGTTTGACGTAAATGGGTTTTGATACGTTTGACTAGGTCATCATCCAACACAAGACCTTCTTTGAGCACAACTAGTAACCAAATGACCTCATCGCCATCATTTCGCTTGCCAACTGCCGCAGCGTCTACCACCTCAGCTAAGTCTTCTAGTGGACGGTAAATTTCAGCGGTGCCAATGCGCACACCACCGGGGTTAAGCGTGGCATCACTGCGTCCGTAGACGATCACGCCACCTTCTGGCGTGATTTCAATAAGGTCGCCGTGCCGCCAAATACCTGCAAAGTGCTCAAAGTAAGCTGATTTGTAACGAGAGCCATCAGCATCGTTCCAAAACTGCAGAGGCATAGACGGTAGCGGCTTACAGCACACAAGTTCACCGGGTTGTTCATAGACTGGCCGACCATCATCATCGTAACTTGCTAAATCCACACCCAGCGCTGGGGATTGAATCTGCCCACTGTAAACAGGTAAGGCGGGATTTCCCAACATAAAACAGCCCACAATGTCTGTGCCACCAGAAATGCTAGCGAGGTGAATATCAGCTTTAATTGCCTCATAGACCCAGTCAAACCCCGCCGGGGATAAAGGCGAACCTGTTGATGCAATAGTTCGCAAGGCGAACAAATCAGCAATGTCTTTGGGGATGACGTTTTGTTCTTTACAACTGTGAATAAAGCGCGCGCTGGTGCCAAAAAAGGTAATCCCTAAGCGCTCAGCGAGTTGCCACAGCGTTGACAGTGAGGGATGTCCTGGTGAGCCGTCAAACAGCACAATAGCGGCACCTTGCGCCAGAGTAGACACCAGCCAGTTCCACATCATCCAGCCGCAGGTTGTGAAGTACAAGACAACATCACCTGCGCGAATGTCAGAGTGCAAGCGCTGCTCACAGTGATGTTTAAGTAGCGCGCCACCTGCCCGGTGAACGATGGCTTTGGGTAAACCAGTCGTACCGGACGAATACAAAATGTACAGCGGTTGGTCAAATGGCAGTTGGGCATAACTTGGCGTTGCTGGAGTGTCCGCTGGACGCCAGTCGTCCCACCAAATAGCACCTGCAGGTAACTCACCCGGCGCATCGTCATGGGGGATACTCACCACGGTTTGTAAGCTTGGGATGTTGTCTGCAAGGGTTTGGACTGCGTTTAGCGTTGAAAAGTACTTGCCGTTGTACCAGTAGCCATCTGACGCCACCAGCACTTTGGGTTCAATTTGTCCAAAACGCGCGAGGGCGGCATCCGCACTAAAGTCGGGTGAGCAACTGCTGTAGATGGCTCCTAGTGACGCGCAAGCAAGTAAGGTGATGACGGCTTCGGGTACGTTGGCAACATAGGCAGCGACGCGGTCGCCAGCTTGCACACCACTTTGTTGTAGAGCAAGTTGGGTGCGAGCAACCTCGAGCCGCAGCTGTGCATACGTATACCTGCGCTCGCGGCCGTGTTCGTCGCAAGCGATGATAGCAAGCGCGTCTGCGGGTGTGTTCGGGGGCTCGAGCAACACCTGGGCATAGTTCAAGGTACTTCCCGCAAACCATGTTAGCTCAGGCATCATGCCCGTGACAGCCTCAGCTGAAGTATCTATGGGCAGTCCGGCATCTTCAATATAGGCTTTCCAAAACGCACCAACATCGCCCGCAGACCACGCATGAAGGGCGTTGTAATCGTCTAAAACCTGTCCTGTTTTGTTAGCCATAGCACGCCGAAAGCGGCTCATGGCGGTATCTTCAGGCTGACTTGGTCGCCATAGCGGCGCATTAGCTACTGACATGCAGGCCTCCTGTAAGTCTTCATCTAAATCTTCACCTAGGTCTTCTGGGATTATCTATACTTTATCAGAATCAACTTTTGGTCGCACGGCTGTGTCATAATGCCGCTTATGTCAGGGCGGGTGGATGACGCACATGCGCGAGCGTTGCTCGAGAATTTTTTGATTCAAACCGCTCAAGGTGGGTCTGCTGAGGGGCTCGAGCTACTTCCTTTAGAGAGCCTCGAGCAGCATCACTTACTGCCTTATGCTTATAGCCAACTGCCTGACAGTCACCCTTTTAAGCAGCAAGCGCGCCCTAAATTTTTACAAGCTGCCATGAAGCACGAAAAAATGAAGCACAGCCTTGTCCCACTTCTCAAAAAATGGCACGAGGCTGGCATCAAAGTGCTTGTATTTAAAGGGTTTTACCTTGCTGAATTTGTCTACGACACGCCTGCCAATCGGTTTTATGGTGACATTGATGTGCTTATCTCGCCACGTGATGCTGCGCTAGCTGAGCAGCTCGCCCGCCAGCTTAACTGGCGCGTTGTATTTTCGGTTGGTGCCTCGCTAACGCCTTACATTCATGAACTGATGCACTTACGCAGCCCAGATGGCAGTGTATTTTTGGAAGTTCATCAGCGTATTTTGCAAAATTACATGCCAATTGTTCGCAGTACCCAAACGCG
>CAZMCW010000528.1:0-2797 GCA_964564405.1 uncultured bacterium
ATTGTCTAGGCAAAATCATTATGGCGCGCGGGTTGTTCCGTCCTAGAGCTTTAAAAGCGTATTCGTATTAGCTGTGTCGGTGTCTTGGGGTTATGACAGTATTGACCACCGACACACCAATTGACCTGAAGACAGTTGAAGTTGTAAGCGTGAGTAGACCGAAGCTGTGCAATTTAGGTATTGAGCTTTTACACTGGTGTAGTTTAGCCAAGAATGCACTTATCCATCTACGGGAAGTTGATAAAGACGGCTAGCATTACCACCGAAGACAGCCGCTCGAGCTTCTTCATCAAATGGGTCAAGGTAATCTGCTAGCAAAACTTCAGCAGCATTAATCACTTGGTCATAGCTAGCTGCTAACAAGCACACCGGCCAGTCGCTCCCAAACATGAGCCGCTCGCTGCCAAAACACGCTATGACGTGCTCAGCGTAAAGACGTAGGTCGTCAAGCGTCCACGTGCTGTGGTTAGCTTCGGTCACCATTCCTGAAAATTTGCAGTAGACATTGGCAACCTCAGCGATGGCAGCAAGGTCATCTTGCCAAGGTGATAAGGTACCTTGTTCAATATGAGGTTTGGAAATGTGGTCGATCACGCAGCGCAAGTTAGGGGTGTTGTGGACAACCTCGAGCACGTATTTGAGGTGGCGCGGATGCGTTAAAAAATCAAGTGCGCAGTTGTGTTCAACTAACAGGTCAATGCTTTCACGCACTTTGGGGCGCACCAGCCACGCGGGGTCTTCGAGGTCTTGGAGCATCGGGCGAACGCCCACAAATTTAGGCTGCTGTTGCAAACGCACAAGGTCAGCTTCAAACTTGGGCGATTCCATGTCTAGCCAACCCACAACACCAGCGATGCTCTCGTGAGCATCTGCTAGCTTAAGCAAGTACTCTGTTTCTGCTAGGGTATCTGCAGCTTGTACGACAACGGTTTTAGCGATGTTATGACGGGCTAACTGAGGTGCTAAGTCGCTCGGTTGATAATTGCGGTAGAGCACGTTCATGTCTGGCGTCATCCAAAAGTAATCGCCTCTAGCAAGCTGCCAATAGTGCTGGTGAGCATCAATGCGTAAGGTAGTCACGTTGTGTTACTTTCTACAGAACGTGCTGTACACACACCGCACTGAAACACACCGTATTGAAACACATCATATTCAAATACGTCCCATGAAGACACATCATGTTCAAACACACCATGTTCAAACACACCATGTTCAAACACACCATATTTAACCGTTGAACTAGGTTGATAACAACAGTATAAATGGCAATATAACTGATGATAAAAACGCAAGCTAATCGAGCTACTCACGGAGATGGCTCCTCAAGTCAAAAACTTGTTGGAGTATAACAAATTTGCCCCTGTCTGTGTAAACTTATCTGTATAAACTTGCCTAAGAGACCTGTTTGCCTAAACGTGGGGGTTACAAAGGTTTATAGGGTTGCTCGAGCAACTAAGCTGTCCCATTGTGTGCCATTGTTGTCAAGGTACAAAGGTTGATAGGTGTGCTCGAGCAACCCTCACCTAGCCGTCAGCATTGCCACGACTCGTCCTTGGCTGTGTCATGATTAGCTGTGTCATGATAAGACAACTGGGCTAACAAGCGCTATCTAAAAAAGACTGTTTGTAAAACGATTACAATCAGCTAAAACAACTAAAAGTGCTAACCCCAATGCTGTCCGCGACATAACACCTCCTATGCTGATACTTAACACGCTGACTAACGGACACGATAGCGACTAACATGCTGATGATTAACACGTTAGTACCTTAAGGAGCAACCATGATTTTTTTAACCTTTCGTGAAGACAATACGCTGAAACTTGGCCTTAAAACCGACCAAGGTGTTTTGGATGTGCGCGCTGCCCGTGAAGACTTGACGCTCGAGGCACCCCAAACACCCATGGATCTATTTGCACCTGGCATGCTTGCTGCGTGTGATGTGATTGCCCAACAACTTGCCAAAGACGTCGCACCGTTTCAACCATTTTTGCGTACAGAAGCTACGTTGCAGTTAGGCCCAGCCGTTGCTAAGCCAGGTAAGATTTTGTGTGTGGGCTTAAACTACGCTAAACACGCGGCTGAATCCGGTATGGACGCGCCTCAAGAACCAGTGCTGTTTAGCAAGTTTAATAACGCGCTCGCGGCCCACGGCGATGAAGTGGCTATTGGTGGGCTCGAGCAAGTTGATTACGAAGCCGAACTCGCCGTTGTAGTTGGTAAAACGGCTAAAAACGTAAGCGTAGATGACGCCCTCGACTACGTGTTTGGCTATTGCAATGCCAATGACCTTAGCGAGCGCAAGTTGCAGTTTTTGAGTGGGCAGTGGCTCTTGGGTAAAACCTTGGATGACTTTTTGCCGTTAGGCCCATATCTGGTAACAGCAGATGCTGCTGGCGACCCCACCAACATGCCGGTACGCGGTTGGCTTAACGGTGAATTGCGCCAAGATAGCAATACAAACGACCTCATTTTTAGCGTAGCAGAGTGTCTTAGCTATGCTAGCCAATACATGACCCTGAGCCCTGGCGATGTGATTTCAACCGGCACGCCCGAAGGCGTCATTTTTGGGATGAAAACTAAAACCTGGATGCAACCGGGCGATAGCTACAGCGTTGAAATTGGTAACTTGGGTACGTTAATCAACAAGGTTGTTGCCTAAATGGCTCAAGATGTAGAAGCTGAGGCTGTACAAGCATCAGCAACACGCACGTTTTTGGTGACAGGCGGCATGGGCTGTTTGGGCGCGTGGACGTTGTATCACTTGCAACAACGTGGTGAGCAAGCAGTGAGTTTTG
>CAZMCW010000529.1:0-2788 GCA_964564405.1 uncultured bacterium
AACCCGGTCATGATGCCAGCGGCACCTCTCGCAAGTTCCTCGAGGCAGTATTCACCGCCGAGACCGCCAAAAATAGCGATATTGGGGTTGGCGTCTAAAATCTGGCTGAGTTTGTGAAGCACTGGCGGGTCTTCTAGTTTAACCAGATCTAGACCGTCAATTTCTTGACACATGCGGGCAATTAAACTGGCTGAAAGCTTAATCCCAAACGAGGCTGGAAAGTCATGAATAATGATGGGCAGTTGGGTAGCAGCCGCAACTTCAGCATAAAAGTCGAACAAAACAGCATCGTTTTGAACGCCAATGGGGGCCACAAAAATGGCACTAGCCCCAAGTTCTTTGGCCTCGAGCCCTTGTTCAATCGCGCCTGCAGTGCCAAACGCGCGCACGCCCACCCACACAGGCATATCACCTGCTTGGTCAATAACGGTACTAACAACCTGCTTGCGCTCAGGCCCCGTAAGTTTATGCGCTTCGCCCAAAAAGCCTAAAATGGCGACGCCACGCACGCCCATGGCTTTTTCAAAGTCGATGAGTTGCCTTAAGCTGGTTTCGTCAACGGCGTTATCAGGGGTAAAGGGCGTTGGCAAAATGGGATAAACGCCGCCATGTTGCTTAATAACAGAGTGTTCACTAACAGACGATGTAGTCATAGATTTATCGTAGCTCCCTCGAGATAGATGGTCTGCACCACCTATCGTATATTGTTAATTGTCAACTCACTACCCAACATGATATACGAATGTATCTTTAAAACTATGCGCTTAACTCCCTACCACAACTTCTTAACTCAACTTCACCACAACTTCTTAACTCAACTTCACCACAACTTCTTAACTCAACTTCCTACCTTAGTTTCATGCAATGCGTAAATGTGAATAGCATAACGCTTAGTTGCAAGATAGGCTAACGACGTGAGTGCATGGTTGCCAAATGCGTGGCTGCTAACAAGATTAGCGTGGCTAGTGGGACTCACGTGGCTTATTGGTGGCGTGTGCTGGCGCAAGCTTGTTGCGTCACAAACTGCATTACAAAGGGCGTCGCAAAAAGAATCGCACAAGGATTGGCAGCAAAGCCTCACCATTTTACAAGTCCTAAGCGCAAGTTGCGGCGTGCTACTCCTAGTAACGTTTGTGGCACTACCTACTGTGCAGGTCAGTGCATCAGCTAGTTCAGCGTGGCAAGTTCACGAGGTACTGGGTAATGGGGCACTTTATGACGGTAGTGTGCCCTTGCTTGCAGCAACTGGTCTCGAGCCGCTGCTATGGCTTATTGTGCTAGCTAGCCTGTTTGTAATTGTGGCTGTTGTGCTCAGTCAAGACAGGTTCCCCAAAGGTCTTAGGGGAATGGCACTCTTACTAATTATTGCCAGCATCACTGGGTTTGTAACCTTGGCTGTGTGGTGGCAAGGGGCGGTGCACATTGTTAACCTCGAGCTTGTCAGTAGGGGTGGTGCGGTTTGGGTATGTGGTTTCTTGGTTGTAGCATTGTCAGCGTTAGCAAGGCACTACAAGCAGCACAGCGTTGCTCTAAAAACACTGATGATCCTTTTGCTAAGTCTTACCTGGTTAGGACTTTCACTGCCGGGTGCTAGTCGTCAATTGCCAGTGTTAAGTGGGTATTACACGTGGCTCGAGCTAGCGCGTCCAACCACACGTCAAATTGATGCTGAACCAGCTACCCTGAGCACAGTTATGCCAACTAGAGTTGACTACGGCGGCTGGGTACTTGTGGTCGTCCTTGCGTTACTCGGCGTCTTAGCGGCAGCAGCATATCAACTAGCAGGCATCATCCAACGACAAAGGGTCTCGACGAATGCGCTTGTCAAGCTTTCACCTGAGCAGTATTCACAACAGATACCGTACGGTCGTTTAAGTCGAAACGTGCATCAACCTCAACCAGATTCAGCACAGCTTAAGTTCAGCTCAAATGTGTTGTTACAACTTTCACCCAATCATGTGCAGGTCTGGCAGCTTGCGTTTGCGCTCAGTTCACTGATCTTAGTTGTGATGTTGTCGTTGCGCTATCTGATGAACCCCAATAGTGCTTTGTTATTACAAGGCCCTGCTTTGTCAACACAAGATATCGTTACGATGATTCAGCCCGAGTTTTGGCAAGCAATGGCTAGCAGTGTGTGGTTGGCGTTGCCTTTATCACTCACCGTACAAAGGTGGTTGTCAGCATCACTTGTGACAATTGCTTTAACAGTGACGCCTACTGCTTTAGCGTTGCTACTTACGTGGGGAATCTACTACACGCGTTATCAAGAGCGGTTACGGCGTGTTCTCAGCATGTTAAAGATACTGTCAATTGTTACCCTAATTGTGTACATACAACTGGACATCAGTCCTCAGCAGAGTGTGTGGATACTTGGCTTATTTGGTCTGTCATATTGCCTCGAGCATCCTTCAAAGCCTCACTTGACGCGTCACTTAGTAAGTTATCTGCTGCAGTTGGGTGTGTTGCTAGGCGCATTTACTGGGCAAGGACTTGGTGGTCTGCTGGTGGCTATGCTAGCTGTAAAAAGTGGGCTGGGTATGGGCATTGTTGTCATAACATTGTTGATATTAATAGCGTTGTTGGAGGCTCGAGGCAGTAATCTAACAAATGGAGTTTAATGTTTTAGCCCCGTCCTAGACGTGTGGAGTCATTATTAATGCCATATTTTCTGGGATGCTTTGAGGTATTTGTTACTCAGGGGTTGACAGCACGCGCGTTTGCCATTACACTTACATCTTGCTGCTCACGAGCAGCGGGAACGATGACAACGAGCGATCAAACGAAATGA
>CAZMCW010000530.1:0-698 GCA_964564405.1 uncultured bacterium
GTAATGACGCCATGCATCAAAAAGAACCAGTCAAATCGGTGCGTTAACGTCATTGGTTATCTCCTCGTCTGTCATCATGTGACGTCATCATACGACGTTGTACACTGTTAGCATCACACAAACGGTAGTTAAGGAGATGATGTTTATGTCAACCTCAGTTACAGCTGACCCACAACTCACAGCCCTTGCCGAGGGCGGACCAAAATTCATCCGCGAGGCAACCCGCGCTGCCAATGGCAGCTTGCGTGATTTTTATGATGAGCATGGTTATTTAGTTGTACCAGACGTACTAAGTGAGGCTGAACTCGAGCAACTCCGCGCTGAAGCCACCTACATTTGCCGGGGTGAACGCGGTGAGATTGAGGGCGTAACCCCAGCACCCGCTAGTATTTCTGATGAAGAGGTGCTCAAAGAATACTTGTGCATCCATTTTCCCCACAAAATCTCTGAGGTGATGCACAACTATTTAGGCACACCCAAAATGACCAAGATTCTTACTGAGATCATCGGCCCAGATGTTAAATGCATGCAGTCAATGTTGTTTATTAAAGCCACCGGCAAACCCGGTCAAGCGTGGCACCAAGATGAAGATTTTATTCCTACCCGCGACCGTTCGCTAGCAGGCGGTTGGATTGCCATGGACGATGCCACCATTGAAAACGGCTGTTTGTGGGTGATTCCGAGGTCGCATAAGCCGG
>CAZMCW010000530.1:708-2770 GCA_964564405.1 uncultured bacterium
CCTACACAGATACCGACGCCATTCCAGTAGAAGTCAAAGCTGGCAGCATTGTCTTTTTTAACGGCTATTTGTTACACCGCTCATTTCCCAACCGCGCGAGGGCAGGCTACCGCCGCGTGCTAGTGAACCACTATATGAGCGCGCAGTCTTTGCTCCCGTGGCAACTCCCCAAAGACAACGAATACATGGCCATTGCCGATTACCGCGACATTGTCATGATTGCTGGACAAGACCCTTATGGCTACAAGCCACTTGAAGACATTGCCAAACCCATGGTGCGCCCTAGCGGTGAAGGTGGTTGCATGGGTTGGGGCGAAGATAGTAATGGTGCTGAACCTCAGTAAGCCCCTTATCTGGCACACGATACTTGCCTCAATATTCAGATGCATTGAATATCAAGCAATTGAGCGTTAGCAACCACATACTAATGGCAGTTCCAGGATTAGTTCCCCCATACTAAGTGGATCGATGTCTACTCCCCTAGGTCGCACGCGCACCTGCCTGTGACAGTTACTTGTAGAAAGGCTATAAATGATTGCTTGGCAAGCGAGACATTTAGCTCTACAAGATCTTCATTATCCTCCTTATCTTGATTCCATGTAAACACGTTTTACAAAAGCTTGTTTTATGCTCGAGTCCTAGATGCCTTCGTGTACAGGATCATCACAACTTGCTTTTATCTAGGAGATAACCCATGTCAGACACAACAACAGCCGCAATTATCGGTGGCGGTATCGGCGGTTTAACCACTGCGCTTGCTCTTCATAACGTTGGTATTGACGCAACTGTGTACGAACGCGCAGACGTGTTTAGCGAGGTCGGTGCGGGCATCAGCTTATGGCCCAACGCCACGCGGATTTTGCGTGATTTAGGTGTATTAGACAAACTGCTTCCCAATGCTGGTCGCATTGGTGCGCTCAACGTTAAAGATGCTCGAGGCAACGTGCTTTTGCGCAGTGATGTCAGCCAGCAAGAGGTTCCTTCGCTGTGCGTGTATCGGCCTGATCTTATTGAGGCTTTACGCGTTGCCTTGCCACCTAACACTTGCCGTACAGGACATACGCTACAAACGTTTCACGACGACGGTAACCAAGTCCAGCTCGAGTTTGCAAATGGCACAACTACCACAGCAGATATTGTTATTGGCGCAGATGGTATTCGCTCAACGGTACGCAACTTTCTTTTTGCTAACGACGACACACCTGTTTACCGTGGTTACCCCATTTGGCGCGGCATTGCCCCCTTACCCACGTCGTTTGTGGCAGGTGAAATTTCTGAAACGTGGGGAGGCAATCAGCGTTTTGGCGTGTTAGATGTCGGTGAGGGGCGGGCCTATTGGTACGCTACTGCCCCTAGACCTGAAGGACAGCAAGAAGATCCTGACACCCGCAAGCGCGAGCTGCTCGAGGCATTCGCAAATTGGCACGCGCCCATCCCCGAGGTCATTGCAACTACGCCGGTAGGCTCTTTACTGCGCAGTGATACCTATGACCGACTTCCTAAACAAGGCTGGTTCAAAGGGCGTGTTGTGCTTCTTGGCGATGCTATTCATGCAACAACACCCAATTTAGGACAAGGTGGCTGTATGTCCATTGAAGATGCTGTTGTTTTAGCACGTTACTTAACAGCACACCCTTACCAAGAAGCGTTTCAACGCTACGAAGATGCCCGCTACAAGCGCACCACAGACATAATTACCGAGTCACTGTGGATAGGTAGATTTGGACTTGCTAGTGGCGCACTTGGCTGGTTGCGAAATACTGTCACCAAACTCACCCCCAATAAACTTTATGAGCAACGTAGTGAACGCATTTACAGCTATGTCACCTAAGTGTCTCTATAGTGACTTTGCGACACGGAACGTAAACGAATCATGTTCCTTAACCGCTAACCGCTATTTGTATCTTGCAGATACAGATAGGAGATACTTAGATAGATTATTCTTCAAGTGGTTTAATGTTGCGTCAGCAGTATGGCATATCAGCTTTAACCATCTAGCTTCAACAGCTTGTACCAAATTGACTCTTGAATGTCATCGTCTGAATCATCTAAGGGTACGCTC
>CAZMCW010000531.1:0-2728 GCA_964564405.1 uncultured bacterium
CTTTGAGGATAAGTTTCAGGCTGCCATCTGGCATCTTTTCTTCTTTCATAAGCCAGTGATCGTCGTCATAGCTGTTGAAGCCAGCACTACTGGTAACGTCGTTTAAACCACGCCAATCCTCGAGCACAACTTGCTCCCATTGGCCACTTTCAACAGAGGCATAGGCAGCGTCCATAATGGCGTTCACCACATAGCCATCGTAAAAATCTTCCATCGGTTTGCGACCTTCGTCTAAAGCGTTGAGCATGTCGGTAAACATATCCACATAACCCAGTGCCACAACTTCGTCGCCAACGGGGAAGAGCCAGCCGCTGTCGCTCTCAGCTTTTTCAGCGACATAACCAGAGGACGCGCCAGTGGTAAACATCTCAAAGCCAGTTCTGAGCCAGTGATTATTCGTAATCGTACCTTCGGTGCCAGAAACTTCATCGCGCAAGTCCATGCCGCCCCGGAAGTTCCAGCTCACCTCAAACTGACCGATGGCCCCACTCGCGTATTTCACCAGCCCGACGGCGCTATCTTCAGCGTCGATGGGGTGAACTTGGGTGTCTGCCCAGCACATGACCTCGAGCGGTTTAACCTCTTTGCCAATATAATTGCGGGAAATTTCAATGCAGTGACAGCCCATGTCGATGATGGCCCCACCACCGGAGATGCTTTTGTCCCAAAACCAGTCGCTGTGGGGTCCAGGATGGGCCTCCCGTGAACGCGTCCAAAGAATGCGCCCGAGGTTACCTGCCCGTACAGACTCGAGCGCCTTCAGTGTTTTAGGCGGATAACACAAGTCCTCGAGGTAGCCATGAAAGACACCCGCTTGCTCAACAATGTCTAGCATTTGTTTGCCTTCGGCGGCGGTACGTCCAAGAGGTTTAGTACATAGGATAGCTTTGCCAGCCTCAGCTGCTAGTTTAACCGCCTCGAGGTGAAGGTTGTTCGGTAGCGCCACAATCACCACAGATGTATCCGGATGTTGAATCGCTTTGGCCATGTCTGTCATCGCGTGGGGGATGTTCCACTGCTCAGCAAAAGCCTTAGCACGTTCTTCACTACGCGAATACACAACCTCAACCCGGTCGCGGCTGCGCTGTCCGTGTAAGGTCATGGTGTAAAACATGCCGATGAGGCCACTACCCAACATGGTGATTTTATGCATACAAATGTCCTCCTAGATTGGATTTTGAGATAGTAGTATTTTTTATGTGGTTTGACTCGAGCTACAGCAGTTCAGCAATCATCCTTATATAATCTAAAAATTATTCTTTGAAAAATTATTGTTTGTAAGCTACAAATTACAAATCTCCCTTTCGCCCCTTCTCCCTTTCCCCCTTTCTTCTACACAGCATCACACATCACGTCTTCCAGCTCGCATTCACAGCCACCTCTCCCAACACCTGCCGCGCATACAACGCTGCACCTATCACACCGGGGTCACTTAGCTTGGCAGTCACCAGTTGAGGTAAGCGCTCACCTAGCACAACTGCATGACGTTGCCAGGTTGCTTCGATGATTGGAAAAAGGATGTCGCACGTACCAGCTAGACCGCCGCCAACGACAATGCGTTCAGGGCCTACAAGTACGGCGACGCTAGCAGTAGCAACACCCAAAGCCTCAGCAACATGCTGAAGTGCCTCGAGGCAAACGGCATCACCTTCACGAGCTGCGCGGCTGATGTGCTCTGCGGTTAATGCGTTCAGGTCGCCCTCAACCATGTCGTAAAGAATAGGACTGCGCCCGTGCAAAAGTGACCGCACCACACTTGCTACCAATGCTGGGGCAGACGCCACCGTTTCCAAACACCCCACACTGCCACAACCACAACGCACACCCTGGGGGTCGATAATATAGTGACCAAACTCGCCAGCTAGACCGCTCGAGCCCAAGTACAACCGCCCGTCTACCACCATGCCGCCACCAACGCCTGTGCCGAGCACAATGCCAAATACATTATGACAGCCTTGCCCAGCACCCAGTTTGCTTTCTGCCAGCACAAACGCACGTGCGTCGTTGATGAGGCTCACCCTAAGTCCCGTGTATTTTTCTAAAACCTCAGCGGCAGGAAACTCAAACCAACCTGCTGCAAAGTTGGGCATGATGAGCGTGTGCCGTTGCGCCAGATCGGTTGTGGCAGGCAGTCCTATACCAATGCCGTCAACAACTAGGTCATCAGCCTGAGCTTGGCGTTGAACATCTGTGACTGCCTCAGCAACATCTGCCAAAATCACCTTGGGTGAACGGTGAGATTGGGTTTTGAAGTGCGTGCTGTAGTGCAAGGTGCCTTCTTCTGTCAGCAAACCAACTTTGATGTTGGTGCCGCCAACATCTACTCCAATAACACCTGTTGTCATCACCTGTGAACATGCCATACACGTGCCCACATCTATTGAGTGTGGACAACCCTTTCCTTAAAATGTGCTTATCAAGTATACTGGTACGTACCAGAAGATGTCTAGTTGTTGGTAGCATTGACTTGGACGAGCATGATCCACATGATTACGTAGATGTCTCGATTACGTGCATGTCTCGAGCCTTGATGTCATCAATTTTAGTCACGACGTTTTGAATGAACTGACCTCGAGATTGATTACACATCCGAAATGCCTTTTCATCAACTTGCGATGAATACAACTGATACAACACTGTGACACCTTGAACCCAGATATGTCAGAGATACTCCCCTTACCTCACCTCAACAGCGACGCCAGCGCGCCCTTGTACAACCAGCTCAAAC
>CAZMCW010000532.1:0-2723 GCA_964564405.1 uncultured bacterium
GGATGTTTGTTCCGTTGGGAACTGGGGTCAGCTGTGATAGTTGTAAGTATGTGCCCTTTCTTTGTAGTCGGTGCGTAGGTGAATAGGAGACTTGGTGTAGGTGCGGGTTCAACAAGCAAAGTGGCACTTCATAATTTGGAAGTAGGCGCTGGGACAGTATAACTCTGCGTTGAACTCATGCCTAAAACAAATGCTATGTGAAGTTTATGTGGAATTGTGAGGCATATGCTGGCTTGTGAGCATCTTTCAACGAGATAAGAACATCATCCGTGACGGCTCGACTTACCTCTTGGAGCAAAAAAATCCCAGCTACTCACGATCTCCACAGATCGTTGATGTGATTAGTTGGACTACATAGAGTGTGTTGTCAACGTGCATTGCCATGGTGTTGGGTAACGAAGATGTTGATTGCGGTTGTGTGATCTAGGTTTTTAGAGTGCTAAACCTCAAAAAGGCTCGAGCCTATCCAACCCACCCCGTGCCCCGTAATGATTCACCGATAAACTCGCAGCTTGAATAGCTTTGTCCACAGCTTGCTCGAGCGACCCCGTCTGCGTATAAGCGTGCATAAACACCCCCGCAAAGGTATCGCCTGCGCCCGTTGTGTCAACAAGTTTAGGCTGAGCTGGCACGGCAAAGGTCTGTAACTTTTTACCTTCTATCAAAACAACATCGTCAGCGGCTTGCGTGAGAATTACTGTAAGGTCATATTTGTCTGCAAGGTGTTGACTGGCGTCTCTAGGCGACAACTTGGGAAAAAGTGCTTGGCTTATGGGTGGGTTCCAAAGGATAATGGTGAGGTGTTCAAGCATCCCCAAAACTTCCTCTTTTGTATAACTGTTCACAGCACCATCCAAGTCACAAAAACAGACAATGTCTTGCGTTTTTGCATAGGTTAGCTCTTCTTGAACAACACCCAAATGATACCCATCAACGTAAATCAAAGCAGGTTGATATTCTTCTAAATAACCCATTAACCCGTTGGGGTGGTGAATATTGGGCTCGGCAATAATGCTGCGTTCGCCACTTGCAGCCGTGGTGATTAGGTTGAGCGTGGTGTGGGGTGCGTCACGGTTGAGGCCGAGTATGTTGACGCCGTGGCGCTCAAAGTCAGTAGTGAGGATGCTCGAGAGGGCGTCACTGCTAGTACGTCCAAAAAAGACGACATCTGCCCCTACTCGAGCCGCTGCACACGCACAGTTAGCGGCCATCCCACCCGGCACGGTTAAAAAATCTGTCGCGGTAAGTCGCTCGCCTTCACTTGGCAAGTGTGGCACGGTTGCCAAAATGTCAACGTTGGCAGAACCTACTGCGACAATGACAGGTTGGGTCACCCTTGACTGCTCCTGCGGATGCGTTCAACCTCATCCATAAACGTGCGTACTTTGGCTTGGGAAACAGGCGTCCACCATACGCCCTCTTCTTTGAGTGAGCTAGCGACAATGACGCCATCTGCAACGCTTAAAATGTCGCTGATGTTATCTACGGTGGCACCGCTACCCACCACGAGTGGTAGTTGCGTGGACTGCTGAATCATACGCATTTCGTCCAGTTGGGCGCTGTCGCCGGTGCGTTGCCCGGTGGCGATGACGACATCAGCATCAAAAAACTCTACATCGCGAGTGAGTTCGCTGACATCTCGGTCACTTACGATGGCGTGGGCACCGTGTTTCACGTGAACATCTGCAAAAACATTGAGGTGCTGAGCGCGCAAGTTGGCCCGGTAGCGGGTTGCTCTAGCAGCTTCACCTTCAATAAATCCCTCGTTGGCAACGTAAGCGTTGGCCCACTGATTGACCCGAATAAACTGACTGCCAGACGCTTGCGCCACAGCTAGCGCAGGCATAGCAGCGTTTGCGAGCACGTTGATGCCAGTAGGAAGCTTGGTTACCTGTTGAATGCGGGCAGCAATGACCGACATGGTGGCAACCGTTTCGTAACCAATATCAGCAGGTTTGGCAAAAGGAATGTCACCATGATTTTCAACAATCAACCCGTCGATGCCACCTTGGGCGTAGCGTTCAGCGTCGGTAAGAGCAGTTTTGTAGACAGCCTCGAGCCCACCCTCAAACCCTGGTGAGCCTGGCAGGGCAGGTAAATGCACGACGCCAATGGCAACTTTGAGTGTGCCAAAAAGCTGTTTAAGAGCATTAGGTTTAGACGCTGAGATCATCGTGACTCCCTTACATATAGCCAGTTAAAGATGGATGGCTACAAGCATTGTTATGAAGTTATTCGTTTGTGTCATCACTTGGATTGCTTATGGGTGTAGCTGATCAGATGATACCTGCTAAGATGTAAGCCAAGCTCGAGCCGCCCAGCACGCTATCAAGACCAAACTGCGCGCAGTATGCGCAATGTCTACGGCAGACACAACATCTGGGCCATCCGCAAAATGCCGACCTGTTGCGGGAACCCCACACAGCACCACATTAGATGTAACCTGCATGAGGCTGACATCGTCACTGCGGCTTACGTTAATCGCCGGGGAAGTGCTTACCTCGTTCAGTAAGATTTCTGGTGAGGCTTGGCTCGCTAAATCTCGAAGTGTTTCGTAAAGCCATGGTGGGGTAACGGCACCTCGAGTTTGGCTGGCGTACTCAGCTAAGGACGCACCCTGACCCAGCGCAGCCGTGTCACTTGCTGTGTGCAGGTCGCTGACAATAGCAAGCTCTGGTGGCGGTAAGCGGGTGAGTAAGCGCTGTGCGCCCCTCGAGAACGAT
>CAZMCW010000533.1:0-2720 GCA_964564405.1 uncultured bacterium
GAGCCACAACATGTTGCCCGTACCACCCATCCCAAACAGTGCTGCTAGTAAGGCTTGTAATACCCACAAGGTAATGTTCATAAGGTATATCCTCCTTCTGTGACTGCGTTACAGCGTCATACTTGGATGTACCTTGATCGTGTCAATGTTTGGTTTAGGTTGCGTTTGCATTGTGCTGACTCGAGCTTAGCTTGCAACTAGCCTACAAGACGTAGCACTTATTCAGCTGTAAACCCAGCAGCGCTATGGCTACCATCACAAAAAGGTTTGTTGTTGGACTGCCCGCAGCGGCACAAGGCGGCTTTGTCTCCATAGAGGATGCGGCTATGAGAGGCATTGCGAAGCGCAAAGTTGCCTTTTACTAGCAAGGGTCCATTAGGTGTTGTTTGTAGCTCGAGCGGCCCGTCTGTATCCACCACGGTATCAGCTAAGTTGGTTGTCCCCAGCGCGCCGCCATCTTCAAAGTTTGCGTCATGGTGGCTGTAGTCACAAAAAGGTTTGTTATTGGACTGCCCGCAGCGGCATAAGGTAAGGCGGGTAGCCTGCTCGAGCACGGTACCATCACTATCTTTAAGCGTAATGTCACCACGCACGTACAGCGCGCTATCGGGTTGTGGGCGCACGCTGTTGGTCTCTGGCGCTTCGGGGTGCGTATCAGCATCGTCTGCAAACGCATACTGAAGTGCGCCAGACGGGCACCCCTCAACCACATCAATGACCTTGTCTGCAGCTGCGCCGTCCGGATTCACCCAGGGTTTGCGGTTCATGTCAAACACTTGGGTGAGGCCGCTTTTAACGCACTCCGCAGCGTGCATACAGCGTTTAATGTCATAGCTTACATTGATGACATCGCCACGATACTTTTTGGGATGGTTTGCCATGGTGCCTCCTCGAGATTGATCGACTGAGGTTTGTATAAACAGCTCAAATGCCCACCACTTAACTGATGTTACACCAGCAGTGAGCAACTACGTAAGTTCACTGCGCATTGCTTACACATATAGTTTGAGGTACGTCGACAAGATACTCGTCCCTAAGGTGCTGGACTACTTGCGGACACAGAAGCTGAGGTTGTCACAGGCGCGTTGGATTTGAGCGTCACCTGCTGTAAGCGGATAAACGCCAAAATACCAGCTATGCCACTTGCTATTGCCGCCGCTGCAAACACACCTTGTAAGCCAAAAAAGTAGCGCCCAACCAGTGCTAGCGGAATGTACAATCCAACCATCCGAAGTAGCGATAAGCCAGCAGCTTCAAAGGGTTTGTTGAGCACATTGAGGGCCGTTGTCGAGAGTTGTAACACGCCTTGTAGGCCGTAGCTCGAGGCCACTACGGTTAAGTACAAAATAATAACCTCAACCACAGCAGGCTCGCGGCTAAAAATTTCTGCAATAGGACGTGCAAACAGTACCAACAGGGCAAATATGCCAACCCCAAACAACATTGAAAATTGCTGACTTAGCCTGATGCCTAGGCGCACCCTGTTGACCTCACCTGCACCCCAGTTTTGCCCTACAAACGGCCCTAACACACTGCCCAACGCCATAATAACCGTTAGTGCTAAGGCCTCGATCCGGCTGGCAACGCCCATTGCCGCCACAGCTTCCGGGCCAAACGCAGCCACGAGGCGTGTAATAACCCCCAGTGATGCTGGCACAATAACTTGGGTGGCAGCAGCGGGCAACCCCAAGTACAAAATGGCGCGCCACGAGTTGAAAATGTGTGACCACGGAACACGTGCAAAGCTGATCATATTTTCTCTGGCAACAAGGACCCAAACAGACACAATGAATACAATCGCTCTGGCAATGACCGTGGCAATAGCTGCCCCAGCAATACCCAACGCTGGAAACGGGCCAATGCCAAAAATGAGCAGTGGATCCAAGATGATATTGACAACTGCTACTACCATCATCACCAAACTAGGTGTGCGGGTGTCACCAGTTGCACGAATGGCGCTGTTACCCACCATCGGCACAACCACAAAGCCAACGCCCCAGTACCAAATCGACATGTAGGTACGAATATAGCCGAGTATCTCTTCTTTTGCACCGAGCGCGCGAAACAATGGGTCGATGGTTAGCAAACCAATCGCACCTACGCTGATGACAATAAGCAAGGCCAAGCTGAGTGCATCTGTGGTTAAACGCTGCACGCGGCTACTATCACCTTCGCCAATGGCACGTGAAATCACAGCGGAGGCTCCCACGCCCAAACCAAGCGCCAAACTGCCAATGATCAACACTACCGGAAAGGTAAAACTCATAGCTGCTAATTGGTCAGTCCCTAGGCGTGCCACAAAAAAGGTATCTGCCAAATTAAAAGTGATGATCGACAAAATGCCAATAATCATTGGCAAGGTAAGCTTAGCTAATAACGGTCCTACGGCACCTTGAGTAAGTTGCGCACGCCTCATAAGGTGTGTGCCAAGTTGTGTGTCTTATTGATAACACGGCACAACAGCCAATCCAATTTTTGAGTGGGGAGCATAAAAATATGCTTCATGTATTCTCCTTGCTCGACGGCTAGCCAATAAACATCTTGGTTATATTAGGTAGCATCACTAAGGGAAATATACATGACAACAGCGACTGCAACTATATCGTGAAGATAACTCGGTCGTGAAGATAACTCGGTCTTAAAGATAACCTTCGATTTACACCTTATATCAAATTGACTCTTGAATGTCATCGTCTGAATCATCTAAGGGTACGCTCGAG
>CAZMCW010000534.1:0-564 GCA_964564405.1 uncultured bacterium
GTGGGTCAATTTCTACTCCCCTAGGTCGCACGCGCAACTGCCTGTGGCAGTTACTTGTGGAAACGCTACTAATTTAAATATTTTAAAAAGTAAAAATACGTCGAGGGTATGTATCATAAGACAGTTGTGAAAACTTTTAGCCCTCGAACGGGTACCACTCAGACTTTGCACAGTCCATACTTGATGTTCCTGACAACGCAATTGCGCTAGTATTTACGCAAGGTGCGCTCCTAACACAAATTAACTCTAAGCTCGGGTTGGTTAAGAGTTGAGATTCACCGCTTACAGGGTTGAATCATAGGGTTGGGTTTGGCAGCGTGTCTACGTGAACATGGCATATCAACTGAGTAGACTAGATTACTGTGACAACATCTCGCTTAACTGCCAGTCCACCAACGCCCATGCTACACAACCGACATTTTATGCTGTTGTGGTTGATTACCAGCACCACAACGTTTGCCCTCGAGCTGTTTGCAGTCACCATTGTCGTGGTAATTTTTGACCAAACTAATTCAACGTTGCAAGCAGCAGGCACTATGGTGGCACGTATGCTGCCTACCTTTT
>CAZMCW010000534.1:574-2717 GCA_964564405.1 uncultured bacterium
GTTAAGTCCGCTAGCTGGTGTACTTGTTGACCGGCTACCGCGCAAGCGCGTACTCCTTATGATGGACAGCTTGCGGGTAATGCTCGTAGCAGGCGCGTGGTTACTGCTAAGTTTGGGTACCAGTATGCCGGTGTGGGGGTTTTATGCCGTATTAGCTGGACTTGCTGCTGCAGATGTCTTTCACCGCCCAGCCCGGCTGGCACTCATTCCTTCTCTGGTGTCTTATCAACAACTTGTGCGTGCCAATAGCTTTATGTTGGTCTCGAGCCAAGTTCTTATGGCGTTAGCCTATACGGTTGGCGGCTGGCTCGTCTTGCACGTATCTATGAATGCAATTTCCCTAACTATCTTAGCGCTGTTTGGATTAAGTGTGCTTGCAGCACTGTTTATGCCACAGGCACCTCAAGATACAGCAAGTGAGCAGTCACGGCCGTCGTGGTGGCAATCGTTTCTTGCGGGTTGGCGCTATCTGCAGCAGCACCCGGTGGCCCGGCCACTTGTGGTCATGGAAACCGTAGAACACTTACCCCATAGCATTTGGACAAGCGCGCTCATGCTGGCGTTTACCATTCAAGCGCTAAACGGCAACGCAACAAGTTGGGGCTACCAAATTACAGCTTATTTTTCTGGCATGATGGTTGGCTCGTTACTAGCCCTGCTTATGTCCCGTTGGCTCGAGCGCGTCCCAGGAACCATCATTATTGTCAATGCAGCGCTTTCTGGGGTGCTTACCTTAGCTTATGCGGGCAGTCCTACAGTGGGGCTTGCCGCTGTACTCGCGTTTGTATTTGGACCGCCGTTTGCACTGCGTGACGTTGCCCAAGATGCCCTTTTACAAAGTCGCGTTGAGGGTGGGCAATTAGGGCGCGTTTATGCAACTCGGGAGATGTTACGCAGTGTAGTGTTTATGCTGGGCGGGCTATTTTTTGCGTGGCTTTCGGGGCGTGTAGATATTCGCACAATTTACGTGATTGGCGGGCTCATGTATTTGCTTACGGGTATTTACGCCCTCACCAACCGTAATTTGCGGCAGAGTAAACTTACTACTTGAGGGTATCAACTTAAGCGATTGTCTTGTGTGTTCGAGACTTTTTGAGTTGGTCGTAACGTGTGGAGTAACGGCCTGGCCGCACTTCAAAGCCGTATTAATTAACACCATTTTAATCATCTAATATTAAATTTATGTCAATAGTTGTAAGTAAATAACAAAAAAGTGAGTCTATTGAAGTCTCGAGCTAGGACAAGCTAACACCTTAAGAACGCTCGATGTATCGCGTTAACTGCCTCAGCAAGGTGATATGATGACTCAAGTGATTACCATTGCCCAGTACTATCGCCTAGTACCATTCACCTAGGGCTATAAGCTCAGGGTCTACTACAAGCTCAGGGTCTACTACAAGCTCAGGGTCTACTACAGCAATCATAGTTGAGTGTGCTAGCTGCTGTTTCAGATAATTGTGCAATATTAGAAGCTGACTTTCTGTCTCAGCCTGACAAGACCCATTTGTACTGTGCAACCTAAATTTGCCAGACCTGCACTGTTTACCAAACTTAACATCATTTGGAGGCAAGATGTCGAAAATCATCTCGATACATTCATTTAGAGGGGGTACCGGGAAATCTAATACCACCGCCAATCTAGGGGCCATCATGGCGAGTAAAGGGTATAAGGTTGGTGTGGTTGATACAGATATCCAGTCACCCGGCATTCACGTTATTTTAGGACTTGCTGAAGAAGATATGCACCATACTCTCAACGACTACTTGTGGGGTAAGTGTGACATTGAAGAAGCAACGCACGATGTCTCTGCTAATCTTGGTATTACTGAAGGACAGCTTTTGTTCGTTCCCTCGAGCATCAAACCTGGTGAAATTGCTAGGGTCTTGCGTGAAGGCTACGACGTTGGACTCCTTAATGACGGGTTCCAGAGCCTGATTGACGCGCTTGATCTAGATGTGCTTTTGATTGATACTCACCCGGGTATGAACGAAGAAACGCTACTATCTATTGCTATTTCTGATGCCCTTGTTATTGTAATGCGACCTGATCAACAAGACTTTCAAGGTACCGCTGTGACCGTTGATGTCGGCCGCAAGCTTGACGTACCTGATTTAGTACTACTAGTTAACAAAACGCCGCAAG
>CAZMCW010000535.1:0-278 GCA_964564405.1 uncultured bacterium
CCTCGTTAACGCTTGTGACGCGCTGAGTGAAGCTGTCGCCATCAGCCAAGACGAGGCGTTTATCACACTACTTACGGCTAAGCAACACCAACTCATGACGGCCGGTGTCATTCAAACGTTCGAATTTAGTTATGAGCTGTGTATCAAAATGCTCCGCCGTTACTTGGAGCAAATTGCCGACGTACCTGCCGAGGTTGCCCGCTACAGTTTTCGCGAGCTTATTCGCAGTGCCGCAGAACAGGGTTTAGTGACTGACCCAGAAGCTTGGTTTACCTTTC
>CAZMCW010000535.1:383-2712 GCA_964564405.1 uncultured bacterium
CACGTCACCGCGACCAAGTAATCACCATCTTGCAAGACCATGCAGTGGAGGCATCCGTCTGGGTGTTTGGCTCGAGAGCCACGGGTCGCGCCCGACCCTTTTCCGACCTCGATTTAGTTGTGCAAGCGAGTGCGCCTTTACCTTTAGCCCAACAGGTTGCACTGGCAAATGCGTTTGAAGAGTCGGACCTGCCTTTTAAGGTGGACGTGCTGGACTGGCGCACGTTAACACCTAAGTTTCAGCAGGCGATTGTGAAACAGTGTGTGCATTTTTGGGGTGAGCAGGTTGGGCTCGAGCCAACTACATCACAACCTCAACCTTAAGCCCGCACATCCACCACGCGCCGTCCCAAAATCTCGCCCCGCAAAATTGCTTCAACAGCCTCATCCAACTTGTCCAAAGTAAGGGTTTGGGCGATGGCGTCTAAATTGGTAAGTTTCCAATCACTAGCTAATTTGTGCCAAATCTCAACGCGTTTACTCATCGGGCACTGCGCTGAATCAATACCGACCAAACTTACCCCCCGCAAAATAAACGGAAACACCGTGAGGTCAAGCTCCGCACCACCCACAAGGCCGTAAGCTGCAACCGCACCACCGTACTTTAGGGACTTGATGATATTGGCAAGCGCCACCCCACCCACGCCATCAACTGCCGCCGCCCAAGTTCCTTTAAGCATGGGGCGTGAGCTAGCTTCTGAAAATGCATCCCGACCTATAATTCGGCTCGCACCTAGGGCGCTGAGGAGGTCGTGGGCCGCTTGTTTGCCTGTACTGGCAACAACCTCAAAGCCTTGGGCGGCGAGCAAGGCCACGGCGATGCTGCCGACACCACCACCTGCACCGGTCACAACAACCTCACCTTGATCAGGCTCACACCCGTGTGCAATTAAGGCATCTAACGCTAAAGCTGCCGTAAATCCCGCCGTCCCTAACACCATGCTCTCAAACAGACTGATTCCAGCAGGTTTAGGCATAACCCAACTCGCCGGCACGCGGATGACCTCGGCAAAACCGCCCGGTGTGTTCATGCCAAGGTCGTAACTCATGACGATGACTTCATCGCCAGCTTGGAATTGGTCATTGGTTGAGGTGCGCACCACGCCAGCCGCATCAATCCCCGGCGTGTGTGGATAGCTCTTGGTCACACCAGGATTGCCTGTGGCCGACAGGGCATCTTTGTAGTTGAGGGAGGAATAGTGAACGTCGATGGTGACGCTATCTTCAAATGTGGCAAGCGTATCTTCTGAGATACTAGCAACTTGGCATGTGGTGGCGGCATCAGTATCTGTTTTGCTGACGCGGTAAGCGCGGAACGTGCTGGACATGGCGTTGCTCCTTGGTGTTGATGTTGGGAGGGTGATGTTGGGGATGGGCTCGAGGCTATCCCAATGAGACTACCATCACACTAATGCCTATTAATACCAAAGGGTGTCAACACAGCAAACTCTCTTGGCACGGCAACCCCGCAAACCACACAAAATCTTCACAGAGGTCACGTTATACTTTGCACACTGTGAACACACCCTCGCACCTGATTATAACGGCATCTCTAAGGCGGCGCGCACGTACGTCTAAGCCCCAGTTGCACGTTCCTTTGAGTGCTGTGTTGTGGGGATCAGTTGCGCCAGACCTGCCGCTCACGGTCATGTCGATTTTGGGCGGTCTCTACTACCGATTTATTGTGGGCAGACCCCTGCGGGAATCAATGGACTACATTTTTAATGACCTGTATTTTAACAACCCTTGGTGGATTGCCGCCCACAACACCCTACAAGCGCCTTTTATCCTTGCTACAGCCTTGGCGATTCTATGGCCTTACCGCAATAAAGTGGGTCACAACCTGCGTCACTGGCTTTTTTGGTTTATGGCATCATGCGCGTTGCACAGTTTTATTGACATTCTCACGCATAACGACGACGGCCCGCTACTGTTGTTCCCGTTCAATTGGCGGTTACGCTTTGAAAGTCCGGTCAGCTATTGGGATACCGACCACTACGGCGGCGTCTTTGCGATTTTTGAGGGTATTTTGAACGTGATGTTGATGGTTTATCTAGCTTGGCCACACTATCAACGCTGGCTTGCAAAAAGGCGGGAGAGAGCATCTTCCTTAGAATCTTAAGTCCAGTTGAGGATAGGAGTTAGCCTCTTTCAACATAAAAGCGTACCCAGACAACTTTCCTGAGTACGCTTTTTTAATTGAGGTTGTTGAGGCTCGAGCAATCACCTCATTATTCAGTCGCTGATGTCAATACTGATACTACCCAAGGCAGCCGCAGCCCTATTTCACAACCAAATTTACCAACTTACCTGGCACCACAATTTCACGT
>CAZMCW010000536.1:0-2710 GCA_964564405.1 uncultured bacterium
GCGGTACCAGTTTGTTTGGCGGCATTGGCACAGCGCTTAGTGCAGTGATTGGTGCAACGTTTATTCAGACAGTGGAAGCGGGTCTAGTATTTACGGGCGTGAACCTTTACTTACAGCCGATGGTGCAAGGCGTCATTATCTTTTTAGCGGTGTTTTTTGACAGTTTGCGGATTACGACCCTCAAGCGTTTAACGCGGCGCGTGATTCGCAGCGAAGGATAAGTCATGGCAGATGTCTCTGAACAACTTCAGCTGGGACCGTTTGAGTTCACGTTTGAAGATGGCGCGTTGCGCTACTTGCGCGCGGGCGGTCACGACCTCCTCTGGCAAGTTTACGCAGCTGTCCGCGATGCTAATTGGGGCACCGTACCGTTTAGGCTCGAGGACGTTAACATTCAACAGACGGCAGATACCGTTGACATCACCTTTACAAGCATTCACCAACAAGCTGACATCCACTTTGTTTGGCATGGACATATTACTGCTAATGCGCAGGGACACCTTACGTTTAGCTTTGAAGGCACTGCAAAGAGTAACTTTGCGAGTAACCGTATTGGCTTTTGCGTGCTTCACCCGATGACGGCAGCAAGTGCAGACTGCACGATTGAGCACGTGGACGGAAGCATCAGCAAAGGGAAGTTTCCAACCCACATTTCACCGCATCAACCGTTTATGGATATTCGCGCCATTACGCACGAGGTCACGCCAGAGTTACAGGTCAAAGTGACGATGGACGGCGACACCTTTGAGATGGAAGACCAGCGTAACTGGACAGATGCATCGTTTAAGACCTACTGCACGCCGCTAGCTGAGCCGTTTCCAGTGACAGTTCGTGAGGGTGACATCGTCCAGCAACGCATCACGGTTGAACTTTTGGGGGATGTGCCAACGGTCTCATCAACACAAAAGGATGTGCAATTAACACTTAGTGAGACGCGCTCGAGCCTCCCCCACCTCGGCCTCTGCAGCAGCACGCCTCTTAGTGACACCGACCTCGAGCACCTCCACAACCTCAACCTAGATCATTTACGGGTGGATATTCATCTCGACAAAGCTTATCAAGACCACCTCGAGCAACAACTTCAATACATTCAACAGCTTGGTTGTGGACTCGAGCTAGCCGTTCACGTGACGGATGACGCCGACAGACAGCTCGACCACCTCGCGAACTTCCTCAGCGAATCAGATGCCAACCTCACCCGACTTTTGGTCTTTCATGAAAATGAAAAAAGCACTAGCAGCAAATGGCTCCACCTAGCCCGCAAGCATTTCCCTGATACCCATCTAGCAAGCGGCACCGACGCCTTTTTCACCGAACTCAACCGCGAACGACCCGACACAACATCCCTCGACCTACTGACTTACTCGCTCAACCCACAAGTTCACGCCTTTGACGATGCCTCATTGGTAGAGACGTTGCCTGCTCAACCTGTTACAGTCCACAGTGCACAGACCTTTAGTGATGGCAAACCCGTTATCATCAGCCCTATCACCTTCAAGATGCGTAACAACCCTAATGCAACTGGGGACGGCACAATCTCACTGGAAGATAAAATTGACGCACGCCAAGGCACATTATTTGGTGCAGGTTGGACGCTGGGCAGCTTAGCGTATTTGCTGACCAGCCCAGCTAGCAGCCTCACTTACTTTGATACTGTTGGGCCGCTTGGCGTCATTCTTGATAAAGGTAATTCTGGCACTGGTGCGGTTTATCCGCTCTATCACGTGCTGGCAGATGTTGCTGAATTTAAGCAGGGTGAGGTTAGCCTGTGTTCCTCGAGCCACCCCCTTGCTGTGAATGGGATAGTCTTACAGCATGACGGTCAAACCCGCATATTACTGGCAAATCACAGCCAAATCACTCAAACTATCACTCTCAACAACGTCCAAGGCAGTTACAACGGGCGCGTGCTGGACAAAACAACGAAAGATGCTGCCATGTTAACGTCAGACGTGTTTCGAGCTGAATTTCCGCTCATGTTTGAGGCTGTCAATGACACAATTGAGGTGACGCTCGAGCCTCACGCGCTCATCACCCTAGATAGCCTGTCAGCCAAGACTACATCAGCAGGTACGTCATGAAATACGGCGTACTCATCGGTTGCGGTTACTTCGCCCAAAATCACTTGCACGCGTGGCAGATGATTGAAGATGCCACCATTGTCGCCGTCTGTGACATCGACAAAGAACGGGCAGAAGCCTACGCCAAGCAGTTTGGCATTGATAACGTGTACACCAGTGTTCACGACATGCTCGAGGCAGAATCGCTGGACTTTGTAGACATTGCTACCCAAGCGCATACCCACCTCGAGCTTGTCCGTACAGTCGCCGCGCATAACATCAACATCATCTGCCAAAAACCCTTAGCACCTAGTTTGGAAGATGCTCGAGCGCTGGTAGCAGCCAGTCAAAACGTGACGCTCATGGTACACGAAAACTTCCGCTGGCAGCGCCCCATGATAATGCTCAAGCAAGCTGTTTCACAATTGGGTGATTTGTTTTTTGGGCGTATTCACTTTCGCAGCGGGCATGACGTTTATGCCAACCAGCCCTACCTCGCCACCGACGCACGATTTATCATCTACGACCTTGGCGTGCATCTGTTTGACCTAGCGCGCTTCTTTTTTGGGGACGCACAAACCCTTACCTGTCACACCCAGCGGGTCAACCCCAACATTGCCGCTGAAGACGTTGCCACCGCACTTTTGACC
>CAZMCW010000537.1:0-2689 GCA_964564405.1 uncultured bacterium
AACTAGTTAGAAACATAACAACTCCTTTTTGAACGCGCATTGTAGGTAGCAAAAACAAGATCGAATTTGACTAAGTTCTTAGAAAAGCGAGCTAGAAATGGAATAATAGGCATTTAAGGTTCAGCTACCCAGTCAAACCAGCCCTCATGCGGACCTGGGAAAAGCCCGTAATTCACGTTCGACTGACAGTGTGATGCAACTCTTAGGGTAAACGGAGCACCCGAATTGGCGATTGCCACAGGAATAGCTTGGGGATTTTCTAGAGGGAACCGAGCGTCCGTTGGGTCAAAACCCGCAAAGTTATGAAAGGGATACGCTCCACCAATAATTGGAAAATCTAAGCTGGTTGTAAATAGTGCGTTGCCTTGATCGTCTGACCAGACGCCATTGGTGAGGCCCACGTTGGCATTACCTGGACCCGTAAAGGTGAGTGCCTCAGCAAGTTCTGAACTGGGAATAAGCGGTGTACCCGGAATACCTAAAATAGGATTGCCACCAACTGGATTGCCTTCGCTATCTGTGGTTTTGAGCCTGAGCCACATGGTGTAGTACATGTTTGGTTTTACGCCAGACATGTTGATGGATACCGTTGACGTTGCGCCTACTTGGGTGAGCTCGAGCGTTGCTTTGGCATCCGGCCAGTCATAAGGCATGTAAGGGTAATCGGCACCTTCATCTTGACATTCAATTGCCACACTTTGGCCGGTAGGCATTTTGAGGTCGATGGGAACTCTGTCGAATTCTGCCGTAATGGTCTGGGCAAGACATAGACTGCAAACAAGGACGAAAAAAAGTGTTGAGTGAAGTCTAGAAAGCATAATTCTCCTTTTGTGAGGCTTAGGGTTAGATGCGGTGTTACTTAAAGTTTGTTGTGAGCCTATGTGCGTAGCACTTTGCTGATTGCGAATAATGCTGTTAGCAAGCACAAAACGTGATTAGCTAGAAGAGTCCTTGAAAATATTTGCTATTCAGGATTGCTAGAAATTTAGCTTAGAGGTAAATACAAGTACGAGGTGAGTCTCACCTCTACTGAATCTGTTCTCTAACAATCTCAATAGTTTTTTCCTCATTGCCCTTGATAATTCTTAAGGTAACCATCTCACCGGTGGGGCCACGCATTCTTAAGATAGCAGCACCTATGTTCATATCTGCTGTTTCCTCATCGTCAATCTTTATGATGATGTCGCCTGCTTCTAAGCCGGCCTTTGCAGCCGGACCGTTAGCGTCAACGCCAGTTACTAAGATGCCTTTGTCAGCATGAGTTGTGGTAGCCCCAATACCACCGTAAATTTCTAAGGAAGGTGCTTCAAGTTCCCAGCGAAAAGCAGCACCCTCATCGTCAAGGGTCAAGGTGATGGTCTCTGAGGTCTCGCTGGTAGTTGTCACTACTCCTGTAAGCTCATTCCAGCCTGCCTGCATAGGTAAATCTGGAAAGACATAAGTTGTCTGAAAACCGTCGTCGAACTCAATAACACAACGACCTTTAACAGTTGTGGCTTCTGTGTAATAGTGAAACTCTTTAATCCCTTCACCCACGCGCCAATCAAAGCGAGGACTTTGTAAGTAAAGCTGTGCTACAAAGTCATCATCTTGATAGACATCTAAATAAAAGATGGTCAGGTATTCACTTGCAGGGTTCGAAGAGCTTAGGCAATCACTGCCATCATAGTTTCTAACAGGTTCAAAGTTTCTGAGATTAGCAAGAAGAGGAATTAGGAGGCTAAAGCTCCCATCAGGCTCTGATGTGGTTGCAGTTGAGCCCGCTTCAATACTGGCAGTATCAAAAGGCCAAAAGACAACTTTGCCGTCAAGATTAAGGACTAGGTCAGCACTATTGGGTTGTAACTGAGCTGAGCCAAAGTTGCTAAAACAAAGACCTACTGTCAAGGTAAGCAACGGTTTAAACACAACTTATGCTCCTTCACGACTTGGTTGGAAACTTGATAAGGTATTTTGGTTTACACAAGCAAAGTCTATTACCTGCCTCATTCTGGAAAGTCAAACCAAGGTTCACGTGCGCCTGCAACCCAGCCGTGGGATAAGTTATCGGTGCAGTGTGAGGCAAGCCGAATCATAAAAGGTGCGTCATAGCCTTGACCTGAAGAGTTTTGGTCAGACGAAACGATGGCGACAGGGTAGAGCTTGGCATCCTCTGGAAAGCGTGCATCATTGGGGTCAAAGCCTTCAATTTTGTGGAACGGATACGCACCACCAAATAGCGGAAAGTCGAGCGTGGTTGTAAAGATGGCGTTGCCATTAGCATCTGTCGTAAAAACGTTTGCACCTTCGGTGACACCATTACCTGCGCCTGTTGCAGCGCGAAGTTCAGTAAACGCTGTACTGGGTGCTAAGGGTGCGCCACTTTTACCTGAAAGTGGATTGCCACCAAAGCTATTGCCGTTTGCATCTGTGCCTTTGAGCCACAACCACACGGTAAAAAGTCTGTTAGGTTCGGCATCAGCCACCATGATGGTGACATCTGTTGAGTCCAGCATTTGGTTTACATCCATGCTGGCGGTTGCGTCAGGAAATGCGTCTGTACAGTTGGCAGCTACGGTGTTGCCGTTGGGGTCTTCGGTGGTTGCTGGTAAACGGACAAAGTCAAAGCTTTGCGCAAAACTGACACAAAAACATCTAAGTACACGACAATTTTGCAATAGCGAGTTCTCCAGTCACAATGTTTATTGGC
>CAZMCW010000538.1:0-2687 GCA_964564405.1 uncultured bacterium
AGTTGAACGTAACGTCACTTAGTGTACCAGCACTCACGTTAACCGTTTGAGTAGCGTCGCCAACGAGGGTGTACTCGAGGCTACTATCAACAGTTACACTTGGTTGCGCTGTAATGGTATAAGCACCTGCAGGTACAGTTAGCGTGTTGCGTGCTGAAGTTGCAATGCTTGTTTCAAAGCCATCGGGACCAGTGACGGTAAACTCAAATGCGCGTCCTTCGCTACCTAAAACGTTAACGCCCAAAACACCATCATTTTGGTTTTGGTTGTTTTGTTGGAAACTAACGGTAACGCGGCTAGTATCGAAGTAACTAGGGTCAAAGTCAGATGTGGCAGTAACGACAGCTGAACCTGAAGCAACCGCAGTTATAACGCCTTCGCGGCTCACACGAGCAACATCCGTGTTGCTTGATTGATAGGTTACGCCTTGATCGTCACGACCTAAGTCATCATTGCCTGAAACAGTTACGTTTAACTCTGTAGTTGCACCTACTTCTAGGTCTACAGCGTCGGGTGTAACTGTAACAGCAGTGACAGCAGGTTGCGCAATTTTGGGCATGCTGAGTTGGGCAGTAGCTGGGGTGTTTCCTGCAACAACAACAGCAGTAGCCGTTGAGGTCTCGTAGCCAGCAGCTTCACCAGTAATGGTGTAGGTACCGGGCATGAGATCTGCGAATGTAAAGCTATCTGTTACGGTTTGCGAACCTGGTGTTGTAGGGCCAGATACCGAAACGTTAGCTGCATCGGGACCATTTACAGTCACGAGCAAGCTACCGAAGGTAACGCCCCCTTCACCGTCGCTACCGCAAGCTGCGAGGAATGCCATCAACGCAACAAACAGCAAGCTGAACTTGAATCTCTTCATGTATTTCTCCTAAAGGACTTGAACTTAATTAGCGGCAACCACGTTGGGCAAGGTGTTCTAAAACATAGAGAATACGTTTTAAGTACAGATAGCCCATATGCTGCAATGCCACACTCATTGCAACACCTTCACTGTAGCGCTTTTCTCATGAGAGAGAGATAACTAATGTGAAAGGTTTGTGAGTCGTGACGTGCTTTCGTGTGATTACCTAAACGTAGAATGACAAAACCAACCTGAATAACAACGCAAGGTGTGAGTTTCCGTGTTTCCTCACAAGTTGCCTTACGGCTGTTTTGTCACTAGATATTTGCGTGCGAACGAAGCCGTCCTTTAAGCATGCACCTCCTCTCAGTCGACTTGGTGAAACACACAAAAATCCAAGCTGTAGTATGTCATGAGGACGGCCCTCTGTCAAACCCTCAAGAACATCTATGAAGGACTTGCCTGAGCAGATTTGTAGGCATTTGTGTCAAGGGACATTCGTTTTAAAATTCACTAGGGTGTGCGCTACAGGTTTGTACAAAATATAGTCTAGTCGTCCTAGGCGTCCTTGAACAACATTACTCAAGCAAAGTGCGTTATGTAACTTGCTCAGATTGAGTACCCTACTCATCGTCATATTTGGCTAGTTTATTACTGTGTAACTGGTGAGGGCGGTGAAAGTCTTATGCGCATACTAAAAACTTGTTTGTAATAGCCCCACGCTTTACAACCTAAACAGCTTTAAGCTTTAAGACTTATAACTCGAGGCTATACCTACATAATGTACACCTTACAAGTGGCTGCTCAGTATGAGGTTTTTGGCTGTTGAGCTTCTTGAGGATGTGCTTAACTAGCGCTGCTGTTTGGGTTAACCGCAACACGCAAACAGTTTTTTACCAAATAGCGTTTCCACAAGTAACTACCGCAGGCAGTTGCGCGTGCGACCTACACGACCTAGAGGAGTAGAAATCGACCACTCAGGGTGGGGAACCAATCCTGAAACTACTAAAAGTAGATAGCAAGAAAAAGTAGATTAAGACATATGCTGTAGATATATGAGTCTTGGCACTATCTAAGCTAAATCCGTCTTTATTCCCCTTTTGACCTTTCACATGCGAGTTTCCACTTGACTTAGAGGTGACTCAAGTACCTCCTATCTGAAAGCTGCGGTTTCCAGACAGCGGTTAGCGGTTAAAGAGTAGACGCTACTGAGCTTGGTAAATACTACTTTTCAATTTGGAGGTACGAGGTACTTAGAGCGTGTGCGTGAGCGCGCTCGAGACCTCATGTGGCGCTTGTGAATCTGTGCACTATTAAAATTGGTCACTACCTTGCACACCACAGGCTCTGTTGTGATACTATGAGATTGGTCACAGCGGGCTCGAGAATCAACTCACGCTGGAGGTAAACGTGAACCACGTAAAAGTTTGGCTAGCAAGCCTAGGGCTGCTAGCAGCAGCGGGGTTGAGTTTGTCCGTAGTTAGTATATCTGTGGCGCAAGGCCCAGTCCCTATTGGGGCTATTCAACCGGCACCAGGGCGCTATGCTGACGCTCCCCCACCCGGTTTTTGGGCTACGGAAGCGTTACGGATTGCTACTGAGGCAGGAATCATTGTAGGTCGGCCAGACGGCACCTTTGATGGTTTTGACAACTTAACTCGTTACGAAGCAGCGGTTATTATTGCCCGCTTGCTAGCCTATGTTGACGGTCAAGACAGCATGCTGAGGAGCGACCTCGGCATCTTGCAAAACGCCATTAACGAGCTAGCTTCGGCGTACCGTGACCTTGGCATTGAAGTCTCAACCTTGCGGGATATTTTAGATAGCAAAGCAGACCGCA
>CAZMCW010000539.1:0-2029 GCA_964564405.1 uncultured bacterium
CACTGCACGTTTTTGCACATATTCAGACTGACGCTGCCAACTAGCTTGCAACTAGAATTTAAGGTGAGGCTAGCTCGAGGTCGGTCATTTCATCTAAAGAATCTTGCAATGTTCCTACGTGAACTTTCAAATACACAACATACACATGCAATTCGCCGTTTAAGTTCTGAGGGATTTTGAGCGAAGTTCATTGAAGTTCTGGGCTTCTTATACCAGCTCCTCGAGCAGTATCTTATAGCAGTTCCAGGATTAGTTTCCCCATACTGAGTAGGTCGATTTCTACTCCGCTAGGTCGCACGCGCAACTGCCTGTGGCAGTTACTCGTGGAAACGCGATTATTTATCCGATCTAATTCTTGTTTGCGAGGCTGAGGTATTAAGATTCTCCTATTTTAGCTCTAACTCGACGTCATCCTCTGCATACTTTGTGTAAAGGACGCTTTAAAAGCTTCATCTCCAGCAAAAAGTTTGTAGAGTTCCATCTCTTCTTTACGACGCGTAAGCATGACGTCCCTTAGCATTTTCTCAAAGGCAAGATCCCTGTGATGTTGATCAGGATTATTTTTGTATTTTGTTTCAAAGTCGGGGTGCTGTTTAATGCTTTCAACAATATTGATGAACTTAACCCGTTGTTCTTCAGGTGTAGCACTCCAACCAGCAAACCAGCGTTCATTGAAGTTACGAATAATTTCGTCTAATGGGTCAGTCTCTTTTTCGACCCCATGAGCACCACGAGGATTAGGGTTTGGAGGGTCAACAATCGTTTCGTCATCATCTAGCACGATGCTATGACCAAGCTTGACACGCTGCAAGCCATAAGAGCTTAAATCAACTGATTCAAGTAACTCGTCAAGCAAATCGCCATCAGGGTCTTGTACACGCAGTTTGGGTATCAAGAATTTCAAGAACCAAAAGAGCTTTTCCCAAGCTAGTATTTCAAAAGGCATGATGGACGCCATCTGACCATAGATTTTCACAAACTGTTTTGCCTTGACTTTAAAATCAATCTGCTCGCTATTGTCTAAGTCTAGTTCACTATCAAACCTAGCAGCAGCAACATCTATAATAGGGCTAAGCTGCTCTGCATCTTCGTTATTAAAGTAGCGTGTTACAAAGCCTTCAACTTCAGACCATTCATACACACCTACATCATCCATAGCATCTTTAAGTTCATGCAGCACGTTTACATCTGTAGCTTCTGAAAGTGCTGTTGCTGTATAGAATGGGTCAAAGGCTGTTTTGATGTCATCAGCTGAATTAAAAAAGTCCAAGATAAACAGGTCTTCGGTTTTCTTGCCTAGTTTTGGTGCGCTTCTATTGAGTCTAGACAGTGCCTGAACACAGAGCACCCCTGAAAGCTTTTTATCCACGTACATAGCGCAAAGTTTTGGTTGGTCAAAGCCTGTTAAGTATTTATTAGCAACAACCAAAAGGCGATACTCGTCTTCGTTTACGCCTGTTGGTTTTTTGTCGCCAGTATAGTTTCTATCGAAGCGTTCTTTGGTTTCAGAGTCAGGAAAGCCATTGATGCCAGCTTCGGTGTACTCGATGCCATCTACAGTTTTTGCACCAGAGAAAGCAACCAATGCTTTAAAAGGATTCCCCTGATCTTCCAAAATACGGCTAATGGCTTTGTGATAGCGAATAGCAGTCTCGATATTTTGCGTGATGACCATGCCCTTAGCTTTACCCTTAAGTTTTTTAGGATTCACCACACTGGGTATAAAGTGGTCGAGCATAATTTCAGCTTTAGCATTGATGGTGTGTTGACTACTTTCTACGTATTTACGTAGTTTCTTTTGTGCCTTCTTGCTATCAAAGTCAGGATTCTCCGCAATAGATTTTTCAATCTCGTAAAAGCTTTTATAGGTTGTATAGTTCGCTACGACATCCAAGATAAAACCTTCTTGGATGGCTTGTTTCATGGAGTAGCGATGAAAGGGTTCAAAAGAACCATCTGTTTGTTGTTGTCCAAACTTTTCTAAAGTGCTATTTTTTGGTGTTGCGGTAAATGCCAAGTAAGAAGCGTT
>CAZMCW010000539.1:2039-2685 GCA_964564405.1 uncultured bacterium
GCATGGCTTGCATGATTTTGTCTTGAGCATCTTGAGCATCTATATCTTTTTCAGCATCTTCTTCAGATTCAGCAGCACCACCCATTGCTTGGTTCATGTTGTCATGTGCTCGTCCAGACTGTGAGCTGTGGGCTTCATCAATAATCACTGCAAAACGCTTATCACTCAAATCTGCTATGCCATCCACAATGAAAGGGAACTTTTGAATGGTGGTAATAATAATCTTCTTACCACTCTCTAAAGCCAGCTTTAGTTCAGATGATTTATAGGCAGGTGCAATGATGTTTTTAACTTCAGAGAACTCAGCAATATTTTCACGAAGTTGTTTATCTAGTAGCCTACGGTCAGTCACTACGATGACCGAATCAAACAGCGGTTGGTCTAGGTCACGTCCAGCAGCAGCGGCTTCTGTCGCAGGGTAGCTTTCAATCAGTTGATACGCAGCCCATGTAATAGAGTTAGATTTACCAGAACCAGCCGAGTGTTGAATCAAGTAGCTATGCCCAACGCCATGTTCAGAAGCATGTGTAACCAACTTACGCACGACATCTAGCTGATGATAGCGAGGGAAAAACAGGGTACGGTCTTTTAGTGGCGTTTTGCTTGTACCATCTAAGCGCACAAAGTGTTGGATGATATTTGCAAT
>CAZMCW010000540.1:0-2674 GCA_964564405.1 uncultured bacterium
TGCTAGAAAAGCTGCTGTCTGGTTCTAAAAATGTGCGCTTTGCTGACATGGTTAGACTTGTCGAAGCTTTTGGATTCGTATTGTCTTGAACTAGCGGTAGTCATCACATCTTTACCCATTCTGACATTAACGAACTCGTCAACTTACAAGAGGTTAACGGACAGGTTAAACCCTATCAGGCGCGGCAATTTCTCAAGCTTGTAGAGAGGTATAATCTTAAATATAAAGACGGGAGCTAAGCATGAAGGACTATCACATCAACATTTTTTATAGCGATGAAGACGAAGGATATATTGCAGATATTCCCGACTTGGTGATGTGCTCGGCGTTTGGAACGTCGCCAGCTGAGGCTTTAACTATGCTGGAACAAGCCAAGAAAGCATGGCTGGCAGCTGCCCAAGCAGAGGGCAAACCCATTCCCGAACCGCGTTATAAGCCTGCTATCTATCAACTAGCATCATAATACTAAAGTGATGTTTTGATGTCGCTTTGCGGCATCAAAATCGCTCGTGTTTACGAAGTACAGCGCAGCTCGAGCGTATCCTTAGATGATTCAGACGATGACATTCAAAAGTCAATTTGGTATAAGGGACTATCACATCAATATCTGTTACTTAACCATTTGTATTATCAGTATGAATCTTTAACGCACAAACTGCAGGCAACTACACCTGCTCATCAGCCTCTTCCATAACCTCAACATAATCTTGCGGTACAAAAATTTCGACAGCATCAGACAAAAGCACCATTTCTAGGGGTGTCTCGCCTAGCACGTCGCCGTCCGCTTGGGTGAGTAGCGGCGGGTTGGCGTCAATTTTGACGTGCTTGGCACCGTAACGGTCTGGTGCGTTGCGGTTGCGCAATTGGTGAAACAGCAAGTGCCACGCATCTACTAAAAAACTCCAGGCATTAACTCCACGCAGCACCGCTATGTCAAACTCGCCGTCATGTGGTGTGACACCAGGCCCTAGCCGGAACAAGCCTACCTCTACCTTGCTAGCGTTAAACACCATGACGCTGTGCGCTCTTACCCGCACGGTTTTGCTGTCATCTTCATCTAGCTGAATGGTGACGTCGTGCGTACGGCGCATAAATAAGTTGCTTAAAATAGCACGCACATAGGCCCTGCGACCAAATTTTTCTTTTTCTTCTTTGCCGGTGTCTTGCATGGTTTCAGCGTCTAACCCGGCACCCGCAGCAACCATAAAATAACGGTCTTTGTTTTTGATGTAACCAACATCTAAGGTGACTTTTTGACCGCGTTCCAAAGCTGCCTCGAGTGCTTCAGCGGGGTCTTCTGGAATGTGTAGAGCGTGCGCTAGCAAGTTGCCGGTACCCGCTGGCAAAATATAGATAGGTAAGCACATCTCAGCACCAAGCAAACCGCTAACAACCTCCATAATGGTGCCGTCGCCGCCTACAATGGCAACGGCCGCAAAGCCTTCTGACTGGGCATCTTGAGCCCACATTTTGGCGTCACCTTCGGCGTCCGTAACGCGTAGGGTGACTTCATAGTCATAGTGACTAAAAATATCTTTAAGAAGCTCAGCACTGTCTTCATCAGCACGGCTCGAGGCGGGATTGATAATTAGCAACACGGTACGCATAGCTAATTGTGGCACGTTTTACCGTTGCAAATGCAACAAGGCTTGCGCTTAATAGTTTTTGATGAGAAAACTCTTAATGTGCAGCTAATATTAAGTACAAGTGCCTTTTGCGGTGCGTACAACCACTATGTGTTATGCGTACAACCACTATGTGTTAAACGTACAAACGCATTGTAGTAACTCTAGTAGTAACTTTAGTGGTACAGTAGTTTCAACAAAAATAGTTGATGTTTCAAACCTCAACTCAAAACGGTGCTACACAACTGTTGAAAACAAGTGAAAGTAAAAATATGAGACCTAGTTGCAACATATTTACATCTCCTTAAGAAGTTGATTGACACGAAACTTGCCAAAAGGTTAACGCGTGAGCTTTTGAGCTAGGTTGAACCTTATTTACACCAGCGAGCACATCGACCCCAGTAAAAATCCCAAAAGCATGCGTTGAGCTAACTATAACAGCTCAATGACAGCAATACACCCTAGGTATTAGGTATTTGTCTTAAAGCTTGAGTGGTCTTCTTGGGTTTGCGGGCTATCAATAGAGGTTATAAGTACGTTGGTATCTTGCCTTCTCGAGTACAGGTTTTAGTATATTTATGCGTTGTGGCAACGCTAATTTGGCGTATGATAGAGCCTAAGGAGTTCGTTATGTCGTTATTTAATAAACCCCCTGCTGTGCTCGTCTTAGAAGATGGTGGCGTCTATCCTGGTTACGCGTTTGGCACCAGCGGTGAAACCATCGGCGAAATTGTCTTTAATACGTCCATGACAGGTTATCAAGAGATTTTAACCGACCCCAGTTACCACGGGCAAATTGTTACTATGACCTACCCGCACATCGGCAATTATGGGGTGAGCGTCTATGACATGGAGTCTAACAAACCCTTTGCTAAGGGGTTCATTGTGCGTGAGTTTTCGCGTATAGCTAGCAACTACCGCAGCAACCAAGATATACAAAGTTTCATGCAACAACACAATATCGTGGGGATTGAAGGCGTAGACACCCGCGCGCTCACCCGGCGTTTGCGGCAAGGTGGCGTCGTCAAAGGCATTATTTGGCACGGTGA
>CAZMCW010000541.1:0-2673 GCA_964564405.1 uncultured bacterium
TAGGTGCTAGCGGATTGTATTCCGGAGGCGGAAAAAACGTGCGGTCTTGCCGGTGAGACGCCACCATCACCCATTGCCCGCGCAGCGCGTGATAGCGCATGTGAGGCGTGGGCGGGGTGCGGGCTTCATCTTGGGCGAGTTGCGGGATAGGTGTGCTATCGCCGCTGTAAAGGTAGAGGGGCCGACCGTCTGGGCGTTTGAGGCTATGTTTGAACAGTCCTTCAGTAGCATACCCGGTTTTACTTGTAGCTGTTCAGCGTGTTTACATCTACATGATGAAACAGATACATGATGATGCAGAGTGACGTGGTCTGCTCAATACCTAAGCTATCTAGGCAGACTTGACTTGTTCTTTCCCCAAACGCTCTTGTAACCAAAGATTAACCAGCGTTTCGGCAGAAACACCACGCTGACGTGCCAAATGGCGTAATTCTTTGCTAAGTTCTGACTCGATAGAAACGTACGATTTAGAGCTGTAAATATCTACCTCAATGTCAACTGCCTCAGTTTGTGCCCAAACCTCGCTTAAGTCGTGGCTATCCCAGTACTCACCAGCTTCGGTGTAGGAAGAAGCTTGCGATATAGAGGTTTTATCTTCGTTCATAGCGCTGCCTTTCACCTTCGGTCATCGTTCGCGATGATACGATAACTGCTTAATTATCCTTTTTGAGCACAAAAAACGCGATCATATAACGTCCAGCATCTGTTTGCCCCATGGCGGCATAGAGATTTTCACCTTGACGATGCCCTTTTTCTATGAACCTGAAGCAAGGTGTATTGGCAAATAGTTGCTCAACTTCAAAAGGTTCAACACGATGCTTGCGCCATAGTTTTTCAACAATGGGCTCGAGCCACACAAGACCTTCAACCTTCACCTATTTATTGTAGACCATACGTTGTCACCATATATTCCGTGTTGAATGTAGTGATTACTCGAGCACTGTCCTCAGCACATACCGCCCCGTCCCAATCCCAAACGAAGTCGTCCCAATCAGGTAGCGGCGACCTACTTCAGGGGTAAATACAAGGCGAGAATTGCGACCAGGACCCCCATCATCATTAGCATCAATGAGCTCAAAACTGTCGCGGTCAAAAAGCTGTAAGAAGGTGTCAAAGTCGTTACTTTCTAGCTCAATGGTGACTGTCTGTGTGCCTGTGGTTTCCAGATCGTAGTAGTCAATATAGCGCCGGGCAATCACGCTGTCACCCAAACTTAAGCTGCCGTTACGACTTTCAGGCACGCCTATCTCTTCATTGTCTGGGGAAATGACATTGATGAGTTCAGTGCGCTGGCGCATGGCACCATCAAGCTCGATAGAAAGCGTCGGTGTATAGCTCACGTTGCGGTCGTAGCCCTCAAACTCAAAACTGTAAGTGCCGCCCTCACATGAGGTCTCAAAGTCACTGCGGCCGTTGTCGTTGACATCTAGCTCGCAGACCATACCAGGTCGTCCTTCAGATACGCGCCAAGAAAAGGTGATGGGGGTATTTGCACGCACCAAGCGGTTGAGGGCGGATAAACCGTTAAGCTCGAGGTTGGTGAGGTAGGCTTGCGCGAGTTGGCTAGCCGGTCCGGCTGGCTCGAGCGTACGCGTGTTACCAAAGTCGAGGTCGTCAAAGACCTCATCTGGATCAATTTGAACGCGGTAGCCTCGAGAGACTTCGGTTGCATTCTCGACAATCCAGTCGGTTAGGGCAACAGCGCTGGTATAAATGTCTGGGTCGCCAATTTCGCCACAGGGTACTGACCCCCGGCTAAGCACACCTGCGTGATGCCAAAGACCGCGGTCATCGTGAACGAGGAGCGGTCCGCCGCTATCGCCAAAGCAGGGCGCAGCATTGCCGCCATCTTGCAAAATGCATAACTCGCGGTCGTCGGTAAAAAAGCTGTCGTTATCAAAACAAACTTGCGGGTCAACCAGGGTGCTGTTGGCTTCTTGCAAGGTCGCGGGGGTAGACCCATCGGCTAGTGCGCCCCAACCAATTGTCACTGCACTAGCCAAGGGCGCGGTAAGGTCTTCTAGACCGTTGGTAAGTAGCGGAATGGTGGGTTGGCCGCTGAGGCTGACTAGCTCGAGCAAGGCAATATCGTACCCGCGTACAGCGTTGTAATCTTCGTGTACAACAATTCGGCGTACCGTGAATACATCGCCCAAGCTGGCTTCGGGTGTTTCTAGGGTGGCCGTGCTTGTGCGCACCCGCAGGTCGCTAGGACTCGACACAAGGTCAAAACAATGTGCTGCAGTTAGCACAATCCCTTGCGTAAGTAGCGCGCCTGTACACAAAGTCCCGCCGCTGGCAAATTCAATAACTGCCATGAATGGAAAATCTTCCAGTTGGGCGTCGCCGCCGCCGACAATTTGGGTTTCTAGCGTTGTTGGCGAGGTTGTTATAGCCGTGCTATCTAAACGGCCATTAAGCGTTGTGTCATCTTGAACAATGTCGTCTTGAACAATGACAAACCCGCCGCCGTCGGTATTGCGCCAACCAAACGGTAGCTCTTGCAAAACGGTGTAGGTTGCGCCAAGTTCTAGGCCCTCAAACACATAGCGCCCGCTGCTGTCGGTTTGGGTACTCACTTCGTTGGCATCGCGGCGACCATTTTCGTTTTGGTCTAAAAACAAGGTGATGCCGTCTAAAGTAAATTCGTTTCTATCGCGCCGGCCGTTGGCG
>CAZMCW010000542.1:0-2671 GCA_964564405.1 uncultured bacterium
ATTTTGATGCCGCAAAGCGGCATCAAAACATCACTTTATAGCGTTTCCACGAGTAACTGCTACAGGCTAGTTGCGCGTGTGACCCAGGGGAGTAGAAATCGACCCACTCAATGTGGGGGAACTAATCCTGGAATTGCTATTTAGCATAACTGCTTTGCCACAAGGTTAGGTTTGTTTGCGCGATTGGGTTATGGCGCGGCTGAGCACAATCACAGGGATGATGCCCACGATGACAATCATCAAGGCTAGCCCAGATGACGCAGCTAAGCGTTCATCTGAGGCAAGGCGGTAAACACGGGTTGCTAGCGTTTCAAAGTTGAACGGCCGCACAATGATGGTTATGGGCAGTTCTTTGATCACATCTACAAACACCAGTAAAAGCGCTGTGAGTAAACTCCCGCGCATTAATGGCATGTGAACGCGCCACAAACGGCTGATGGAGCGGTGTCCTAGACTTTGGGCGGCATCGTCCATATTTGGGGTAATGCTGCTGAGGCTAGCTTCTACCATACCGAGCGACACGGCTAAAAAGCGCACCATGCAGGCAAAGACAAGCCCCACCAGCGTGCCACTTAGCAGTAACCCAGACGACACGCCAAAGGTTGTGCGCAACCAGCTATCTAAACTGTTGTCAAACCAACCAAAAGCCATCAACACGCCAACGGCAATGACTGAACCGGGGACGGCGTAGCCTAGGGCGGCCACTCGAGCAGCTGCTTTACTTACGCGGCTTGGATACAACCTCAGTCCATAAGCAAGCACTAACGCCACAATGAGCGCGAGTACGGCGGTAATGCTTGCAAGTAACAAACTGTTACCTGCAAACCGCCAGATGTTGGTTGCAAGTGCGGTGCTGCGGTTGCGAATCGCCATACTCGTAAGAAGCCCAGCAGGGAGTAAAAACCCTAGCGTGATAGGGAGTGCGCAGGTTAATACGACTAAGCTGCGCTGAGCCAGATTCAGGTCATAGCGGGGGAGTTGCTTGTAGCGCACAGTTGCATTGCTAGCGACGCGGCCTTGTTTGCGTGACCAACGCTCGAGCACCACAAGTGCTAACACAAACAGTAACAACACCGCCGAAAGTTGCGCTGCCGCCGGCCGCTCCCCTAACCCGTACCAAGTTCGATAAATACCAGTTGTAAAGGTCTGCACGCTAAAGTAATCCACCGTGCCAAAATCGCTTAGGGTTTCCATGCAGACAAGCGCTAACCCAGCCACAATCCCTGGACGCGCCAACGGCAATGCCACGCTCACAAAGCTGCGCCAAGCACTGCGCCCTAGGCTGCGACTTGCTTCTAGTAAGGTGACAGATTGTTCTAAAAAGGTGGCTCTGGTGAGCATATAGACGTAGGGGTAAAGCACAAGTGAAAGCAGTAACGTGGCACCCCCCCTCGAGCGCACCCTAGGAAACCAGTAATCCCGTGGGCCCCAGTCAAATACATCTCGTAAAAAACTCTGTACAGGCCCGGCAAACTCCAGTAAATCTGTGTAGGTATACGCCAGCAAATACGCAGGCATCGCCATAGGGAGTAGTAACGCCCACTCAAACACGCGCCGCCCAGGAAAGTTACACATGGTGATGAGCCACGCTGTACTCACCCCAATGACCAACGTGCCCACCCCCACGCCTACCATGAGCCATAAAGAGTTGCGAACGTAGCGCGGTAACACGGTTTGTTGCAGGTGCTGCCAGACGTCACCTGCAGGCACAAATAAATGAGCAAGCACCACCATGACGGGAATAGATAAAAGCGCCGTAATGACCACAACTGTGATCGTCCAGCCGCTGCGCGGTTTGTGATGATGTGTTGCAGCTGAGGTTCGTAAGGTGCGCGGAACAGACACAGGTGTCTCGAGGTTATCCATTTAGCGCCCTAAAATGTGCTCAAAAAGCCAACGAGACACACCTTCTTGTTCGGGTGCATCCACATGTTCGTTGGCAGCGTGACGCACCTGGGGATGGGCCCTAGGGCCAACAGACACAGACAGGCCTGCCCACTGCATCATGCTGACGTCGTTAAGGCCGTCGCCAAAGGCAACCGTTTGAGCTTGGGGGACGTTAAAAACCTCAGCTAAACGGGCCAGGGCGGCACCTTTGTGACCGTCTTTGCCGGTGATCTCGAGCCGAGTTTCATAGTTGTAATAAGTGAGTTCCGGATAATCTTGCTGGAGGCCTTCAAAAAGTTTGTCGTGCCCGGCAGGGTTGTGCATCACGATCTTATCTGCACTGAGGTTCTTGTCGGCATCGTAGTCTTCATGGGCGAGCATGCGGTGGTCAAAGTGGCGCATCCAGTCCCAAATAGGTGCGTCTGGTTTTTCTACAAAGACATCATCATGAACGCTAAACGACACTGAGGTGCCTTCAGCGTGGGCGCGCACGAGAATGTCTTGCAAGCAGCTCGAGGTAATTTCACTGCGGTGGAGGAGGCTAGCGTCGCCCATGATGCGCGCGCCGTGGTCAGTACCGTAAAAGGTGTGAACCTCGAGCGGTTCTAAAAATACCTTGGCAGCACGTTCAGTGCGGCCAGTGATGACCGTGACAATATGACCTTGCTCGCGCAGGGCTAGAACGGCGTCGCGGGTGGTGTCGGACATGGTGAAGTCGTCGGTAACGAGGGTGGCGTCTAAGTCAAACGCAAACAGCATGTTGGTAGTTTACGTCAGGTGGCTG
>CAZMCW010000543.1:0-2670 GCA_964564405.1 uncultured bacterium
GCTCGTGTTTACGAAGTACAGCGCAGCTCGAGCGTACCCTTAGATAATTCAGACTGTGACATTCAAGAGTCAATTTGGTATAACATGTATTTTCCAAATAGCTAAGTAGTAACAGTGCTATTGACCCAACTCATACGTTGTTGTCTGATCGCGGTTGATGGTAATCATCTGCTCGAGCGGCGTTAGCTCAGGTGCTTCAATACGCATTAAGTAGCTACCCACTTCGAGACCCTCAGCGCGCATTTCACCCGCGCTAATCGTGCCAACAAGCACATCATTCAAAAAGACTTGACCGCTGGGCAAGCTAGAAAGAATCCGCAGTGCGCCGGTTTCCGTTTGCGGTTGCTCGAGCGCCAAGGTGGCAACCTCAGCTGGAAAAACGGTAACACCGCCTGTTTGGTCGGCATAGTTGGGTGCAGTGAGCCGTATGTCGTAGCGGCCAGGGGCGACGCCCTCGAGCCGAAACTCGCCGGCTTCATTGAGCGTGCCAAGGGGTTCCCCGTCAATAAACACGCTAGCGTTGGGCACGTTGCCGCGAATGATCATACTGCCCACCAAGCGAGGATCAACATCGCCGGGTATGCGCGTAAGGGTGGTGTAAAAAAACTCGAGCCGGGCTACCTCACCGACAGCTAGATCAACTGTTTGCGCAGCTGGCACAAACACCGGTGAGGTCACTTGAACTCGGTAAGTTCCTGCGGTTAAATCTAAGGTTACTTCACCAGTAGACGCTGGAATTACCCCAGCAAGTTCGCTGTTAACGTAAACCTCAGCACCAGGCACGTCGGACGCAACGGTGAGCTGTTGGGCAAAAGCTACTACCGAGAGCATGATAAGCAAACTAAACACGCGCAAACTAACACGCAATAAGGTCATAACACAAACCTCCTCGAGCGCTATGGTAGCGCACGCACTAGCACTTAGCCTAGTTGATGTAGCACATGTGAGAGCACGGTGACAGCACGTTCAAGTTCGGTGATGTCAAGGTGCTCATTGGGGGTGTGGTCAAGTGACGAGTCGCCCGGACCATAGGCCAGCATGGGCACGTTCCAGTGAGGTGCAACTACATTCATGTCAGACGTACCCGTTTTGACTTTGAACCTTGGCTTGCCGCCGTGTTCACGGATGGCCACCCGAAACGCACGACTTAGCGGATTGTCTTTGGTCGCGCGGTGAGCCTGTTCGCGTCCGCTGATGGTTGTGGTGAAAGGCTCGAGCATCGGCCTCAGCACAGCTTCCATAGCCTCTGGTGGATGAGCTAGTGGCAACCGAAAGCCGATGGTTGCTTGGCAGTGTTGGTTGAGGCCGTCATTGTCGCTGTGAATGGACTGTAACGAAACTTGGATGGCATCAAAAATGCCTTTAACATCCTGATTGAGGTCACTGACGCAGGTTTGAACGGCCTGCCACGCACTGACGACATCTTCGGCCGCAGTGGTGTCATCCCCGGCGCTATGGAAGTTGGCTTTGTGGTGCTCGAGCTTCACGACCAAACGCCCTTTATAGCCCAACGTGATGGCGTCCCAGCCACTAGGTTCACCAATAATGAGCAGGTCTGGTTTGGGATAAGCGTCCACCGCAAACCGCGCGCCTTTGCTGCTTGGCGCTTCTTCCTCAACAGCACCGATGAGCCGCAAGGTGATGCGTGATTTTGCTTCTGCTGATAAGCTCGAGGCCGCCGCCATAGCCGTACAAAACGCACCCTTGGCGTCCACGCTACCGCGTCCGTAAAGCTTGCCGTCTTCGACACGAACAGGCAGATCGCCAGCAACGGTATCGATGTGCCCTAAAAACGTTACCTGAAGTGGACCCTGTCCCAATTTCCCCACAGCATTGCCAGCATCATCCACAAAGGCTTCGTCGGCAAAGGTTGCTAGCTGAGCCACCAAAAACTCAGCGACATTGCGTTCATCCCCAGAAATACTAGGGATGCTGACAGCTTGCTGCAGAAGTGGGAGTAGTGCTAATGGCATGAATACAAAAAATCAATTATTCAGTCAAACGATATCTAGCACGTGCTTAAGGCAGTTAACAACCTCATCCGCTTCAGCTTTGGAAATAATGAGGGGTGGCACTAAGCGAATGACCGTTGCCCCCGCGTTGATGGTGAGTACGCCAGCATCCCGCAAAGCGGCAACATAAGGTGCAACTTTTTTCTTAAGCTCTACGCCAATCATGAGGCCAACCCCGCGCACGTCCCGCACAACAGGGTGGTTTAGCTCGAGGATGCCCTTGCGCAAGTGATTACCAACCTCTTGAACATGGTTGAGTAAATAGCGCGCTTCAAATTCTTCTAACACTGCCAGTGCCGCCGCTGATGCCAGTGGATTCCCGCCAAAGGTTGTCCCATGACCGCCTTTGGGCATGGCAGCAGCCACCTCGTCGGTCATAAGTAGTGCACCAATGGGAACGCCACCGCCTAAGCCTTTAGCCAAGGTCGTCATATCGGGCACAATACCGTAGTGCTCGCTAGCTAAAAATGTACCTGTACGTCCAGCACCAGACTGAATCTCATCTAAAATAAGTAGCGCACCGCGTTCATGAGCTAAATCTCTAGCAGTTTTTAAAAACTTCTGCGTAGCCGGGTGAATGCCGCCCTCGCCTTGGACAGGTTCTAAGAACACCGCTGCGGTGTCATCTGTAATGGCTTCGGTGAGTTCATCAATGTCG
>CAZMCW010000544.1:0-2660 GCA_964564405.1 uncultured bacterium
ATCGGTTTCTGCTCGCTCCGCTCGGGTTACTTTGTTACCAAAATAACCGGAAAGGCTATTACTACCTCACCAAAACCCACCTAGTTTTGCCGATATGCTTCGATAAGTACTTTGGCAACGTCTGGACGGGTAAATTCTTCGGGTGGGAGCTGCCCGTTGCTGAGCATCTCACGTACTTTTGTCCCCGACAAAAAGATGCGCTCACTCATGTCGCTAGGGCTGGTTTTCGCCGTGGCCATTTGTTTGGTGCGGGTACAGTAAAACGCGTGTTCAAACTTAAGTGGCGTAATAGTAAGCGCGTCTTCAGGTAGGTCGTCAAAGATATGCTGGGCTTCATATGTGCCGTAATAACTGCCCACGCCAGCGTGATCGCGCCCCACAATAAAGTGCGTACAACCGTAGTTTTGCCGGGCAATCGCGTGCATGATGGCCTCTCTTGGACCGGCATAGCGCATCGCCGCTGGGAACACGCCAAGCATCACCTTGTCTGCCACATAATAGCGTTCAATCATAATCTCATAGCAGCGCATGCGCACATCGGCAGGGACATCATCTGACTTGGTCGTGCCTACCAGTGGGTTAATGAACAAGCCGTCGACCACCTCGAGTGCCACCTTAGTTAAATACTCGTGGGCACGATGAATGGGATTTCGGGTTTGGAACGCAACAACGGTCTGCCAACCACGTTCAGCAAACTTAGCGCGGGTTTGCGCTGGTGTTAAACGGTAGTCGCTAAAGTCATCATGTGGAACAGCTTTCAAAAGCGTAACTGGACCGCCTAAATAAACTGGACCAGCCTCACGCATCGCCGCTACACCAGGGTGAACATTATCTGTTGTGTCGTAAACCTGTTGGGCTTCGTGGTCTTGGTTGGGGGTAAAGCGACTAGTCACATTCATAATCGCCAAAATCTCACCTTGCCAGGTTAGGGCGATGTCATCACCTTCAGCAAAGTCAGCTGTGTCAGATGTTTGTAGTGTCACCGGTATACTCCAGGCAAGGCCGTTAGGGAGCTGCATGTCGTTGACGATGTTTGTGTAGGTTTCTTCGTTTATAAAACCCGTTAGCGGGCTGTAAATACCAGTAGCTAAGCACTCGAGGTCAGCGAGGTTGCGGCTCGAGAGTTCCAGTTGAGCTAGGTCTCGAGCATTTTCTTGGTCAGCTTCGGGGGTACTCGAAGTTAAGTTGACAAGCGTGCCGCCGTGCGGGTCAATCAGAGCATGGCTCATAGTGGGGTATGTATCTCCTCAGCAGGTGAATTAAAATATATTAGTAGTACTAGTGGTATCAACATCACAAATAGTAAATGTGCAAAACAAATGCTATCAACATAGATACTATCAACATAGCTGCTATCAACATAGCTACTATCAACATAGATACTATCAACATAGCTGTTAACAACGTTGGTGAAACGATATGCCAACCTGTTACCATACGTCTTAATGCATCTTCATGATGTTGTGGATAGCGACGTTCATAGCGTCATTAATAAACGCAAGATGATAGAAAACATCACCAAGCCTACACGCTTCACTTGACAAGCTTGGCCAGTAGGCTATAATCGCAACATCATGATCAACGTAGTATTTCTCAGCCGTCTCGGTAACGTTTAGCTTGATGCTAGTTAGTTTAATGCTATTTAGCTTAGAGTCGGAGCGTTTCCTAGTTGAGGTTTACAGCTGAGTCCTAAGCGGTTTGTGTGCAGATGCGCGCTCGAGGTAACTTTTGGCGCGTCATAAGCGCTGCTATGCAAGTTGTACTGCCTGCGATCTGTACGGTGGTCACCGTCCCCTGTGGCCTTTAACTTACGATTATCCATCCTCCAATACAGCTTTATTACTGAACTCAGCGCTTAACTGGTTTAGCTCTGGTTATTGGCAACTTGGTTGTAGCGTGTTGCTATTTCGTTGGCGTTGGACAGATGAGCCTCAGTTTCCTTTTTTAAGGTATTTCAGACGCCCCGCAAAAGCCCCAGCCAAGATGAACGTCCTATCTGTGGTGGGGTGTAGTGACCCTGTTGGCAGGTCACTTACAGCACTAAAGGGTCACGCCAAGGTCTTGTGCAAAGGAGTTACACCATAGAGAAAGTACACGGTAAGTTATCCGGGCTTAAAAAGAATCAAGTGAAGCGGCTTAGCCACTTGTACAGGCGTAAAGTTGGGCCAGAAATGCCGCTTAGCTTAGAACTTGCCCGGGAAATGGCTACCCTATCACTGGAACTCAACAAACCCTTGTCGGTGCTGCTAGACCGACGTGGCCGGGTTGTGACAGTATCCGTAAGCAACAGTGTAGACACACCTTTGCCCCCACTTGCAGGTGAAGCTGAAACACGCTTGTACGGATTGCGCTTGGTGCACACCCGTCCCAATGTGTCCAACTTTGCTGAAGGTGATTTGTCGATGTTGTTTTTAAATCGACTTGATGCACTAGTGGTTTTTAGCGCCTATGAAAATCAGCAAGGGCGGGTAGAACTAGGACAGGTTCATCTCGCCCAAATTGCGCCACCCACCTCACAAGAAGAAGATTGGGTGGTTGAACCACCTATGCGCATTCGCGAGGCTGAAGCGGTGAACATTCTAGAGATGATTCGCAGCCTCGAGGAAGAACTAAGCCGTGCGCGCGGCGCTCGTGAGGTCCACCGTAGCAGCCAAGAACGG
>CAZMCW010000545.1:0-2649 GCA_964564405.1 uncultured bacterium
CGAAATATTAAACCCACCATAGCCGTACAGCAAGGTGGGATTACTGCCATCAAGTTCTAGGTCGCGTTTGTGGGTGACAAACATCGGCACGCGCGTGCCGTCTTTACTAGTAGCAAAAAGTTGTCGGGTCACATAACTGCTAGTATCAAACTTCACCTCGGGGCGAAAGACTTCTATACTCTCCCCTGTTTGTAGGTTGTAGCGGTAGCTGGTGGGTGGGTACAAATATGACGTAAAGCCGTAGTAAACGTCATTTACGCCAGGTTCGGTGTTGACGGTTGTAACTGACCCTAAGGTAGGTAAGTTGATATCAGCCAGCTTACGGCCCACAAGATCGTAGCGCTCGAGCCGACTGCTGGCATCCTCTAAGTAATCCACAATAAACCCAGCCTCAATAGCATCTCCTGTCACATGGCTGATACCATCGATAACCCTGTCTTCCTCAACTAAGATTGTTTGCCAGGTAGCCGCTTCACTATCAAACGCCATAAGTTTGCCTTTGGGAGCATCTTTATCTGTGTAAATGTAAAAAGTTGTCCCATCTTGACCCACTATTCCATAACTGCCGACGAACTCATTAGCAATAGGTTGGAACTTATCTGCACGCACAACCTGATCCGTAGTAAGTGGTTGATAAAACAGCAAGTTACGTGAATCAGTGCCTTTATTAACGTAAAGAAAAAGATACTTACCATCGTTGCTGATATGTGGACTAAAAATCCACTCAGGTTCGTCTGGGCGATCGTAAATGACAACATCGTCAGTTTGAGGTGTGCCTAGTTTGTGAAAACAAAGTTGCGGTGCTTGATTCGTTTGGGTGTAAGCTGCATCCTCTGCGGGTTGCGTATAGCGCTGATAGTAAAAGCCACTACCATCCGGTTGCCATGCTGCACCAGCAAATTTGCTCCAGTGAACTTCGTCGTTATGGTCCTGCCCAGTGGCAATATCGCGCACGTGCCAGGTGAGCCAATCTGACCCACTCGCGCTGGTCGCATAGGCTAGCAAATTGCCATCAAAACTTATCTTCATGTTGGACAACGCCACTGTGCCGTCCTCAGATAAGGTATTTGGATCAAGCAACACGCGCATATCATCCAGCGTAGTCTCACTCACCATCAGAACGTCTTGATTTTGCAAGCCGCTGTTACAAAATTGATAGATATGTCCTTTGTAGCTAAACGGCACGCTTGCTTTGGGAACATCCCACAACTCAGTAAGCCGCTCACGCAAGCTGTCGCGTTCAGGTAGCTTGTTCAAATAGTCAAAGGTGAGGTTGTTTTGGGCTTGAATCCACGCGTGGGTTTCAGGGCTACCTGCGTGCTCGAGCCAACGATAAGGGTCCGCCACAGCCGTGCCATGGTAATCATCTACTTGGTCAACTTTGGGTGCAGTTGGATAGATTAATTTGGGGTGCGTTAAAGCCATATCAAACTATAGCGCGCTCACAACAGCTATACACTGTCTAGCTACTTGCTTGCTAAGAAAGTAAGGTTGATGAATAGTTTTTAAGTCAACGCTCAACTTGACAGCACATTGTGGCAAGGTTAACTTGATTAGCCACTACAGTGTCAGCACACGCCCTGGTCTTAAAGTTGAAATGTTTTCACAAGCACAATGCCAAGTGCTTATTATCCATTTAGCAAGCCCGCTTGTGAATCTAGGCGGCATCTTCTGCGTTGTTATCAAAGGGGGTTTAACGGCAGTAGGAGACCGCACATCTTGAGCAAGCTTATGCACGTCACAAGCTTGCACAGTAAAGGAGCCAACATGGCACGTTTAGACGGTAAAGTTGCAATTGTAACGGGGGGCGCTTCAGGTTTGGGGCAGGCAATTGCCCTCCGCTTTGCAGAAGAAGGCGCGAAGGTTGTCATCGCAGACTTAAGCGAAGAAGCGGGTCAAAAGATTGCCAGTGAAGTCGGCGGGCATTTTATTAAGACAGACGTTACTGACGCCAGCGCCGTAGAAGCACTGGTCAAAGAAACGGTAAGTCATTTTGGCAAGCTGGACATTATGGTCAACAATGCTGGAATCGACGGCGAGCAAGCGCCCATTGCAAGCTCGAGCCTCGACAACTGGCACAAGGTCATTGACGTCAACTTACACGGTGTTTTTTACGGCATGAAATACGCGATTGAGGCCATGGTCGCTGCCGGTAATGGCGGTTCCGTCATCAACATGGGATCTACGGCTGGCTTAGTTGGCTTTAAAGACATTCCACCGTATGTGGCAAGTAAAGCGGGCGTCGTGAATTTAGCTCGAGCTGCCGCGCAAGAGTACGGTCCTAGTCACATCCGGGTGAACTCCATTTGCCCAACGGTTGTTAAGACACCTTTGGTTGAGCACTTCATTAACAGTAGTCCCGACCCAGAAGCTAGGCGTAAGGAGTTTGAAGCATATAATCCCCTAGCTGGTATGGCCGTCCCTAGAGACGTTGCCAACGCTGCATTATTTTTAGCCAGCGACGAAGCGCGTTTTGTGAGTGGCATTGCTTTACCCGTAGATGGCGCGTACACGTCTGCGTAAGTCAACTTGAACAGAATTATTAGGGATGACGTTATCATTCGCCATCCCTAATTTATTGCGTTCGATGTGGTGTAATACCATTTCCGGTTATTTTGGTAACAAAGTAACCCAAGCGGAGCGAGTAGA
>CAZMCW010000546.1:0-246 GCA_964564405.1 uncultured bacterium
TCAATGGTGGTCGCGCGGTCGGCTTCATCTACTAGGGCTTGGGCAGCACCAGCTTCGTCGAGCACGTCGAGGGCGCTATCTGGCAAGCGTTGCTCGCGCAAGTGCCGCACGGACAAATTGACGGCGGCGTCCAGAGCATCGTCTTGATAGCTAAGGTCGTGGTGCTCCTCGAAGTAGCGTTTAAGCCCGTGGGCGATGGCCAGGGCGTCTTCGGGGCTGGGTTCAAGCACATCAATTTTTTGGAAA
>CAZMCW010000546.1:256-2647 GCA_964564405.1 uncultured bacterium
TGGAGGCGTCCATTGCGCCGCCCGCGGTGGCACCTGCGCCCACGACGGTGTGAATTTCGTCAATGAACAGGATGGCAAAGGGGTGACGCTCGAGCTCATTCAACACGCCCTTCAGCCGCTCCTCAAAATCCCCTCGGTAGCGCGTGCCAGCCAGCAGCGCGCCCATGTCTAGCGCGTAGACAACAGCCTCGCGCAGTTTGGTGGGGACGTCACCACTGGCAACGCGTTGGGTAAAGCCCTCAATCAAGGCGGTTTTCCCGGGTTGTTTTTGTTGCGCCTCGCCAGCACTTGCATAAGGCGGGTGAGTTCATGCTCGCGTCCAATAAGTGGGTCAAGTTTGCCAGCGTTTGCTAGTGCACTTAAGTTAATGCAAAATTCCTCGAGCGGGTCGTTGGCTGCACCTCCATCATCACGCTGGTCGGTGCCTTCTTCATCAGAGACTTGCTTTTGACGCTTGGCGAGAGGTTGTAAAGGTGTCTTGCCTGCCAAATAACTGGTGACATCTAACTTGCTAAGCCCAGCAGCCTCGAGCAATAAATACGCGCGGGTGTTGGGTTCGTCAAACATGGCCACGAGCACATTGGCTCCGGTGGCTTCCGCTCGGCCTGCGGATTGCATGGATAGGGCCGCGCGTTGAATCACTCGTTCAAAGGCGGCTGTTGGGATGACCTCGAGCATGTCGAGCGCGTAGGTGTTACTAGGCTCACTATCGTTGTTTTGGCTGCTATCTTGTTGAAAATCATCTTCGTCATGAAAGAGCAAGTCATCTTCAGCAGGTTCAGCAAAGCCGTCATCAATGACATCATCTGCATCGTTATCTGCATTGTCGTAATCGTCGTCAGCATAGTTATTAGGGTCTTGTGGTGATTCGCCAAGTACGGTTTCGTAGGCTTGAATAAACGCAGCCTCGAGGTCAGCCAGACTGCTAATGTCGGCCGCAGGTTGCTCGTCTAGGGCGGCATCAAGCTCTTGGTTGAGGCTGTCAATGTCTATGTGCAACGCGTTCAGTACAGCGCTAGCGTCTGGGTCGCCTGTTAGCTCGCGCAGGAGGTGCTCGAGGCCAGCATATTCATGCCGAGACGCCCGCGCCCGTGCAATAGCACGCCTCGTGGTTTGCCGCAGGTTATCTGAAATCATGCGTCAGTTCCTCCAGTGCTTTCGGGTTCAAGCGTGCAGCGCAGCGGATGCCCTGATTGGCGAGCCGTGCGGGTTACTTGGGCCACTTTGGTTTCTGCTAGTTCAAAGGGGTATACGCCACACAGGCCGACGCCTTGCTCGTGCACACTTAGCATGATCTGGGTGGCCTCAGACGCTGTTTTTTTGAAAAAACGTACTAAGACCAGCACCACAAAGTCCATCGGCGTGTAGTCGTCATTCAAAAGCAGCACGCGGTACATGGGCGGTTTAGCCGTTTCGGGTTTCGTTTTGGTGGCAGGTTTTGTGAGGGTATCGGTTCGCTCACTCATTAGCTTATGGTACGTCGCCATTGGCGTCGGGTGTGTGTGGTGGAGCGTGTGTAATGATGTTGCGGTGGGTAGTGTGGATCAGCTACCAGAAAGCGTAATGGTCCTGCTAAGACCGTTAACATCAACCTCGTACTGTCCCGAGGGAAGTGTGGCAACATCTACCAGGATGATAATACTAAAAGGTGGGGCGATGTCCGTACAGCCTACGTTGGGGTCTCTGTCTGGCTGCCACTCCCACAACTGTATAGCAATGCTTCCGGGTTGTGCTTCACCTGCTTCTTGGGTGGCCACGTCGTAACCGTCTAAACGTCGGCAACCATTGCGGTGATTACCACTTGCTGTAATTTCCAAGTTACGTTCACCGTCAAGTAAACGAACGTTGGTAGCGTCTACTTCCGCAAGGTGGCGATAAATAATTGAGTCCGCTGAATCTGAGCTGCAACTTGCTACCACAAGTAAACTGATGATGCTAATGGTGCGCCATAAGCTAGTGTGCACAGTAACCTCCATTTGCTTTAAGTCTAAATGGCGTTGCTGAACGCAGGCTTAAGGATGCTAAATTTACATATAATTACGTATAACAATGACAACAAGGGTCACGTTAATCCAAGGCTGCTCGCAATAAGGTTACATCTTCAACAGGCGTGAGGGTGACATCCACAGCCTCATTAAACACCAACAGGTCATTCGCCCGTAAAATGCGAAAGTCACCGTAAGGTAAATCGATGATGAGTTCGCCTGCTAGCACCATATACCACTGGTCAGGGAGCACATGGCGTGGCTCAGGGTCGGTGACTTGCTCGAGCACCGCAGCTAGGGCGGGTACAGGATGCTGGTCTGCACCGCTGGCTAAATCTAATAAGTTGAGTACGTCAGGAACGTCCACAACGTTAGCTTAACACTCTGACTAGCGTGGGCCTTGTGA
>CAZMCW010000547.1:0-2623 GCA_964564405.1 uncultured bacterium
AAGGGTACGCTCGAGCTGCGCTGTACTTCGTAAACACGAGCGATTTTGATGCTACAAAGCGACATCAAAACATCACTTTAGTATAACCTAGGCTATACGCTAGTCATCGTCTTTGAACTCACTTGCTAGTGCGCCCACCATCGCTTTAGCGTCGCCAAACAACATGCGGGTGTTATCTTTAAAAAACAGTGGGTTTTGTACGCCAGAAAACCCAGGATTCATCGACCTTTTGAGCACAAATACCGTACGCGCGTCGTCAACGTTAATCACTGGCATGCCGTAGAGTGGACTACTTTTGTCTTCGCGCGCAGCTGGATTCACCACGTCGTTGGCACCAATGACAATTGCAACATCTACAATGTCCATTTGCGGGTTGACATCTTCTGGTCCAACAAGTTGCTCGTAGGGCACGTTAGCTTCTGCTAGCAGCACGTTCATGTGACCGGGCATGCGCCCTGCTACTGGGTGAATAGCGTAACTTACGTCTGCGCCGTTGTCCTCGAGCAGCGTTGCCAACTCACGCACCGCGTGCTGGGCTTGAGCAACTGCCATCCCATAACCAGGTACAAAAATGATCCGGTTAGCTGCTTCCAAAATATAGTAAGCGTCCATAGGGCTAATGGCTTTGACCTCGCCTGTGACAGCCTCACCAGCTTCTTGAGCAACACCCCCAAAGCCGCCAAAAAGCACGTTGGTAAGCGAACGGTTCATAGCTTTACACATAATGTTCGTGAGAATTAACCCGCTTGCACCAACCAGCGAGCCAGCTACAATCAACACATTGTTTTCAATAATAAACCCAGCAGCGCTTGCTGCTAACCCGGAATAGCTGTTTAAGAGTGAAATCACAATGGGCATGTCTGCGCCGCCAATAGGGATAACAGCTAGTACACCTAGCGCAAGTGCGACAACTAGCACCACTAAAAAGATGAGGTAGACAAGCGCGTGACGGCCGCCGCTACTCGCTACATAAATGACACCAAGGAGCAAAGACAAGCCCAGTAAACCTGCGTTGTAGATGTGTTGATTGTTAAACAAGATAGGTCGGCCCGGTAAGCGCCCAGCCAACTTGGCAAACGCAACCAAACTACCCGAAAACGTGACGCCACCAATAAGCACTGCTAAAAACACGGCTAACGCAATAGCTGGGTTGATCACAACGCCACGGTTGTACTCTGACCACCCCACCAGCAGACTAGCAATCCCGCCAGACCCATTAAAGAGTGCAACCATTTCAGGCATAGCAGTCATGTTGACAAGTCGTGCGGTAACTACTCCAATAACAGTGCCAACAATAAGCCCCGTAAAAACTAGCGGCAAACCGATACCTGCTTGCATGAGGGTGACAATTACCGCAATAAGCATGCCCACAGCAGATACGCGGTTACCACGCCGAGCAGTATCTGGGTTACTGAGCATTTTGAGCCCGTAAATAAACAAAATAGACGCTACAATGTAGGTCATGTTAATGATAAACGGGATAATCATGAGCGTTCCTTAGGTCGGAACATCTTCATGAGTTTGACCAGCGGATTACCTGCTGAAGGTTGAGGTACAGACGGTGTGCCGCCGCCACCTTTTTTAAACATCCCTAACATGCGGTCGGTTACCAAATATCCTCCGACGACGTTGATTGTTGCAAAAATAAGCGCTATTACCCCTAAAAAGTTGCTAAAACTGCTGCCTACTTCCGTTGCTACGATGGCCCCCACAATGGTCACACCTGAAATGGCGTTTGCGCCTGACATAAGCGGAGTATGGAGTTGGCTGGGAACTTTGTTGATAAGCTCAAACCCTAAAAAGATGGCGAGCACAAACGTAAACAAGTGAAGTACGGTAATTTCAACGGCCATAGGTGATGCCTCCTAAAGCGTAGCTAGCGTAAAGATGACTTAACACTTATCTTATCGTGTTGATGCGTCGTATTGATGCTAACTATTAAACCAGTTTTTTAACAGGGACATCTTCCAGAAGATATAATCTTGTGACTAACGACAAGCGAGCGGCTAACAACAAGCGGGTAACGAGCTACTTGTTACTAGTCGCGAAACTTGACTACAGCAAATCAAGACGTAACCTCGCCGCTATTTAGCGTCTTTTTGATGAGATGGTTGAGATAGCAGTTGATATGATGGCCTCGAGCAACCTACCTAACTAACGTTACACAAACTGATTACTAAACGCCCTAACTTCAGCAAGCTTGACAGGACTATCAAAGTTAGGTAGATCGAGCTGTCCATAATCTGAGAAGTTAGCAACTTTTACACCGATAACATTGCCTTGTGCGTCAATATCTGCGTGAACGGCAAAGTTGAGCTCGAGCGTTTCAGTTGCTTGGGCATCTTTAGCAAATTTGATGTAAAGTGCATCTACATCTTTATCTATCTGTACTATTTCTAACGTCATGGGCTTCCTACTCTACTTGAAAATTGAAAACAACATCAATAAGTTTAGAATGTGATTCATTCACGTTCTACGTCGCGAAGTTGCTATGGAGACACTTAGAATACAGCTCGAGCATGCATCTTCCAAATAGCTAATACTAAAGTGATGTTTTGATGTCGCTTTGCGGCATCAAAACCGCTCGTGTTTACGAAGTACAGCGCAGCTCGAGCGTACCCTT
>CAZMCW010000548.1:0-2612 GCA_964564405.1 uncultured bacterium
AGATGAGCCTGCTCGAGCTACGCAACATTCACAAACACTTTGGTGCCATTCAAGCGCTCAAAGGCGTTAACTTACGGCTAGAAGCCGGCGAGGTTCTAGGGCTTTTGGGAGATAATGGTGCTGGTAAGTCTACCCTTATGAAGGTCATTAGCGGTGCGTACCGGCCGGATGACGGGGAGTACTTGCTCGAGGGTAGCCCCGTCAGTTTTCGCTCACCGCAAGACGCCCGCAAGCGTCAGCTCGAGATGGTCTACCAAGACCTCGCCCTGTGCGACACGTTGAGTGTTGCCAAAAACATCTTTTTAGGGCGCGAACCTACCCGCCACCTTGCTGGGCTCAAGTTTGTTGACCAAGCGCGCTTGCATGCAAATGCTAGTGAAGTGCTAGCGCGCTTACACATTAAAGTGCCGTCCACCCGGGTCAAGGTTAAACATTTGTCGGGTGGGCAGCGTCAAGCGATTGCCATCGGTCGGGCGGTGTCGTTTGCGCCCAAAGTGCTCATTTTAGATGAACCCACCGCCGCCCTAGCTGTTAAAGAGGTGAACGAGGTTTTGGACTTAATCCGCCGTTTACGCGACGAAGGTGTAGGTATCATCCTCATCAGCCACCGTTTGCAAGATGTTATGGCAGTCAGCGACCGCATTATGGTGATGTACGAAGGGCGCAACGTCGCTGAACGTAATAGCCAAGATACTAATTTACAAGAAGTCATCAAACTTATCGTTCAAGCTTAAAGATGGTTCGGTCCATCTTGCCTGACTGCTTAAAAGCTATCAATGATAGCTCAAGTATCCCAACTATCATCACAACCACAGCAATAACGTCTTCTTAAATTCGCCCTAGATTGATGTGGTGAGGGGTGATACTTCTTACTCAAGCATTGTCGGTCACTGTTGATGTCGACATCTTAAACAGCGGTAAATAGCACTTCATCCACATCAAACCTCTAACCCCATTCGTTCGGAGACACACACTTTTGTCAGAGTTACCCGCATCATCTCAACCTAAACCCATCCAGCAAGCTTGGCGCAACCCAGACGTTGCCTTTCAGGGTACGTTGCTGCTTATTTTTATAGTTGTGTTCATCGTGCTTTCGCTGACTGCCAGAAACTTTTTGACAGTCACTAATCTGCTCAACATCGCCCGGCAAGCTGCGCCTACTCTTATTGTGGCAACAGGTATGACGCTCGTCATTACCACAGGTGGGATTGACTTGTCCGTCGGCTCAGGTACAGCGTTAGTCGCGGTGCTTTCAGCAATGACCTTGGGGGCGGTTGGTTCTGGTTTTGGGGTTGTCCTTACGGTTGTGCTCATGCTGCTTTTGGGCCTTGTGCTTGGTGCAGTGAATGGCTATTTTGTGGCGTATCAGAACATTCCAGCGTTTATTGTGAGCCTAGCGTCGCTGTCCATTGTGCGCGGGCTAGCGCAACTACTAACTCGAGGCTATTCCCTCCCCATCAACCCAGACAGCCCTTTTTTATGGCTTGGACGCGGTCGTATTGGCATTGTGCCTGTACCAGCTATCATCGCGCTTGTCGTTGTAGTCGTGGGCATCATCCTCTTGAATACAACGACGCTAGGCGTATACATCACCGGGATTGGCAGCAACGAAGAAGCTGTGCGGCGTAGTGGCGTGAATGTACGTCTCGTCAAACTTGTCGTTTACATGATTAGCGGCTTGGTTGTGGCATTAGGCGGCATGGTGACAGCAGCACGGCTGGCGTCTGGCTCGTCGTATACAGGGGTTGCCTTTGAGTTACAAGTGATTGCCGCAGTCATTGTGGGTGGTACCAATTTATTTGGTGGCGAAGGGCGCATGTTGGGTACGGTGCTCGGCACACTCTTGCTAGCGATGATTGGCAATGGGCTTATTTTGCTACGTATTTCGCCGTTTTACCAACAAATCATTGAAGGTTTGATTATTTTGCTAGCCATTTGGTTTAACTTGAGCCTCTCGAGCCGCTGGTTGCAAGGCCGCTAACCCAGTGGCATCAGCGTTACCAGCTAGTTTAAGTGAGGCTGAGTTAGAAGCGCTCTTAACGTGGGCAACGCCAGCTCGAGCCACCTCACTTCTCTACGACCTCGCTAACACGCCAGCCCCAAGCCAAACACCTGCCTGGTTACGCGGATCCATCATTAACACCTGGTGGCAAGACGTTGTCCAGGCTGATTTGTGGCAAGGTCATGACATACCAAGCTGGGACTTAAATTATCAACAAACAGGCAACGGGGTGCTCGAGCTTGGCTCATCCCCAGCACCTATCTGGCTCGTTGCCCACTGGGACTGCATCAGCTATTTAATTTCAGGTGAGCGAGACGACACAGGCTATAACCTCATACCCTTTTGTTTACATACGATGATGAACGGTCAGCAACCTGCCTCAGTCTTAGGATATTCAACTTTGGCACGGGCTTATGAGGTCATTGCTCGAGGTACTTTACACGGTGATGAAGTTGCCTATTTCAAGCCAGATGATGCCAACGTCAGCTTGCAAGCGGGGCAGCGGGTTGTCATTGACGTACCTATGGAACCTCTTGCGGATGACCTTGACGCTCACCTTTACAGCGGGCAGATGGATAACGCAGCGGGGTGTGTGGCGGTGCTGTTGGCA
>CAZMCW010000549.1:0-792 GCA_964564405.1 uncultured bacterium
AATGGGCCAGCGCGTGCGGAGCATGCTGCGTACAGCGCGTCGCCATGCTTGCCTTGCTGCAGGTATAGCTGTTACATCTTGGCTCGAGCTTGACACAGCTTGTGTACGTAACGAATTTTGGGTCACTTGGTAACTTTCGTTAAAACTTGTGCAGTAATTTTGTTGAATGTATTTGTGAGATGTAGTTTCATTGTTAAACAGCTTAGGTTTAGAGTTGGTCGCAAAATTATCAACTTAACTTCACGCGCGGATCTAAGCGCACATAGAGAATATCTACCAGTAAATTAAGCCCCACAAACAACAGTGAAAAGAGCACTACTGCTGCTTGCACCAGGGGAATATCGCGTTGGTTGATGGCATTGAAGACGAGCCGGCCCACGCCAGGCCACGAAAACACAGTTTCAACCACAACCACGCCGCTTAACAGAAAGCCAAACTCGAGCCCCACCATCGTCACAACAGGTAACAAGGCATTACGCAGTGCATGCCGGCTGACAATGCCTGACTCGGGTACACCTTTAGCGCGGGCTGTGCGGACAAAGTCTTGATTTAAAACCTCGAGCATCGACGACCTCACCAGCCGTGAATTGCGCGATAGCGAAAACACCGCAATGGTCAGTGATGGCATCAACAAATAGCGCAAGGCTTGTGGTGCGTTTGTTGCTGCTTCACCAAAGTCACCTGCAAAGAGGGGTTGTAACAGAGGAATGTGTCCAGAGATAGGTAACCAGCGCAGTTGCAGACCTACAAACAAAATCAGCATAATGCCAAGCCAAAAACTAGGCATGGACT
>CAZMCW010000549.1:802-2612 GCA_964564405.1 uncultured bacterium
AATGCTGCCGTCAATCGGCGTGCCGTGGTACAGCGCAGCAAGAACACCTGTGAGCACGGCAATGCTAATGGCAATAACAATAGCCAGTAGCGTCATTTCAATAGTTGCTGGGAGTCGCTCGAGCACAACCTCCATCGCGGGTGTGCGGTGGGTCAGCGAATTGCCAAAATCGCCTCTGGCAAGGTTGCCCAAGTAGCTTACGTACTGAACATAAAGGGGTTGATCAAAGCCAAGTTTGGCGCGTGTTGCGGCAATTTCTTCGGCACTAGCCCGCTCACTTACATACAAATAGGTTGGATCGCCGCCGATGTGCAAGGCGACAAACGAAATGAGCGTGACGCCCACAATGACGATGAGCGACTGAACGAGCCTGCGCAAGATATATGTCCACATAATAATAGCCTTACGAGTTAGGTAGCAAGAATTGTGCGCAATTTGTCCAAAAAGCGCGCCATGTGAGGATCACTGTTATCAAGAGGTACATCATCTAGAGCAAACCATTGCATATCTGAAAACTCGTTGACATCATACTGAAGAGGCTGTGACGTTTGTCCGTGCATGACGTATCACGTATCAAAGCGAAACGTCAGTGTGTTGAGTGATGATGCCAACTGTCTTTGTCACCGTAAGCATGAGGGGTGTTTCTAACAAAAATTCAGGTGTCACCCCAAGTTCCTCGTCAGCTTCGCGTAGTGCTGCAGCGCGTGGGTGTTCATTTGGTTCAACATGTCCACCCGTGGGTAACCACAAGCCAGCTTTTGTGTGATGCCCCAAAAGAAGCATCTTTTTACTAACATCAACGACGACAAAATACGACACTAAGTGTTGTGCTGGCGTAGCCGGTTTCACCGTACGACAAAGCGGTGCGCCTGACGCAATCCACGTTAAAACAGTGTGCTGATGTTCTGTCTCGAGGTTGTCAATGGGTTGAATGGACTGAACTTCGTGCTTAATGGCGGCTCTCATGAATGGTTATACCCAGCGAACACATACAGTGCAAATACATACAGTGAGGACGCCTCAGTTAAGAAGCGTCCTCGAGCAACAGTTTTAATTTGCTAATGCAGCGTCGTAAACAATAATTTTTTCGTCACGGCGAGCATCCCAATCGAGGCGGGTACTCACACCGTAAAAGTCTGGTTGGAAGTACATCATGAGCCAAGGTGGATCGTTGTAGAAGACGCTCAGCATCTCGTTGATGACTTCACGTTCTGCAGTGGCATCACGAATGTCAGCAAGGCTGTTCCAGAGGGTAAACCACTCGTCATTTTGCCAGTTGGTGTAGTTGGTGCCTGCATCTGGTGCTGAAAGATCAGCCATGTCGTAAAGCGCGTTCCAAGTACCACCACCCGAGCCAAGTAAGAAGAGTGGCCCAGCTTGTTTTTGGCGAATGAGCGGCACATAAACTGAGGCAAAGTCCATTAATTCAACTTCGGTCTCAATACCAACATCTGTTAAATATTGCCCGACGGCTAGCGCGACGTTGGCATCGTTCAGATAGCGGTTGTTGGGGCTTTGCAAGGTGAGGCTAAACCGCACGCCGTCGTCACCACGGGGGTAGCCGGCTTCGTCCAGTAAGGTTTCAGCAAGCTCGGGATCAAACGGGTAGGGCTCTAAGTTGGGATTGTCATTAGGTGGGTTAACGAGTCCGGTTGCCCGGGTACACTCTGTACCGAGCAGTGAGGCGCAAATAATAGGCACATCAATAGCGTGTTGAATGGCAACCCGTACAGCAGTATCTTGAATGGCGGCACCACCGTCGCTGGCTTCGGCAAATTCTGGGGCGAGGTTAAAGCCAACGTAAATACGG
>CAZMCW010000550.1:0-2577 GCA_964564405.1 uncultured bacterium
TTGCAACTGCTCGAGGCACCCAACACACAGGTATTGAAGTTTACGACATTCGCCAGCAATTAGGATTGTAAGTGCGTCACCAACATCTACCACCACAAACACCACCCACAGCGCATGATGACGCTGTTCAATTGAAGGAGTTGTATGGCTGTATCTAGTATTCCTACTAGCGCCCGGGTTAAGTCGGACGTGTACGTAGCTCATCCAGAGAAAAAAGTTACGCTCTATTTTGTTGTAACTGGTTTTGTTGCCCTACTTATTGGTGCGCTCATTGGGCCGCTGCAAGCGCTGAACTACGCAGGTATTAACGTCTACCAGTACTTGCCGTTTTTGCAGTCGTATTATCAAGGCTTAACTTTGCACGGGGTACTCAACGTACTGGTGTTTACGACCTTTTTCATTTGTGGGTGGTTGCTGTATATTCCAGCGCGCTCGCTAGATAAGCGCCCTAGCATGACCATGGCGTGGACCATCTACTGGATTATGATGGGCGGTCTTGTGATGGCTGGCGTGGCCATTATTGCCAACACATCAAACGTGCTCTACACCTTTTATCCACCATTGATGGGACACTGGGCGTTTTATTTGGGGTTGGCGCTAGTTGTTGTGGGTAGCCTGCTTACCGGTATCGAAGTTGTTCGCATGTGGCTTTCTTGGAAGCGCGAGAATCCCGGAAAAATTACCCCTTTGCCAGCGTACATGTGTTTGCTCACCTGGCTTATGTGGCTCCTTGCGTCTTTGGGTATTGTCTCTGAGGTTGTCTTTTTGCTGCTACCGTGGTCAATGGGACTTGTAGACGGCGTTGATCCCTTGCTAGCGCGGACACTCTTTTGGTTCACAGGACACCCAATTGTATATTTTTGGCTCTTACCTGCCTATGTGTCTTGGTATGCCATGTTTCCTAAGCAAACGGGCGGCGAACTTGTCTCTGATCCCCTGACCCGATTGGTGTTTGTATTCTTTTTGCTCTTTTCTACACCTGTAGGCTTGCATCACCAATTTTCTGACCCCGGTATTACCCCAGCATGGAAACTTGTCCACAGCACGCTAACTTCACTTGTGGCAATACCTAGTTTGATTACCGCGTTTACTATTGGTGCGTCACTTGAAAAAGCGGGGCGTGAAAATGGCGGGCGCGGGTTACTCGGCTGGATTCCCAAACTCAACTGGCGCAATGCAAGTTTTACGGCTCAAGCACTCGCCATGTTTTCATTCATCTTTGGTGGCGCTGGTGGCGTGGTAAACGCAAGCTTTGGCCTTAATGCGGTGGTGCACAACACCACGTGGGTGCCTGGTCACTTTCACCTCACCATTGGTTCAGCGGTAACGCTTAGCTTTTTTGGCATTAGTTTTTGGTTACTGCCTAACTTGACCCGTAAAAAGTTGTTTTCAAACGGCATGGCGCTAGCGTCGTCCTGGTTGTGGTTTGTGGGCATGATGATTTTTTCAGTAGGGATGCACTGGCAGGGCGTTTTGGCTGTACCCCGGCGCGCTCACATATCAAACTTATCTGCTAACTTGGCAGGCGCGTATTCAGATGGTGCAATTCCACGGTTTTTAACGGGCTTTGGCGGCGTTATTTTACTGTTTGCGGTTATCATTTTCTTTACCGTGTTTTTTGGTACCTTGTGGGGTAAACGCGTACATAGTGAAGACGAAGTAGAAATTCCGTGGGCAGCAGCTCATGTTGAACCAAGTAATATGCGCGTGCTCAAAATTATGGATCACGTGTTTATTTGGTGGGCGTTTTCAGCGTTTATTGTGGCGGCAGCATACGGACCAACGCTCTTTAATCTTGTTACCAACACCATGCGCGTGCCGGGCTGGAAATTTTGGTAAGCATCGCCAAGGTGCTAAAGTGCTGAGGCGTGGCTAGTTGAATTTTAATATGACAATGTAACGCGATAATCAAATACAGACTAAGGAGATGGCGGCTCGAGCTGCCATCTTTTTTGTGGCCAAATGTAATATCTGCATGCAAAACTGTGGGCTCGAGCACAAATTCTCACATCACTTGCTGCCCGTAATCAGCTGACCATCAACAGGTAGAATGGATTCCATGACATTTGTAACCCGCAATCCTTGTGATGAAGGTGTAATCCGTGGTGCTGGTGACGCGTCACCTTGTGAAAAGACAGTTAAACCGTGGGTCTTGGTGGCAACCATTGCTGGCTCGAGCATGGTCTTCATCAGTGGTTCAACCCTAGGTGTTGCCCTGCCGTCTATTCAAACGGCACTTGGTGCTAGCTTGGTGGACGCGCAGTGGATTACCAATATCTATATGTTGCTGCTGGCAGCACTTATCTTGCTAGGTGGCTCACTAGGCGATCACTACGGACGGCGGCGGGTATTTTTGATTGGCGTGAGCATCTTTACCCTGGCATCTGCGGGCTGCGGGCTGGCAACCTCAACCAATATGCTCATTGCGTTTCGGGCCTTACAAGGCATTGGCGGTGCGCTGCTGACGCCGGGTAGTCTGGCGATTATCAGTGCAACCTTTCCAGCAGACGAACGCGGGCAAGCCATTGGCTTGTGGTCGGGCTTTTCGGCGATGACCTCCGCGTTGGGGCCTATTTT
>CAZMCW010000551.1:0-2567 GCA_964564405.1 uncultured bacterium
GTCTGAATCATCTAAGGGTACGCTCGAGCTGCGCTGTACTTCGTAAACACGAGCGGTTTTGATGCCGCTTTGCGGCATCAAAACATCACCTTAGTATTAGGTTGCTCTGGCAAAACGTTAAGATTAGTTTGCAACACCTTCAAAGCTAAAGATCACATCAATCATAGGACCAGCAGCACCAAGCAGGTTGGTCATGCCGTAGTCGGTACGGTCAACCGTAAATTCAGTTAAAAAGCCAATAATCGCATTGCCTTGTGCGTTGGTGTTTTCACCTGTTTTTTCAACCATGACGGTAACTTCGTTAGTTACCCCGTGAATAGTCAAGTCGCCAGTTACTTCGTAAACATTTGCATCATCGGTAGCAGCAACAGCGGTTGACACAAACTCGAGTGTTGGGAACTGGGCAACGTTAAAAAAGTCTGGGCTGCGCAAGTGATCATCACGTTGTCCGTTGTTGGTATTTACGCTTTCAGCGTTGATAAAAAACTCAAATGAGCTTTCGTCGAGTGCTTCAGGGGCATATACGAGGGTACCTTCGTATTCATCAAAACGGCCATAGGTATAGCCTGTTCCTGCGTGAAACGCACGGAAGTTGGCACTGGTGTGAGCGGGATCAAAATCATATGTTGTTTGCGCAGATGTAACGCTCAACACGGCTAAAACTACTGCTGCTGCAAGATACTTTTTCATAACACAAGCCTCCAAGAGATGTCTCGAGGTAAATTCAAATTTGAGGCCGTCGCCAACCCGTTAGCTCAGTGTGACGAACGGTAAACCCCTGCTTTGCCTCGCACATTTAAGGTAACAGCTAGCGGCAAACCCTAAATGCAAACTGGTTGACAGACAGTGGGACATTTGTACTTGCGTTAACATATGATGAATCTATTTCTCAAGTCTGTTAATGCACAATGTGTCAAATTGTAGTCCAATTCGCTAAAGATTTTATATAAATATGGATTGATAAATACCACTTTTCCCTGTGAAGATGACAATCAAAATTGCACTCAAGCACGTGACAATCATCCTAAGGTTGAGGTCTGGCAGAACATTATCAAATGACCAAGTAAAAGCGCTCCTCTTATATTCACAGGGAGCACTTTTACTTATAAAGACTCAGTTGAGAACCTTAAAAGTCATCATCCAAAACACTCGAGCTAGCATAATCGGTCACGCGCGTCTCAAAAAAGTTTTTCTGCTTTTGAATGTCAATTTTTTCGGCGAGCCACGGAAACGGGTTGCTGTCGCTGTCAAAACGGTAGCTCATGCCTAATCCCTCGAGCCGCCGGTTGCCAATATACTGCATGTAATCGACAAACATCTCGCTGTTAAGCCCCAAGATGCCACGTGGTAGCACGTCTTTAGCATATTGAATCTCGAGCGCGACAGCTTGTTTCATAAGTTCAGTAAGTTCAGCCTCAAACTCAGGCGTCATAACGTTAGGGTGTTGCTCGAGCAAGGTATTTAAAAGCTGCGTGCCAAACTTAATATGAATACTTTCATCGCGCAGCGTGTACTGAATTTGCTCGGCGATGCCGGGGACTTTATCACTCATCGACAACAACATGGCAAAACCACTGTAAAAAAGCGTACCTTCACAGATGATGTAGTAGGTAAACGCACCTTTGTAAAGTTCACGTTTACCTTGTAGCGTATTCGTTTTAAAATCTGGTCGGTTGAGATCACTGGTTGCCCGCATCAAAAAGTCGTCTTTGGCCTTGATGGACGGAATGTTCAAGTACGCTTCGTAGACTTCATTAATATCCAAGTCTAACGAATCACAAATGTAAACAATCGTGTGGTTGTGCAAACACTCTTCGTACTGTTGCCGGGCCATATACTGGCGGCACTCCGGGTCAGTGATGTGCTTAGCAAGCGCAAACAGATTATTGGCCACCAAGCTTTCTGAACCCGCAAAAAAGCCCAGATTACGCTTCACCACCAGCTTTTCATCTTCCGACAAAACATCTTTAGCATGCCAGTTGCTGATGTCTTTGGACATGGGGACTTCCGTGGGCATCCAGTTATTGGCAGCACCGTCTAAATAACACTGCCAAGCCCACTTGTGCATGTGGGGCAGGATTTGATTGACGCCCTCGAGTTCAGGTCCTAAAAGTTCACCTGTTTTGTGATTACGTGCTGCTGCTAAGGTCACCAATAGCTCCTACTGGCAGCTTTCGCAATCGGGATCACCGATGCGGCATGCATTGGCCACAGAAACAGCAACTTGCGATTCCTCGAGGCTCAATTCTTCATCCCAGTCATCATTACTGGTTGTGATAGCAGGTTCATCATAAGTCTGGGGTTGAATGTTGGTGTCAGGATGGTTCATCGTATCCTCCTTGAGTTGATGGTATTTCGTTCGCATAATTTAGTTAGTCCCAGTTGAGGTAGGCAAGCTTTCCAAAATATTGGCGCTGACCGTAGACTTTTCAACTTTGGACGCTGCTACTGTACGTAGGTAATAGGTGGTTTTGAGCCCACGCTCGTAAGCATGCATGTAAATGTCATTTAAGAATTTGAGGCTGGTTTTGTTGTTGTAGAGGTTCAAGCTAACAGCTTGATCAATC
>CAZMCW010000552.1:0-2564 GCA_964564405.1 uncultured bacterium
CTCCCCTAGGTCGCACGCGCAATTGCCTGTGGCAATTACTCGTGGAAACGCTATATTGTGCTTATCTCACAAGCTCAAACCATATGACAAAAACCCCATCACCACAAGGATGTGACGAGGTCCAAGGGATTTTCGAGTCTAACTACTTCAAGAGGCTACACGCTGCAAGCTCAACAACTCACCTGATAATTCAACAGCACCGTGGCTAGAGTTGAAGAAATTCAAACTTTAATTCTAAGGTAATACTTTTAGAATAATGCTTCTAGGACAACGCTTGCTCGAGAATCCCCATAATCGTCTGTTGTGACGTATCGTAGTCAAGGTCTGCTACTACTGCCCATTCGCTAGATAACAAACTTTTAGCGTTCTCAAAAATATCTCGTTCGGTATCAGCCAGACCGCGTTCTTGATCGCGTTGAAATAGAGCGCCAATCAAACGCGCTAGGTCGTAAGCATCATTAGCAGCTAAAATATCTAATTCGGCACGGTGGCGCGGCGGCCACTGGTTAGGTAAGCTTAGATCACCTTTGCGGATGGCGTCTCCAAGTTGCTCGAGCTCATCATCACCTACCGTGTGACGCAAGCCAACATCTTGCCCTTTTTCTAGCGGCACCAGTACGCTCATATCCCCGCGCACAAAATCCACTTTGAGATATTCGCGGGTTTCACCTAACACCTCGCGGGTTGTTTTTTCCACAACGACACCCGCTCCTTGGCTTGGGTAGACCACTTTGTCGCCCACTTGAAACGTCACTCGTTCATTCCTCCTCATACAGATTTTGGTTGGGTGCCCACAAACCTTGTTGGATGTGGTTACCACCCTAATCTGCAACTTTGTCGACTCATGCTGCTCAGGTTTATATTTTCTTGTAGCAGATAAACCTAATAGCGCTATTATGGCAGCCTAACACAGTTAGCTTAAAAACGAATAGACGGGTTCTACCACATCTAGCAATATGGTATCTAGCAATATGGTGACGATGATTAATGAGATTAGCATGTCGTCTTGTGAGGTAGCGCTTCATTTTGTGAGATAGCCCTTTAGCTTATAATGCAGCCGTTTGTCTTGGGGCACAACGTACGCCTTGACACACGTCGTACACCTTGAAGCATAACGTACAACCTTGTCACAGAACATTTAGGGCATGTCGTATCTTTTTGAGACCAGATTGCGCGTTTAACAAGTCTTCATGTAGCATTCTGTCAACGCTAAATCTTGCTCGAGTACCCCACTTAATCGCGGTAGACTAACCTTACTATGCACTATGCTGTAGCTTTTACCTAAATTGCTACACATAACAACTCTAAAAGCACCCCAACACACTACGAGGCATATCTTATGAAACAACTTTTTATGTGTCACCTTGTTAAACTTGTGAAGCACCCGTTCCGTCACTATTTACAAGCAGGAAGTTTACGAGCAAGAATTTGCCCAGCTCGAGCTAACCTGCGCGCACGCTTAGTGCTAAATGTATGTTTAACAACGCTAATGCTTGCAGCTATGTCTGCTCGGGCTCAGGTTTGCATTGCCGAACTGCGTGCAGACGAAAGCGGACCCGCCCTACAACAACTTGCCGACGGCCGTGACGCGGCTATTTATATGCAGCGTGCAGTAGATTTGTTGGAACCCGTTTTACCTCGTTTCGACTACAACGAAACTGTTGGTGTTGAACCCACAGATGACGCATATGACGCAGCGCGTTACCTGCTCGAGCGCCGTTTACTACCGGCCACTTGGCAGGCCGCTAGCATTGACACCCTCACTTGGCAGACTATGCTCACCCGCTTGGGGCGTTGGTACGGGCTCGAGCCTGTTGCTCAAGTGAACGACGCCGGCGAACTCACCAAACGCATGATGATCTTGACACTTGCCGAGCTCATAGATAACGCCGCACAACAAATTAACCCCGTGGCACTTGTTGCTTCTATGGATAACAACAGCAACCAAATTGCATTTTGGGCTATCATTCGCAATGACGGCGTTTATCCCAGAATGATTATTGTAGCGCCGCCAGATGACAGCATTCAGTTGAATAACGGCGTTGCATCTGTTTTACCAACTTTGGAAACTTGTGCTATGAACCTCGAGAACTTCATTTTTGCGCCTGCCAACGTTGCTCAACAACTCTTTTTGTCCGCCAATCAATCACGCATGATCATTGCCAGCGCTAGCCCGATACCGCTCACCTTAGACGTACCTTCAGGTGAAGAGGTAAGTTATTTTGTCTTTGAATCGCCAACACTAGCTGGTATCGACCAATATGCAGCATTGTTCCCAGGACCGTCACTAGGTGTTGGCGCTATTTTAGGACTTATCCCGCGGGTGCGCACGAACATGTCACCCGGCGAGATTTTAGCGTTTTTGCAGTTGTAAATTTGATGCTGCCAGCATTAGTTGGATAACATCAATCCTAGTAGCATTGTCATCTTGTCTAGGACTTAGTAAACATTGTCTAGGACTTAGTGAACAAAGACGACCTCAGAAATATGCTCGAGGTCGTCTTGATATCAAATTGACTCTTGAATGTCATCGTCTGAATCATCTAAGGGTACGCTCTCACGAG
>CAZMCW010000553.1:0-2558 GCA_964564405.1 uncultured bacterium
TGCCTGCTGCAGAAGCGGCTGGCGTAGAATGGTTCATTGTTGAGCACGATACGCCGAAGGATCCGAAGCGTACAATTGAGCGCAGTTTGGCGTCGTTACAAGCGATATAAGGCAAGGGAAGAATTACAACAAACGTACATTGGCGCTTGCTGTTGAACAAGCGCCTTTATCAATGACCTTATTAACTTGGTTGTGCCTCATGCGTAAATTAACTGGCTTAGGATGCTTGTCGGTGAACTTCAGCGTATATGCGTAGGGCAGCCTTCATAAGCTCTTGACTGTTTTCTTGAGCAGTGAACCAAGCCAACGTATCAGAATCAACGTCTAATTTAATAGACACAGATTTAGGCAAACGCAACGTAGCCTCACTAAAAAAATCATCACCAAGCTCAGGAACATCTGAGGTGTCAATATCTTTATCTGTCATGTCATTTAATTTAGCCCAGTTGGTCTTGGAGGGCTTGTTCAAATCTGACCCGCTCATGTTTCAGTGCCTTTCTTAGAGAAATGACTCGAATGGTATCTTCGTCAGGCTCGGTGAAGACCACTAACACAATAATGCTGTTAAGAAAACCAATGCCAATGTAGCGGTCTTCATCATAATCAAAGCGTGTATCTACTGATGTAAGCATCGGTGTTTGGAAGATGCTGCGGGCATCAGCGAAATCAAGACCATGTTTGGCAATATTGCGTGTGTTTTTAGCTTCGTCCCACTCGAACTTCACACTGTATTTTAGCAAGAAAAGATTGTCTTAAAGGCTTAACTAAGCTTGGGAATATTGTGCTTAGCGCTACTCTACGGTGACGCTTTTGGCAAGATTGCGCGGTTGGTCAACATCAAGTCCCAGCCGGGCAGCCGTTTCGTATGCAAGCAATTGGAGGGCTACGGCGTTCACCATTGGTGAAATGAGTTCGTCGGTTTCAGGAACTTCAATTACGTAGTCTGCGTGCTTGCTAATGGTGGTGTCACCGGTGTTGGCAAGCGCAATAACGATGCCGTCTCGAGCTTTAACCTCTTGCAAGTTAGAGACCGTTTTATCATAGAGTTTTGAAGCTGTTGCAACTGCGACAACAGGCATGGTGTCATCAATTAACGCGATGGGCCCGTGTTTCATTTCACCAGTTGCGTAAGCCTCCGCATGAATGTAGGAAATTTCTTTGAGTTTGAGCGCGCCTTCTAGGGCGGTGGGAAAGTTGATGCCGCGCCCTAAAAAGAGGTAGTCGCTGTGACCTTTAAACGCCTCAGCAATTTCAGCGATAGTGTCGCGTTGCTCGAGCACAGCCTCAAGTAAGTTAGGCGTGTGGCGCAGAGCAAAAATCAACTCGCTAGCGCGTGCTTCATCAAGCTTTCCTAAACGCCGCCCTAACCAAATGGCTAAAAGTTCAAATGCCGCCACCATGCCCATGTAGGCTTTAGTGCTGGCCACGCCAATTTCTGGGCCCGCGTGAATATAAATGACATCCTCAACATCGCGGCTAATGGATGAACCTTTCACGTTGAGGATGGCCAGCGTGCGCGCGCCACGCCGTTTGGCTTCGCGGAGAGCCTCGAGCGTGTCAATCGTCTCACCAGATTGAGATACAACAATGCAAAGCGTGCGGTCGTTAATCACCGGGTCGCGGTAGCGAAACTCGCTAGCAACTTCCACCTCAACCGGAATGCGGGCGAGTTGTTCAATTAAATACTCACCAACCAGACCAGAGTAATAGGCGGTTCCGGCGGCGGTAATCACCACGCGGTCAATCTCATTGGGGTCGAGGTTGAGCTCGAGGTGAATGTCATCCCCCGTGCCTGCAAAACGCCCCCCAAAGGTATCTTGCAAAACTTTAGGCTGCTCAAAAATTTCTTTGAGCATGTAGTGGTCAAAACCTGCTTTTTCAGCTTCTTCGGCGTCCCAGTCAATGACAGCCGGTTCGCGGGTTTGCACTTTACCCGCAAAGTCAGTAATGATGACCCGTTGCTTGGTTAAAAGCGCCATCTCGCCGTCTTCTAAAAACAGCACGTCGCGCGTGTAGGGAAGGAGCGCCGGGATGTCACTCGCAAGAAAGTTTTCCCCTTCACCAAGCCCAATCACCAACGGGCTGGTGGCCCTTGCCGCCACAATCATGTCGTGGTCTACATGGGACACGACGAGTGCATACGCACCTTGAATTTGGGCGAGGGCGGCACGGACAGCCGCTTGTAAGTCACCTTTGTAGACTTCCTCAATCAAATAAAGCACGGTTTCGGTATCGGTGTCAGACACAAACTCATAGCCTTTAGCTTGAAGTGCCTCACGTAGCGGCAAATAGTTTTCGATGATGCCGTTGTGAATGACGGCCAGCTTGCCGTCTTTGGAAACGTGCGGATGGGCGTTCACATCATTGGGTTTACCGTGGGTAGCCCAGCGAGTGTGACCCATGCCGAGGGTGCCAGTTAAAGGCGTCTCAGCCACGGCATCTGCTAGCACGCCAAGTTTACCCGCCCGTTTGATGACGCCTAAGTTGCTAGCATGAAGTTCAGGGGCAATCGCGACCCCAGCCGAGTCATAACCACGATACTCGAGCCGCTTGAGCCC
>CAZMCW010000554.1:0-2535 GCA_964564405.1 uncultured bacterium
GTAATACTAAAGTGATGTTTTGATGTCGCTTTGCGGCATCAAAATCGCTCGTGTTTACGAAGTACAGCGCAGCTCGAGCGTACCCTTAGATGATTCAGACTATGACATTCAAGAGTCAATTTGGTATGAGGCCCAAGAGACGGCGGGCATTTTGGGCATACACCTTGGCAAGAACGTCATCAGGTAAGTACAACCCATAGATATGCCAACGCCCCTGCCTGGGTGGGTCGTGGGTATCGTAGTTGAAATATTCATCGTCGGTTTCCAGCACGCGGTAATAGTGCTGGTAGGTGCTGACGTGACCGTCGGCATCGGTACCAAATAAAATGCGGTCAGCGTACTTGAGAAAAAAGCGCCGCGCGCTGTAAGGTTGCCGGCCCAGTTCACCCAAACGCGCGCTGATGTCCACATAAAAGTTAGGGCATTCGTCCAAAAGTGCTGCAACCCAACCTAAATTCTCAGCATAGCAACCCACGTGAGCACCTATAAAACGGGTATTTTTGTGCCGCCGCACAAGGTTGGCAAAGCCTTCCATAATGCTCATGAACCTTGGAAACGGTGGACTGGTAAATTGCCAGTCTGGGTGCTGGTGTAACTCTTCCCAACGCTCGTTATGGGTATCTATGGGATCAAAAAAGGCTACGGGATCAGCAACATGCATCAAGACAGGTATGTTTAAGTCGGCAGCAGCTTCCCACAGGGGCATCAGGCGTTCATCATCAACGTTGACGAGGTTGCCATGCTGATCTTTTACATGAAGTCCAAAAGGTTTCCAGATTTTAAGCCCCCCCGCGCCGCGCGCCACCTGCGCTTGTAAACGCGTGACGGCGTAATCAACGAATTCATCCCCGTAAATAGGCCACTGCTGCCAATTAACACCTGCAAAGTGAACAAAACGGTCAGAATAACGCGCTTTAAAGTAGGCGAGGTTGGCGTCTAAAATATCTTCACCCCAGCCGCCGTCGAGATCGACCATCATGGTGACGTGGGCGCGGTCCATGGTGTCAATAAGCACTTCAATAGGTTTATCGCGCCAGCGCCCACCAAACTCAGATGACAAGTGAATGTGCGCGTCGACAACAGGAAAACGGGGTTGCTCACAACGCGACGACGGCACAACGAGGGCAGGCTTAGGACGAAAATCTTTAAGGAAGATGTCATCAGGCTTTGGTTCCACAGATGGGTATATCCTCTCTGCCGCTGGCACAACCGTTCTCGATCAGCACAGAAAATATTTGATGGTGTTGCTTGGTTGCTTCACGTTGATGCAGGCGACAACATCATCTCTACAGATCGTATGAGGACATCTAAAATGCAGTAACCTCGCTAAGCGTCAACTTATACATCTGCAGCTTCTAATGGACTGACAACTTGGTTACCTTGTTCGCTACTGCGTTCGCGCTGCATACGCATGAAGTTAAGCACCAACGTGGCGACAATACACAAAAAGCCTAGAAGCTCCACCTGAAAACTTGGGTAGAAGATAGCTAGCGTACCTGCGCCAGCAAGTAACCTCGAGACCCAGCGAAGTCGGGTGAACAAGTAGCCCTCGAGCATCGCTGCAAACGCGCCTAATGCTGCAAACGCCGTGAGTACATTCCAAACAACCACCAGTGGCGGCCCGCCCACAATAATCTCTGGATTAAACACCATAAATAACGGAATTAGATAAAGCCCCTTGGCAAATTTCCAAGCAATAAAGCCTGTTTTCATGGGGTCTGCCCCAGCGATACCTGCCCCAGCAAAGGCCGCAAGTGCTACCGGTGGTGTCACGTTAGAGTCTTGCGAATACCAAAATACCAGTAAGTGCGCGATGATGAGTGGAATGCCAAACTGCTCAGTTAGGGCTGGCCCGGTGAGGACGATGAGCACAATGTAGCTGGCGGTAACAGGTAAACCCATGCCCAAAATGAGGCTGGCAATGATGACTAGGATAAGCGCTAGGACGATATTCCCACCGGAAAAACTAAGCATCATTGAGGAAAACTTAAGCCCCAACCCTGTGAGCCCAACAATACCCACGACAATGCCAGCGACCGCACAAGCAACACTTACGGGGATGGCGTTACGTGCGCCTGTCTCGAGCGCGTTAGCAACATTCACCAAAGCAAGTTTAGGAAGCTCAGCTGCGCTCACCTTATCTTTGCTTGTCTCATCTTTAGATGTATCATCTCCTGCTTGACGTGATACTACAAACTCAACTGCAAACCGCAACGCAGATACAATTAATACACTTATAACTGCCCAAAAGCCAACCCTAGCTGGTGAAATATTACGGAACAGCAACACCACCAGCAAGACCAACGGAATTAAAAAGTGCCAACCTCCTGCCATCACTTTGCGCATTTGGGGGAGGTCGTCGGGATGCATCCCGCGCATCCCCCGTTTGGCGGCGATAATATCGACAAACAAATACACTGTTGCAAAGTACATGATGGCCGGCAAGATGCTTAACCGCACGATGCTCAAGTAGGGCATCCGCGTGTATTCTGCAATCAAAAACGCACCCGCGCCCATAATGGGTGGCATAATTTG
>CAZMCW010000555.1:0-1020 GCA_964564405.1 uncultured bacterium
AGTACCTCCAAGTTGAAAAGTGGCAATTATCAAACTCAGCAGCGCCCATCCTTAATCGCTAAACGCATGTCACGAAAACTGCGGTTTCCAGATAGGAGGTACTTAAGTGACTCATGACAGTTTAACGTGCTATAACACGCATATGGAGCAGCTGAATCCAACACGTGTTGTGTCAGACCCAAGTATCATGATGGGCAAGCCTGTTATTGAGGGTACACGCATCACTGTAGAATCTATTTTGGACAAACTTGCCAGTGGCGAGAATCGGCAGCAACTTCTTGAAGCACATCCTAGACTTACGCAAGCAGGGATTGATGCTGCACTAGCATTTGCTGCTAAAGCACTGAGGGCAGATATTGTTTATCCAACACCAGACAAAGTCGCATGATTTTTGTTGCAGATGAAGGTGTAGATAGTTTTGTAGTGAGTCAGTTGAGAGCGAATCATCGTCAAGTTTTGTATGTTGCTGAAATGTCACCAGGGTTATCTGATGATGACGTGCTACAACAAACAAATGATGCTCGAGCCCTACTGATGACGGAAGACAAAGATTTTGGCGAATTAGTCTTTTGACTTGGATATGTTCACACAGGCGTGATCTTACTAAGGTTGCATGGGCTTCGCTCGGCGTTGAAAGCGACAATCGTTAATGAAACAGTTAATATGCACGGTAGTGAGATGATAGATGCATTTACAGTTATTGCACCTAGTACAGTGCGTATTCGTCCTCGGGTTGAAAGCTGAATTCAGGTGTTGATATAAGAAATGCGCCTCGAGCCAAGCCCAAGACGCACCTGAACGATCACACCAAACTTAACTCACATATTCTCAATCAACGCCGTCCCAAACTCACTACATTTCAGCAGCGTTGCACCCTCCATCAACCTGTGGAAATCATAGGTCACTTGTTTACTGCTAATCGTTTTGCTGATGCTGTTAATGATTAAGTCTGCGGCTTCGTGCCAACTGAGATGGCGTAACATCATTTCACCAGAAAGAATCACCGACGAGGGATTCACT
>CAZMCW010000555.1:1030-2528 GCA_964564405.1 uncultured bacterium
CTTTGTCTTGCCCAGCGTATTTGGGAGCTGTGCCGTGAGTAGCTTCAAAGATTGCCCGCCCCGTGTCGTAGTTGATGTTCGCTCCCGGCGCAATGCCGATGCCGCCAACTTCTGCTGCTAGTGCGTCGCTAATGTAGTCGCCGTTAAGGTTGAGTGTAGCAATGACACTGTACTCGGCTGGACGGGTCAAAATCTGCTGCAACATGGCGTCCGCAATCACATCTTTAACGACAACTTCGCGCCCAGTGTTGGGGTTGTTGAAGGTACACCAAGGGCCGCCGTCTAGCTCTGTTGCATCGAACTCGCGTTTGACCAAGCCGTAGCCCCAGTCGCGAAAGGCACCCTCGGTAAATTTCATGATGTTGCCTTTGTGAACCAGTGTGACCGAGGGTGCGTCGTTTTCAATGGCGTAGTTGACTGCACCGCGTACTAAGCGCTCCGTGCCTTCTTGTGAGACAGGTTTAATGCCGATACCAGCGGTGTCTGGAAAGCGAATTTTGCCATAAGAGTCTGGAAAGGATGCTTGTAAGTACTCGAGGAATTTCTTGACCTCGTCACTACCCTCTTTGTATTCGATGCCCGCGTAGATGTCCTCGGTGTTTTCCCGGAAGATGACCATATCGATGTCTTCAGGTTTTTTGACCGGACTAGGAACACCCTCAAAATAGCGCACTGGACGCACACACGCGTACAAATCAAGCTTTTGGCGCAGGGCGACGTTAATCGAGCGGATGCCGCCGCCAACAGGTGTAGTGAGTGGCCCTTTGATAGCCACGATGTACTCGTCAATCGCCTCGAGCGTTTCTTCAGGTAGCCAGACAACCTCACCGTAAACGTCGTTGGCTTTATCGCCTGCGTAGACTTCCATCCAAGCAATCGACTTGCTACCGCCGTAAGCTTTGGTGACTGCTGCGTCAATCACCCGTTGAGATGCTGCCCAGATGTCCGGTCCAGTGCCATCACCTTCGATAAAGCCGATAATAGGCTTGTCGCCAACCTGTAACTCACCGTCAACAATGCTGATCTTGTCGCCTTCGGGAACGGTGATGTGTTTAAACGCCATGCTATGCCTCCATTATTAAATTGATGCTTGTAGCCTATCACACCTTCTAAAGCTGGGATGAAGGTGCCAAGTATCAAAGGTGGCTGGGTTTTGGTGAGAGGCGCAAGTCTAGCGCAGTCTATAAATGTCGTCTCTTTACAATTTGTTTACAAAACGAACATACCCGTGACAAACGTGTGTTTAGACTAGTGTGTTATAGCTAGGATGATACAGAGTTGGGTACATAGCAACGCCAAAAAGGCTTTAGGTCTATAGTTGTAACGGCTGTAAGGTTGTGAAGCTATTTTGAAACCTTAATGAGAATTGTAAATTTACTATGAAACGTCCTCGAGCTTTTACCAAAACACTCCCATACACTTAGAAAGTTGATTAACGAAAGGTACAAACTATGTCTGACCAGGGCATGATGAATGCAGGAAGTGACCAGATGTTTGC
>CAZMCW010000556.1:0-2526 GCA_964564405.1 uncultured bacterium
GCCCAGCATCAAACTCAGCTTGGCGCTCAGCACGTCTGGTAAGTAAGTCTTTGCGAGTTGTGTTAAACTTTCTGTGCAAACTGGCGACAAACGTAAGCGCATCCTCACTTAAAATCTCCTCAAAACCGGGTTGCATCTCGCCTAAAATTTCAACACCTTGGGGCATAGGTCTCCTTTACAATTGCTTCCTTGTGCAATCTTTATAAGATCATTTGAGAGTCATGTCTAAACTGCACAATGGTATCACGTGGGCAGGGCGATTATTGGAGTGATACACGCGGAATGACGGGTCTCGAGCTAGCCTGAAGGTGTGAGTAAGCGGTCGCGGTCTAAATCTTCTGGGTCTAAATCTTCTGGGTCTAAATCTTCTGGGTCTAAATCATCTAAAGCTAAGTCGCCACAGACTAAAGATGCTCGAGACAAAGCTATTCATCCCAAAACTCACAAACCGAAACATAACAAACGACCTTCACGTCAGCATCAACCTGCTCGAGCCAAGCCGTCAACTATCTGGACGCTCGAGGCAGAAGTCTTGCCCGGCCTTGTAAACTTTGCCCTTCGGGAAATTAAAACTCTAGGCATCTCAGCAGCCCAAACAAGTGACTCGCAGATAGAGTTTCAACTTCAAACAGTGTCTGAGCTAACTAGGTTGACATCCAAATTGAGGATGGTTACAGCTTTACACCGCGTGCTCGAGTTTTCCATCAGCCGCCCTAAAGCTTTACTTGGCAATGCTGAATTTAAACTATTAACCGATGCTATTGCAGAGGTAAGACAGCACGCTACATTTGCTAGCTTTCGGATAGATGCCGCTGGCAAAGATTCAACCGTATTTCAACGCCTCATCAGTCAACTTGAAACAGCTCTAAACCTTTCCCATGACGACGCTGACGGTGACTTGCTCCTCCGCGTACGCCCTAATAAGGTACGTGATGGTTGGCAAGTTCTCATCCGCACAACCCCGCGCCCGCTGTCTGCCAGAGACTGGCGCGTGTGCAACATGGCGGGTGGCTTAAACGCCTGTGTGGCAGCGGTGATGCTCGAGCTAGCCGACATCAACCCTCATGAGCGCGTGCTAAATGCGATGTGTGGATCGGGAACATTGCTGATTGAGCAGGCTCTCAAACACCGTCCTAAAGATTTGTGGGGTGTAGACATTAACCCAGAGGCCGTAGCGTGTGCGCAGCAAAATGTAGTGGCAGCTAGCGTTCAAGGGGTGCAGCTCGAGCATGCCGACGCTACCGCCCTAGCTTGCGAAGATGCTTGTGTGGATGTTGCTTTAAGTGATCTACCTTGGGGAGATGCCGTCGGCTCAATTACAAACAATCGCCACCTCTATCCCGCGTTTTTGCAAGAGATGGCTCGAGTTGTCCGTCCTAACGGCCGTTTAATCATCATCACGCATGACCTTAAACGCATTGAACAAAGCCTCGCAACTAGTTTATGGCAACCGCGCAACGTCGTACGGGTATTTCACGGTGGTCATTATCCGCGCATCTACGATCTATATAAACGGTCTGCGTTATAAAAGCAGACTTTGATGACTTTCTTTTTCAACTTGCCTGTACAAGGCATTTTTGTACAAGTAGCGTTTTCACGCGCAACTGCCTGTGGCAGTTACTCGTGTGACCTAGAAGAGTAGACATCGACCCACTTAGTATGAGGGAACCAATTCTGGAACTGCTAAAGATGTTTTGAGATTGGCTCGAGGTTGCATTTTGGTGTTCACAGGAACTGTAAATTTTGATGACTGAAGTTGCCCGTTCCATCCCACTTGAGGTCTGTATTGACGTAGCCCATGTTACTCAAGCTGCTCGCGCTGCTTATGACGGCGGCGCAACGCGGATTGAACTGTGCAGTCAAATGTCATTAGACGGCCTCACCCCATCACAAGAGGCAATTCAGCAAGCGCGACAAGCTTTTGCTCACTCCGGACTTATGGTGATGATTCGTCCTCGAGCAGGGAATTTTGCCTATACCAACCACGAACAAGAGCAGATGTTTACCAGCATCAAAAACGCCCACGCAGCAGGTGCAGATGGTGTTGTGTTTGGTGTTCTCCAAGGTGATGCAATTAATGTGGAAGCAACCCAAGCCTTAACGCAACACGCTAAGTCGTTGGGTTTATCCATCACCTTTCACCGCGCGTTTGATGCTGTCAGCAACCGTGCAGACGCATTAGAACAACTCATTGAGCTGGGTGTTGACCGGGTGCTTAGCAGTGGGACGGCGTGGGGGAGTGGTGAGCCTGTAACTGAGGGGCTAGATGTGCTACAAGCCTTACTTGCTCAAGCTAAAGGACAAATTGAGATAGTTGTGGGCGGGGGGATTCGGCAGGGAAATCTCGAGCCCATCCTCATAGCTCTCGGCTGTCATGACAAGATGTCTTTTCATGTTTACTCTGGTGTACAAGAAGACGGCATGACAAGTGCGCACCTTGTTGACATGTTCAGTCATATTCTGAGACGTTAACGTCAAGCTTTTCACGAAGCCAAGTTTGTAGTAAAACTTCTGGTGAGATGTGTT
>CAZMCW010000557.1:0-2526 GCA_964564405.1 uncultured bacterium
TTGAGCAGCGGCTTCATCGGTGATGAGTACGTCGATGTAGCCGCCGCGCAATGCCCCCAAAATCGCGCGACTTTTTTCTTTGGTGCCGGCTACCACAATCACCGTACCAATTTGTTTGAGGGCGTCTAAACCAATAGAAATCGTGCGGGTGTTAAATGGAATGTCCATCACATTACCGTCATCATCATAAAATTGCGCGCACATATGTCCAGCGGCACCTTGCTGTTGGAGTTTTGTGAGCTCTTTTTGATTCAAGTAGCCCGTCCAGATGAGGCTCGAGACATTGGATGCTAGCGCGCCAATTCCCAGTAAGGCAACATCAGCTTGCTTGCCGATCTCGAGCACATCTTGTACTAGGTTTTCACTGGTAAGTAAGTCGCGGGTACGGTTGTCTTCAACTAGCAAGGGTGCATATAAATAGCGGTAACTGCCACCGTATTTGTTAGCTAAATTGCGCGACAGATCTAATCCTTCGATGAGCGGGTTGTGTGATCCAAGTGCGCCAATAAGTTGCACCACGTTGATGTTTTGTTTGGATTGCGGGCGAATGTGCTTAATGGTGGCAGCTAGCGAGCGCCCGTAAGACATGCCTAAAATTATGCCATCACAAATATAGGTTTCTAAAGAGCTAGCCGCAAGTTTACCCAGTTCGTCAAGAACATCTGTATGACCAGCAGGTAAAATACGTACTTGCTTGAGACCAAACTGAGTTTTGAGTTGTTGCTCGAGCTGGTTGTAGTTTAACCAATCATGGTGAATTGTGATTTCAACCAAACCAATGTCCCTTGCTGTTTGGAGTGCCCGCGAGACAGTTGAGCGGGAGGTTCCCAACTTACGGCTAATTTGCAACTGGGTGAGCCCGTGGTCGTAGTAGTCCTGAGCAACTTGTAATAACACGTGAATGTCTTCTGGGGTGGGTTGGGACATCAAATTATCTAATCTCTACAGAGGTTAATTTGGGAGACAGGTATCTCAAAATCTACAACTAGTGTTAAACAGGTTAGAGCACTGGTTCAAAGTTATTCAGTTGATTTATTACTGAAACGACCCTACCACAAGCTGCACATATGTGCAAAAAGACCCCGACACACCCTTGTGATGTAAAGGGGTGATGAGGTAGACTTTTGTCACATCATCGAAACAAGCACTGTTGCATAACACCTGCTCTGTGCTCGAGTATCGTCGATACTTGTGCCAAAGGCTCAAACTCAGGCTTAACAACCTGAAAAGTTAGCTTGCTGAGATGTTTTGTGCGGTGCTAAACCTAACATGACGTACGTGCTCTCTGAACATCAACGTTTGTGAACGTTGGTACATGTGGGCATTTGTGCGCGTAAGGATGGATTGTGCCAAACATACATGACATCACCAGAGAATCGTGGATTTTAAGCAGTTTCCCTGAATGGGGAACCTGGCTTAATGAAGAAATTGAGCAAACTCAAGTTGAGCCAGGTAGTTTTGCTATGTGGTGGCTCGGTTGTGTGGGGATTTGGCTTAAAACAGAGGGTAACGCCAACCTCTGTTTTGACCTGTGGGTGAAAAGCGGTAAACGCACTCAGTCCAACCCACTCATGACCAAGCAACACCAGCACCAGCGCATGATTGGCGTCGAAAAATTGCAGCCTAACTTGCGCAACGCTATTTGCCCACTTGATCCGTTTGCCATTAAAGAGTTAGACGTACTATTTGCCACTCACGATCACGGCGACCACATTGACCCCCATGTTGCAGCAGCAGTTATTCAAAACTGTGATGCGTCCGTGCAGTTTGTAGGGCCGCAAACTTGTGTGGATTTGTGGATTAGTTGGGGTGTACCAGAAGAACGCTGTGTGGTAGTTAAGCCTGGTGACAGCCTTACAGTAAAAGATACCGAGATAGTGGTGCTCGAGTCTTTTGACCGCACCGAACTTGTAACTGCGCCAGCAGGTACTGTTCTCAAAGACAACCCCGTCCAAGACATGGACAAAAAAGCCGTCAACTACCTCGTAAAAACACCCGGCGGCAACCTCTACCACAGTGGCGACTCACACTATTCCAATTATTACGCCAAACACGGTAACGACCACGAAATTCATGTAGCCTTAGGGTCGTTTGGCGAAAACCCACGCGGCATGACTGACAAAATGACCTCAGTAGATATTTTGCGCATGGCTGAGTGCCTTAACACAGAGGTGGTTATTCCAGTTCACCACGATATTTGGACCAATTTTCAAGCTGATACCGATGAAATTTTAGTGCTTTGGAACATGAAAAAAGACCGCTTGGAGTACACCTTTAAACCTTTTATTTGGCAGGTGGGCGGCAAGTACAGCTACCCACAGGATAAGGACAAACTCATCTATAACTACCGCCGGGGTTTCGAGGATGCTTTTACTATCGAGCCTGACTTACCTTTCAAAGCACTGCTATAGCGCTCAGCATCTAATTTGCTTGATAACTGGGTTGATATCTTAAGTCGCTTAGGATATCGAGGTTGGCGAGAGCATCTCTTTAATCCCTTGGGGTGTGTTCGCATTGTAAATTCGC
>CAZMCW010000558.1:0-2518 GCA_964564405.1 uncultured bacterium
ACCAAAATAACCGGAAAGGGTATTACTTGTAGAAAAGCTAACAAGTATCACTTTTCAACTCGAAGGTACTTACAACAACTATCTTTGTAACGCCTCTATCAATATCTCTACCGTTAATCAACTCTATAATTGATTGACACAAGCTACTTAGTCTGGAGGATGCCGTGGCTGAAACACCAAGCAAAAAAGGGCGGGTAAGGCGGGTTCGCAAAAAAACAACCCCTACTTTAGTAGATACCAGTACAAATATAGCCGCTGATCAAGACACCCAAGACACTCATCAAGCGAACGCAACCGCGTCAGAAGAATCAGCTGTGGTTCCTGCTGCTATGGCTCAAGCGTTAACTGCTAACCTCATTGAAGATGTGATCGAAGACGTTGCAGACGCAACAAACACGCCAGCACACGCACCAGATGTGTCACCTGCGCCCATCAACCGCCGTGAATTTGCTGCTGCCAGAGCCCGCCGTATGCGCTTAACAAGTGCTAAAGATTGGCTTGCTCAAGGCAAACTCAATAGTGGCAAACAGCGTTTGTTTGAACTGATGGCCAGCGCGCCCAGTTCACCTGAAGCAGCTGAAGCTGAGACACTCTTGCTCGAGCTTGCAGCGCGCTATGAAGCTAGCGGCAAATCCCGTCTTGCCCTGCAGCTTTACGACGAACTAGCTCGCTATGATTAGGCTCGCTATGATTAGGCTCGTTATGGTTAGGCTCACGGCAGTTCATCTTAGTATCACGGATGTCATAACTAACGCCATGGTTCGTGCGTTTGTGGTTCGTGCGTTAATGACAACGCGGCCGTCATGAGGCCGTCATGACAGATGACCTAACAACTCCAGCCACCCTAGCCACGTCAGAAGCAGCTGAGCTTGAAGGTACACGTGAGGTTAGTAGCTCAACAACTAGCCAACTAGCGTCACACCTAACATCACGCCCAAACGTTAGTAGCCCAAACATTGGCAGCCCAGACGTTGGCAGTCCAGACGTTGGCAACCCAGAAGACACCCACGCACTGCTCAACGCGTTTGGAGAAGCTTTACCTAAAGCCCTCGACCTTGACCCGGACGACCCTGAGCACGGCCTAGCTACCTTGGTGTTATCTGTCGTGGAGTTACTCAGAGAGTTACTCGAGCGGCAAGCCATTCGCCGCATGGAACATGGTAATCTTTCCGACGACGAAATTGAACGCTTAGGCGATGCTTTTTACCGCCTTAAACACAAAGTAGACGAACTCAAAGAGGTATTTGGCGTTACCGATGACGACCTAGGATTAGGCTTTTTGGAGCAGGTGTTGTGAAACCAACTAGTAGCAACTTACAATCAAACACCCTCGCAGACATCCTCGAGCGCGTGCTCGATAAAGGCGTGGTGATAGCTGGCGATATTACGGTGACCATCGGTGAAGTTGAACTGTTGAGCATTAAAATACGGCTCATTATTGCTTCGGTAGACAAAGCCAAAGAGATGGGCATTGACTGGTGGCGCACCGACCAAATGCTCTCGAGCCTTGTTGCTGAAACGGGTCCCCAAGCAAGCCTCGAGCAAGAGCGCAAGCAGTTGATGCTCGAGCTAGAAAACGAACGTTTGCGCGCAGAACTTGCTACCTTAAAACGCAATAGGCTAGCTGCTGAGGTCGTCGATGAAATTATTGAGGGTGAGATTGTTAAACCTGACCCTCTCAAACCTTAAAGTTTTAGTTTGACGCATCTAGGCGCTCAAAGTGCTCGAGCGTTGCCCCAATACCTGCTTGCAGCGGCGTTTCAAAAACGTCACTTGCATGTGCGTGAAGCGCACTAGCATCAAAGCCTTGTGGAAAGGGTAATACGTGTTCGCTACAACTAAGTTGGGCGTCTGGGCGCAAGGTTTTCACAACCTCAATAAACTCAGTTACGGCGGTGGAGGCAGTTCCCAAGTTGAACCCAAGGGCATCTTCACAAGGTTGCAACGACGCCGTAATGAACTGTTGGGCTACGTCCGAGGCCCAGTGAAATTGCATGCTGCCGCCAAAATTAATTTGATAAGGCTCACCGCGACTGACAGCTTGTAAAGCTTTGGTTGGTTCACTGGTGATGCCCTGATCGCGGCCTACCCCGTAAACCGTATACGGCCGTAGCGCCGTACTGCTAATGCCGTGATCGCGCCAGTACACAGCCGCACTACCTTCGTTGGCAACTTTGTAAACGCCGTACAAAGTGCGCGGCAACTTGGCTGCACCGTGCGGGATAAGTTGCTGCGCGTAGTCAGAAGCTGGTCCGTAAACTGCAATTGACGACGCATAACTGAGGTGGTTAATACCTGCTTGCCGAGCTGCTTCAAACACATTGATAGTTCCAGTAACATTGACTTGCGCGCCTAGTGGTGGGTTATCGCGGCAAAAGGGCACTTGTAGCGCCGCCAAATGAATAATATGGGTGATGTTATGGTGTTCGACAACCTCGCGCACTTGGGCTGTATCCGTAAGATCACCTTGTACAAACGTTAGGCCGGCTTGTTTAACTTCGGGGAGCAGTAAATTTAG
>CAZMCW010000559.1:0-2507 GCA_964564405.1 uncultured bacterium
CTTTGACCCGGTAGCCCAACTTGGGTGCCATGAGCGAGAGGTAGTAGTGAAGGTTGTAAGTGTCAAACACATCCCTAAACGGTTGCAAGCGGGCGTCTTCTAAAAAAGGTTTGCTAACCGCCCGAAAACCGTTGGTAGTATCCGTATAGTGAGTGCCGCTAGCAATGCTAAGTAAAGGTGCGTGTAAAAATTTGACGCCAAGCTTGCGCGATAATGGCGTGTTGCGTTCAATGCCACCGGGGATGTAGCGCGAGCCCTGAATGTAGTCCCAACCGTCAGACAAAGCCTCTAAAAATTGGGGGATGCCTTCAACGCCATCTTTACCGTTGCCGTCGATGAGCACAAACCCGTCGTAGCCTTCACACAGACCGTAGGCAAAGAGCATCCGCAGTTGCGCGCTGAGCTTGCCGGGACCGCGTTTGGTCAACAGTGTGCGTACGCCAGTGGGTTCTAGGACATCTGCTGAAGTTGAGCCATCAGTACTACCACCATCTGCCAAAATGCCCGTTCCGGCAAGCCCTGCTCAAACATCTCAGCAAGTTGGCTGCGAATCCGCTCGCCTTCGTTGATGATGGGAATGCCAATGCAGTAACGCGTGCGTTTGGGTTGGAACGCTTGCACATCATAGTCGGGTACTTGCCACGTAGTGGGTAACTGATCTGGTGTACAACTCACGCTCGAGCTCCATCAGCTAAGTCTGGATCAACGGGGTTTGCATAGGTTTGGGTGAAGGTTTGTAAAGATGCCTCGAGACTTTCTAAGGGTGTCTTACTCGCACGCATTTCTAAACTCACCCAGTTTTGCCAGTTAATCTCACGTAAGGCACCAGCAATGCTCGCGTGATCCACCTGAGGTTCAGCTAAACTCCCTAAAAACGGCTCACTCGCGTGAATGTGGACCAGCAAATGCCCATAATCACGAATCACCTGTGCAGCGTTATCCCCTGCAAGGTGCATTCCGGCTGCATCCAAGTGGAGTTTTAAGCCAGGGTGACCTACATGAGCCACAAATGTTGCGGCATCAGTGGCGTTGGTTAGAAAGTCGCAATTGTAATCGGTTGGATTGGGTTCTAAGCCGAGGGTCACGCCTTGCTCGAGGCAAATTGCTGCCATCTTTTGAAAGACCGGGGCAGCTTCGTCTATAGCATCAGCTAAACTGCGCTCACCTTTACGGCGGTTTTTGGGCGAGCCAAATACCAACGGCCCAGCACCTAGCGTACTAGCAATGCGGGCAACGTGTTGCATGTGTTTGTAGAGGTCGCGGGGGTTACTATCAAAAATGGTTAGCTCGGGTTTGCCGTAGAGAATGGCTTGTAAAGAGCTACACTGCAAGCCACGTGCAGTAAGGTCATCGCGCAACGTTTCTACTTGCTGCGGGCTAATATCCCAACTACCCCACACCCGCGTGGGGGCAAGCTCGAGCCCTGTCACCGCGTACCTCTGCAACAGGTCATACGCAGCAGCATCGTCTTCTGCTGGCCAAGCAATGTTAGACACCGCCAAATTCATGGCTTTTTAGTCCGTTCACCTATTAAATACAAACCTAGCGCGGCTAACACTTCTGCTTGATACATCATGTAAGGGTCTTCTTTGCCAAACACGTCTGCATGGCGGGTTTGCACGTTGTAGTGAGCTTCGCCAGCTTGCGCGCCCACTTGTACATCTGAAAAAAAGCGCTCGAGAATGGCCTCGGTGGCAATGGGTTCAGTTGCCAGCATACACAGCTCAACATTGTGCTCAACAAGGGTTTGAATGTCGCCCCACAAGTGTGCCAGCGGATACCACTGAAAACTGCTCGCCGGATTAATGGCGTTTAGCATATTGCCGTTGAGCAAATCAAAAATCACATTCTTTTTGAGGCCTGTACCAAATAACGCGGGTAAACGAAGAATATTCACCGTGTCAAACGTTTGGGTAATAAAGTCTTCTAGCTCGAGCCGGTGCCGCCCGTACGCATGGTTGTCTTGGCTGTGACAGTCAAAACTTTCGTCTACGCCAGTGAGCACAGGAAACACGTCTACCGTTGACAAATGTACAAAACGCTTGGTGTTTACCTGAGCGAGCGCTTTGGTGAGGCGGGCGATGCGCGCTTTATCCTGATCTGGGTGTTTGTTAGCCCACCATTTGACCGCTTGCGGCGCAGCGCACACAACCATGTCAAATTCTTCGTCAGCAATGTCGGCAATGTTTTCTGAGTTATATGTTTTGTCAAAGTTATGCGACAGCATCAAGTTACTGCCTACAAACCCCGTGTACCCAATAAGTGCATCCACGTTTGAAGTGTGACACAAGTTGGTAGATGTAGCAAGTTAAACGCTTACTTGAGTTAACAACTGGAGTGAATAATTGGGATTAACAACTGGAACTCGTAGCAGTTCCAGGATTAGTTCCCCCACACTAAGTAGGTCGATTTCTACTCCCTAGGTCGCACGCGCAACTGCCTGTGGCGATTACCCGTGGAAACGCTATAACAATTTCACTCAAGATACTGCGTCTACCTCTACCAGG
>CAZMCW010000560.1:0-2501 GCA_964564405.1 uncultured bacterium
GGGGAGTAGAAATCGACCCACTCAGTGTGGGGGAACCAATCTTGGAACTGCTACTTGAATGGTTAGTAGGGACATTGAGAGGGTATCTGGCTAGCTCGAGCCTAACAACTTGAACCTCGCAAGTTGCTAGCGTAACACGCTTAGCGAACACATAATTTGCATTGAACAGCGTTTCTACGAGTAATACCAAGTCCGAAAAAACACATCATAAATCCCTGCGGGATTCATTCTGTCTGACACGGACTTGGTATCTGTTTCTACTCGCTCCGCTTGGGTTACTTTGTTACCAAAATAACCGGAAATGGTATAACTGCCACAGACAGCGCGCGTGCGACCTGGGGGAGTAGAAATCGACCCACTTAGTGTGGGGGAACTAATCCTGGAACTGCTAGAAGTAAGAAGCCCGGTGAATAGCCAGTGATTACCCAGCCAACACCTAGGTAGTCAATACCTGGGTAGCCAACACCTGGGGTAGCCAATACCTGGGTAGCCAACACCTAGGGTGTAACTGAAAGTTATGTGTACATTGTTTGTTGGTGTTTGCGTTAGTGATGTTTGCGTTAGTGGTAGTAGTGTGGTGACGGCGTTAGGCATGTGTTTACTTTGGCGGGTTTTGACGCTCGTAACTTGCTTTCAGCTCGAGGTGTTTGTAGGCAATAGTACAAGTGATGTTGCGCGCAATGCTTTTAGCCTCTACCAAAAAAACAAGCTGTCTACAGCACATTACTACGTTGCGTGTGACGACATTCTTCTTGGTATACTCGCCGCAAGACGCAAGGTTTGAACGCTCAAGGTCTAAATACTCTTAACCACTTAGAGATTTGTCTGCCTCAAGTTTGCCTCAAGCTCAGCCTGCGCAATCCGTCATAAGCAGGTGACTGTCATGAACATTGGTGATGAACTCAAGATTTTTTCTGGGTCAGCAAACCCAGCGCTCGCAAGCTCTGTTGCTGATCACCTCGGCAAAGCGTTAGCCGCAGGACAGGTGTCACAATTTCCCGATGGCGAATCGCGAGTGATCATCGAAGAATCTGTCCGTGGCGCAGATTGTTACGTTATCAATCCCACGTGCAGCCCGGTCAACCACAACCTCATGGAAATTTTGGTGTTTGTTGACGCCCTCAGGCGCGCGTCTGCGTGGCGTATTAACGCGGTGGTACCGTATTTTGGCTACGCCCGCCAAGATAAAAAAGTGCAAGCGCGTGAACCCATTACTGCCAAACTAGTGTCTAACCTCATGGAAACAGCAGGCGTAGACAGGGTTATTGCAATTGACTTACACGTAGGCCAAATTCAAGGGTTTTTTGATGTGCCCGTTGACCATTTAACTGCACTAGGCATTTTGGGCAAACACTTACAAAAAACAGACCTAAATAATAGCGTTGTTGTGTCGCCAGATGTTGGTCGGGCTACTGAAGCGCGCCGTCTAGCTAATCACCTTAGTTTGCCGCTAGCCATGCTCTACAAACGTCGCCACAGTCCAACTGATACTAGTGTCACCCACGTAATTGGTGAGGTTGCTGGGATGCGCCCTATTCTCATGGACGACATGATTTCGACGGCTGGTACGATGAGCAGAGGTATTGATGCGCTGCTTGAACTGGGCGCACTGCCCGAGGTAACCATTGCTGCGACCCATCCAGTATTTACGCCGCCTGCTTTAGAGCGTCTTTCTCACGAAGCCATCAAAGCCATTTACGTAACGGATACCGTACCTTTTCACGGCGAGCATGACCGCGTACACGTGTTGTCTGTTGCCAGCTTACTGGCTGAGGCCATTCGCAATGTGCATGATAATGGTTCGGTAAGCTCACTGTTTGACACATAAGAAACGACTTAGTTTTAAGAACGATGTAGCTTTAAGTATGAATGTCTTAGGACTGCATTTTGACAGTTGAGGTAAATTGACTTAGCTTTGCTGGAAAGGGTACTACTATGCGTATTTACATAAGTTTGGTGTTGGTCTTAAGCAGTTTGACGTTCGCTCAACACCAGCATCAGCATCAAGAAGGTACGAGCAGGATGCAACATGGCGTATCTCCTTATGTTGAAGATATAGCAAGCTCCATTGCAGGGTTAAGTGAAACAGAAATTGATGATTTACTTATGGGGCGGGGCATGGGACTAGCGCGTACTGCCGAATTGTCAAGCTATCCTGGACCACTGCATTTACTCGAGCTTCAAGCAGAGCTCGAGCTATCCCCGCAACAGGTTCATCGTATTGAAGGCATTAGACAAGCTATGCAACATGACGCCCAAGCTTTAGGCGAGCATATTGTAGCAATGGAGCGCAAGCTAAGTGAGGCTTTCCGTTCAAGCACAATTACACGTGTAGAACTTGCTCAACAAACAGAAGCTTTGGCCTTGCTATACGGTCAATTACGTGCAGTTCACCTAACTGCGCACCTCGAAGTTACCCCTTTGCTTTCAGAGCAGCAAATCCAAACTTACGATAAATTACGAGGCTATACCCAATAATAAGATATCGTAGAGGGTGCTAG
>CAZMCW010000561.1:0-2481 GCA_964564405.1 uncultured bacterium
CTACTCCCCTAGGTCGCACGTGCAACTGCCTGTGGCAGTTACTCGTGGAAACGCTCAACATTTTTATAAACAGAATGTTTTTATAAACAGCACGGTTACGAGGTGCCGTTGCAAATTGCTGATATATCAGACAACAGAGAAGGGGAGCAAAAGTGATGGGGAGATTCCATCAGATGAAATGTGGGGATGTCACATTATCGTCTAGTTGCTTACAATCTAGTTGCTTTAGGAAGTAGTCTCAATGGGTATGACTTGTGACGTATCAATTCATCCTGTAATTGCTAAAAATACTGATGCACCTTGGAGGTGGTCAGTTTTAGGGAGATGTTGCCTCGAGTCCTGCTTGCACGCGGGCGCTAGCGTCAACAGATAACCACGCTTGCCACACCTCAGGGTAGGTGCGTAAAAAGTAATCGCGCGTTTCGTCTACCGACACGCCACCTCCCTGATTGTGTGAGAGCAAATCGCTGAGAACATCTGCTTCAAATTGTAAGTTGCCGAATAAATTTATCAGGTCTTCAGGAAGTTGTTCCGCAAAACTTGCAGTTGTCACGGTCAGCGCTGGATTGGTTGGGTAGTTGCAAGCTTGGTTACTCTGCCAACATTCTTCTGTAAAAGGGGGCTCCTCGAGCCTCACAAGGTCGTAGGTATGAACAAGCCAACTAGGCGACCATGCAAAGCCAAACCAAGGCGTGCCACTTGCTTGAGCAGTCTGCAACGAACTCACAACTTCACTTGCACTAGCAGGTGCTAAAACAGCCATATTGATGTCGTAAGCAGCAAGTTTAGTTAGGTTAATGTCATAACACAGCCAAGAAGTACTGCAGTTGACAAACGCAAGTTGCTGAAACGCTGCAGGGATTTCGCTTGGTGTTGCACTAGGTGTTTCGCTAGATGTTGTGCTTGTAGCGTCTGCTGGTGTGGATGAGACAGGCGTTTGACCCGTAAACCAAACGGCAACATCGGCAACGGTAAGGGTTTCTGCTGGGGGAACGCCGTCTTGGAGCGAGACAATAGCTAACAGCAAATCTCTTGAAATATAGAAGCCATCTTGCCGCGCATAAAGGGTCGCTAGCGTGACAAGGGTGCCATCAGCTAAACTGCTTGTGAAGCTGAGGCTAGCATACTGGCTCGAGGCACCTAACAAGATATCTAGCTCACCGCGTACCAAAGCAAGCTCGAGGGCTTCTGGCAGACCGTTGCGTTGCTCAACACTGCAACCATAACCTTCGCTGAGCAGGTAACTGACAATGGCATTAATAAGTTGACTCGTTTGCCAGCTGTAAACACCAAGTTGTAAGGGAGCAGCTATTGGACAGACTAAACGGGTGTTTGTTGTACTGGCATCTGTTGTACTGGCATCTGTTGTAGTCACATCTGTCGTGCCGGTATCTGATGGTGTGGCTACATCACCTTCGGCAGGTTGGGCCCAAGCAAGGCTTACGCCAATTAAGATCACCATGATGCCTAGCGCGCGCAGCACTGCAGATTTTGTGTGCGTTGCGACGCTAGACACCCACTGCTCAAGCTTATTCACCATCGTCGTACAATTACTCCTTTGTTTGTAAGCTTACAGGGTTTGATACCAATAGCGTTTCCACGAGTAACTGCTACAGGCAGTTGCACGTGCGACCTAGGGGAGTAGAAATTAACCCACTCAGTGTGTGGGAACCAATCCTGAAACTGCTACAAGTCTGACAAAATACATCATAAACTCCTACGGAGTTCATTACGTTCTAGTCGGACTTGGTATCGGTTTCTGCTCGCTCTGCTCGGGTTACTTTGTTACCAAAATAACCTGAAAGGGTATAAGCCAATAGCTCTCATCATACGCATGTGGGCTGACATACGTGCATCACGTAACTATTAGGAGACTTCATGAATCTGTGAAGTAGGGCTGTAGTGCTAAATATCAATGGCTTAGTAATCAACTGGGCGCAGATAGTATTCATTGATGGCTGTGCTCGAGATCATCGCGTTAATCGGCAATTCGCGCTTCCAGTGGGTTTGGGCTACCTTACGCTTAACCAAGTCAATTTCAGCTTGGCTGTAGCCGAGGCTCACAATAAATGCATCTTCATAGCCCGCTAAATGATGCAGCAAAATGGCATCTGCCTTGGCGTAGGTGATGCCCAAATCATCTTCATCTGATTGTCCTGGAATCAGGTCAGCACTTGCGGGTTTGTCGATGATGACATCTGGCACGCCTAAGTGTTTAGCGAGAGCCCGCACTTGGGTCTTAAACAAATCCCCTAAGGGGTTTACCGGCATAGCATCGCCCACGTCGTGCCAGGTGTAATAGCCAAACAGACGTTCAGTTTTGTTGCCAGTTGCCAGCGGCAGTGCGCCATATTCATACGATTTGTCAAACGCAATCACCATGCGCACGCGCGCCATAATGTTGCCTTTGCGGTGACTTGTCATGCTGAGAATACAGCCTGCGTAGCCATCAACCGCTTTGCTTATGTTGATGGTTTCGTG
>CAZMCW010000562.1:0-2469 GCA_964564405.1 uncultured bacterium
AATCAACGCTACTGCGCCGCTTTGGTCATAGTCGCCCAGGGGGAAGCTCGCGAAGCTGCTTTGCAGGGCAGCTGTGCCAGGAATAAGCACGCCATCTAGTTGTTGGGTACTAATGTTGGCAGGAGCTTCTGGGCTGCTGATAAGCTTGCCAGAGATAGTCAGGCTTTTGGCGCTACCATCTGCAGTGATCGCCTCAAAGCTGCTGGTGGTTACGTTGCCGCCACCTTGGAAGACAACCGTAGCGAGCCGACCAGACTTGGGATTCGCACTTGCAAGGGCAACTGTGAGGGTGCCGTCTTGCATGTCGGTCACACTGATGGTGTCGCCGTCTGCGGTGACAACATCAACAAGTTCTAGACCGTCGTCATAACTGATTTGCATACTGCCGCCGTAAATGGCGTCGCTGCTGTCAATGGGTAAGAGTAGATAGTTGGCATCTACGCTACCGTTGAGGCTTTCGGAACATGCGGCGAGCAATACTGCCACCACAAGTCCGAGCACCAAAGAGATAGCTTTCCTATTCATCGGGGTTTCCTTTCTAGACGTAATAAACATGGCTTTTGAAAAAGAGGACGAAGACTTTAGAAACGGGGGACGAAAAAACTTAGGGCAAACGGATCCAGCCTGGGGTGGCAAACTGGCAGAGGAAGAGGAGTTAGAAGATGGCATTGTTGTTGTCTCCATCTATGGCTAGCGTGGTGCCTTGCTCAAGGTCAACGGTAAGTTCACCATTTTGAATTCTCATCGTGTCACCGCCGTTGGCAACACGCTCGAGCAAAACTTCAACAAGTGGGCCGCTCCCTGTAATAGGGGCTAAAGAGTCACTGATCGCTGCAATTCTCTGCGGACCAGCAAGGATGAGCATATTACTCGTCAAATCAGTAGTACCTTGCGTTCCAGCACGTAGGGCAAAGTTGTTGTTAGCAAAGGTGATGTCGAACAAAAAGGTGTACCAAATATCGTCGTAATTGGCTAAGTTGACAACCACCGAGCAGGTGTCTCCAATAACAATGGCAGCCGTACAGGTGCTGCTAGTGGCATCAATCTGAAAGCTAGCGTCTTGACGGGGCGGTTCTTCGCCTGGGTTCACAATTACCGTTATAGTGGCGGTGGTAGATAGCCCGCCTGTATCTGTCACAGTGATCGTGAGAGTACTACTACCCACTGCTAGAAACTCGAGACTCAAGGTCATACCGCTTGTTGTGGCGTTAACAGCGCTGTTGTTACTGTTGTTGGTCACGCTGTACGTCAACTCTGCATCGCTATCTTGTGCGTCAGAGAAGAAGTCACCTAAGTTAAGGATTTGACTATCTTCTGTAATAACAGCCGTCACGTTGGATATGCTGCTGGTCAGTGAAGGGGCAGTGTTGCCCGGCGTAGGATCGGGGTCGGTTGGGCCATCTGTGCCGCCACATGCAGCTAGCAAGATAAGGCCCAAGGTCGTGAGTAAGGTGATACTGAAACGTTGATAACTCATGGTAGGACGCCCTTACGGGAGTGTAATGCTACTTCCTGAGACAGTGACAGGTGCACCATCAGACGCGCTAAGATTGGTCAAAATGTTGCCACCTTGAATGGTTAACGTACCTGTGCCCGACACCGTGAGGATGGCAAAGTTACCGCTACCGTTAATAGCATTGAGACCTGCACCTACTGTGCCGTTAGGACCTGTGCTCGTAAGGAGTCCCGTACCAATGCCCGTAGATGCAACAGCATCGACAGATACACTGCCTGTCGTGGTAAAGCTAAAGCTAAACCAGTTACCCGTAAAGTTATCTAGGGAAACAGTGACTTCATTTGCACCAGGACCAGTGGTCATGTTGAACTGAGGTGTACCGCCACCGCCACCAGCTAGGGTTACGTCGATGGTATCGCCAGCTATAACCAACTCGGTACCTTGGTCGTCGAGCAACAAAGTGCCGTTAGTCAAGGTAAGTGTGTCACTACCCGCACCTTCTAGGTTGAGGATGGCAAAGGTGCCGTCGCCAACGATTGGTGTAGTAGTCACACCGCCAACAGTGATAGGTGAACGATCATTCGTGCCATTGGTGATGGTTAAACCGTTACCGATACCAGTGCTTTCAGAACCAAACGGTGGGTTTTGCAAGGTGACGTTGCCACCACTGCTGATGTCAAACTGAGCACCAATCCACTCGTTAGGAGCAGGGAAGTTCACCAGGCGCACCAGCACTTGGTCAGCACTACCGCCAGCTACAAACTCAAAGCGAGGATCAGGGGCAACAACAGGATTCACCGTAATGGTGACAGTTGCAACGTTACTGGTGTCTTCGCCATCGTTGGCAGTGTAAGTGAAGCTATCTGTACCTGTAAAACCTGTATTTGGTGTGTAGGTGAGGTTAGGAGCTGCACCTGTTAGGGTGCCGTTAGCAGGTTGACTTGCCACAGTGAAGGTCAGTAAGTCGCCGTCTGGATCAAAACCACTTAACGTTACGTTGACTGGGGTGTCTT
>CAZMCW010000563.1:0-1497 GCA_964564405.1 uncultured bacterium
GTACGGGTTGACTGGTGAGCCATGACCAGGTGCTCTGTGCTAGTTGCCAGCCCTCTTGGGCGATGTTGGCAATGAAGCCAGCCGTTCCCTTAATGGCAGTTTGTACGGGTTGACTGGTGAGCCATGACCAGGTGCTCTGTGCTAGTTGCCAGCCCTCTTGGGCGATGTTGGCAATGAAGCCAGCCGTTCCCTTAATGGCAGTTTGTACGGGTTGACTGGTGAGCCATGACCAGGTGCTCTGTGCTAGTTGCCAGCCCTCGGCAGCGATATCTGTAATGAACCCAGCCGTGCCTTTGATAGCGGTCTGGACAGGTTGGCTGGTGAGCCACGTCCACACACTTTTGGCGAGTTCGTAAGCTTGCCCTGGAATGTTGGCAACAAACTCAGCACTGGCTTGCACGGCGGGTAGGTCGGTAAAGAAGTCCCACGCGCTGCGGAAGGCTGCAATACCCGCCCTGGCAACTTCCAGACTTTTAGCAATACCCGCACCAATGGCTTGCACCGTATTGACGGCATTGCCAGATTCAAAGCCAGTTTGTAAGTCTTCCCAAGCTTGCCGCCCAGTGCTAATGGCTGTGCCAATTGCATCAAAGGCGGTTTGAATACCTGCTTGAATTGCGGGTAGGTTGGCAACCACCCAGGCGCTAAAGTCTGCAAGTAGGGGTAAAAACTGCTGACCCAGTTGGATCAGGACAACATCAACATTGGCTCGGAGGGTTTCCAGGGCGCGGCTGACCGTGCCTTGCATGGTGTCGTAGGCGGCAGCCGTTGCGCCCGCAGCTTGTTCTTGGGCTTCTAGTTGGGCGGTAAAGAGTGGGCCGCCCTGTTTACCTGTGAGGAGTAATGCAGCATTCGTAGCCTCGACGCTACCGAACAGATCGCGCAAGCTAGCATCGTTAGCAATGGCGTCCTGCTCTAGGGTTTGCAGTGCTTCTGAAAGCGTGCCACCACCGGCGATGAAGTCTGGGAAAGCTTGTCCCGTAAGTTCTTGGAAGCGCTCACCGACATCACTACCAGAATCTGCCAGCTCAACAAACAACTGCCGTAGTTGGGTTGTGGCAACGCTGGTAGGTACACCTTGGGCGGTCATAGCTGCCAGGGCAGCGCCTACCGTATCTAGTTCAATGCCCAGCGAGGCGGCTTGCGGCACCACGTTAAACAAGGAGCTAGACAGCTCATCAAAGGTGGTTTTACCGCCGCGAATGGTAGTGAAGATAATATCGCTGGCATCACCCACGCTGAGAATGTCCTCACCGTAGGCGTTGACGACACTCGTAAGGCCGTCCACGGCGGTGTTGAGGTCGGTTGCGCCACCAATGGCTGCCGCGTTAGCAACCTCTAAAAATGTAAATACGTTGTCAGGGGGGACGCCCGCAGATAGGGCGTTGTAGAGGGGCTGAATCACATCATCGGGAACAACCCCAGCCGCCGCAGAGAATGACAGCACATCGTCCGTCATTTGGGACAGGGCGGCATCACTAGCGCCGGGGAGCAAGG
>CAZMCW010000563.1:1507-2462 GCA_964564405.1 uncultured bacterium
TAAATACCTCGCTCATGCCCTGTTCAAAGGCAACCGCTTCACGGGTGGCTTGCACTGCGACCCCAGCCACGGCGGTACCCGCAGCCGCTACTGTTGCAGCAGTTGCAGTTGCCATAGCCCGCGCATTGTCGCTAAAGGAATTAACGGAGTTGTTAATGTCCCTTATCGGCTGCGTAGCCTCGTCTATGACACCAATGATGATTTCTAAGTCGCGGTTCAAGGCAGAGTCCCTCAACCACAAAAAGCCCCGCTAGGCACGTGGCCCAGCGGGGTGGTCAGAAGGTTAGGTTGTGGTTAAGCGTTAGTCTGCTTTTAGCGTTTCAACGTAAAAAGCCCTTCAAAGAAGAATTATTGATTGACGATTGACATAATTCCTAGCGCGGCGCGATTCCACAGATCAACCTCTTCTGGGTCCACAGAAATAATGTCTAATGCTTGCGAGAAGTACCCAAGCGCTGTGGCATCATCGCCAGATTGAGCAAAGCACTCGCCCAAATATACCCATGCTGTGTTGCGATCTCGAATCAGTTCATTTGATTTGATTTCGTTGTCAATGAGGCTGTCAACACTAGCAATACTGAATCCTGCATCCTCTCGCTCAAAGCTAGTACTCCGGTAAAACGGACGAAGCGTTTGGCGGTATAAGTTGGCGAGCGTGTTGGACTGTGCTGCCCATGCTTCAAGTAATGGGATGGCGGTTTCGCAATTCCCACCATCAAATGCAGCCGTAGCTTGTGTCTTTAGGTCAACCACCATCGACTCAGTAACGATTCCATCAGCAAAACGCTCGAGGTAAGCATCAATGTTCGTTTCGTCATCAAGGATCGACTGAGCATTCACGACACCAAGTAGCAAAAAGGTAACAAGCCATACATAAAAGCTACGCATATTAACCTCCTTAGTAAAATGTTATTCTTAACGAGATTAACATGTACAAAACCGTGATTGCTAGGGC
>CAZMCW010000564.1:0-2462 GCA_964564405.1 uncultured bacterium
TTTGACCTCCTCGGCGCTGCTTGTATATCGCATTTATAGTATGGAGATACTTAGTATTTGAGGGCTCAATTCCAACGACATCAACACGTTTTGTAAACGTATCAAAAAGCTTACTATCTTCTTCAGATAAGTTGAGAAATGACAATAACTCGAGCTGCGTAATGATGGAAATTGCTAGCCAGTCTGCGCTTTGCACTTGCTGAGCTAGACTAGAATGTCTACTTAAAAGTTCGATGACAGCATTATGTCCAATAATAGGCGTTTACCACTCATCCCGTAGTGCTCGCTGGGTGCTTACAGCATCACCTTGCCACGTAAGTTTACCGATCAGATCGGAAAAGTCGTACTTTGAACTTTTATGTTTAGTTGACTCATTGAAAGCTTGCTGATGGTTTAGGACAATAATGACCTCAACACCGCCAGCAGGTAGTGTTGTTGAAACGTCAAGACGCAAGCGTCCATTCTGGTCAATGATTGCATCAACTTTTAGCGTCTCCATATCGCGGTACCCTCTCACAAGCTAGCTTGCTCTACACGCTAGCTAATGAACATTGTAGCTGATGAAATTGGTGGTGGCCTGATACAAGCGTATCAATAAACGTGCTTTGACGAGGTTCACAACATCTTTTTCACTTGATCTTTAACCAACAAACCTCAGAAGGCTCGAGCAATAACTTGCCATCAGCGTGATGAACCTCACCTAGCAAGTTATGGACAGAGTGCGCGTCTAAGTTGAGTGCTTGCCAAGGAATACTAATTTTTTGGGAGCTGATGTTGTGTAAACAGACCACCTGTGCATCACTCTGTCCACGTACAAGCGCAAACACCTGTGGTGAGATGTTGAGCACTTGCTGGGCTGCTTGGGGATGAAATGCAGAATGCTCACGGCGTACCTTCAGTAGTTCGCTGAGGCTGGTAAGTACTTGACTGCGCAAGCTCGAGCCATCATTTAGCTCGTTCAAAACAGCATCTACAGCTAATTTTTCGCGGTTAATACTACGGTAACGCCCAGTTTCTGCCACACCTGCATGGTCACTACGGGAGCCTAATAAACTGTGAATATAAATCGCAGGCATCCCAGCAAGACTCATCATAATGGCGTGTGCCACGCTAAAGCGAGCAACTTGTTCAGTTAGTGGCGTGTCATCCTTAGGATTATTCAGCGCGTCAAAGTAAGTGATGTTGAGTTCGTAAGGACTGGTGCTACCATCACTATTTGTCTTAAACGACACATGCCCACCGTTGGCTAGAACAGTATCAGCGAGATGTTGAACCTCTGTTGAAGTTAATAAGTCTTCGACAGGACGCACGCCGATACCATCGTGTGAGGACAAAAAGTTAAAAAAGCAAGTCTGCGCTGAGGTCGTTAAGTCCTTCGCCCAAGCCGTCAAAACCTCTGCATTCTCCGTGAGGAGCGTGTGCAAGACAAGTGGCGGCAAGGCAAAGTTGTAGACCATGTGGGCTTCATTAGTTCCATCACCAAAATAGCTGATGTTTTCTGCGTGGGGCACGTTGGTTTCGGTGAGGACCAACACGCCGGGGGCAGCAGCTTCTAGCACGCTGCGGATAAGCTGCAGGACAGCGTGGGTTTTGGGGTGATGCACACTGGGGTGGCCAAGTTCTTTCCATAGGTAAGTTACCGCGTCTAAGCGGATGATGCGCGCACCACGGACAGCGTACTCGAGCAACACCCTTACAACCTCGAGCAAGACCTTGGGATTTTTGTAGTTCAAATCCACCTGATCAGCACTAAACGTTGTCCACAAATAGCGCGTACCACTCGCACTTTCAAACGGCGTAAGGAGCGGCGTCGTCCGCGGCCGCACAATCATGCTGGTGTCGGCGCTGAGATCAACGTCAATACAAAAATCGGTGAAGTTAGGGTCATCTGCCAAATAGCCTTGCACGTAAGGACTGCTGGCAGAGACGTGGTTGATGACAGCATCAAACATGAGGTCAGTGTCATTTGCAAAATCGCCAATATCTTCCCAAGTACCGAGTGCCGGGTCAACCTCGAGGTAGTCCACCACGCTAAAACCGTCGTCTGAGGTGTAGGGGAAAAAGGGTAACAAGTGGACGATGTTAACGGCATCTTGCAGGTTATCGCACACAAAAGTATGGAGTGTGGCGAGTGGTGCTTCGCCGTCTCGTTTGAGGCTGTCACCATAACTGATGAGCACAACGTCGTTGGCGTTGGTTTCAGCTTGCGCATCACCTAATTGAGGATGCTGCTGTTGTGTAGTTTCAATTAGGTTGATGAGGTCTGCTAATGCTTGATGATTGCCGTAAATGAACTCCAGCTGCTTTTTTAAAGTTCTAAGTGTGGCTTCTGAGACAGGCATATTCTCTCCATAGCAAGGCTACAAGGACACTAGCTTTGTAGCTGTGCGAGCTAGTGATAAGGTTATACCAAGTCCGACAAAACACATCATAAACTCCTACGGAGTTCATTACGTTCCAGT
>CAZMCW010000565.1:0-2447 GCA_964564405.1 uncultured bacterium
GAGGGTGTGCTGCTTGCCCATGGGGCGCTGCGCAGTAATGGTATTGAGCGTACTCCGGGGTATGCCCTCGCTGTGCTCGAGTACTACGGTGTGCAACCAGAAGATGTCTTGGTGGTGGTCAATGCTTACGGCATCAACGCGTGTACTATTGATGCTGCTGAGGAAGGTAAGCGGCGCAACTGTAAGGTGATTGCTGTCACCAGTGTTAGCTTACAAAAAGAACTACCTCAGCAGCATCCTAGCCGCCACCCAAGTGGGCAAAACCTAGCAGATATTGCCGACGTTGTTATTGATTGCAAAGTGCCTATGGGTGACGCACTCGTTGGTATTGACGGTGTGAGTCAACAAGTTGGCGCGTCCAGCACCTACCTCAACGCGTTGGCACTCAATCTCATGATGCTTCAAGCAATTGAAAACCTCGCCCAACGCGGTATTGATCCACCCATCTGGCAAAGTGCTAATAGCCCTGGCGGCGATGAAGCAAACAAAGGGCATATTGCTACTTACAAACAACGCATCAAGAAACTACAATGCAAAACTCCCCAACCTATGCAGGTAATACCCAGCTTGAAATCTTGCCTACCGATCAGGCAATGGGCGAAGCTGCTGCAACCTATGCTGCTACGTTTCTTCGCGATACCCTCGAGGCTCGAGGGGAAGCCAACATTGCCATTGCAACCGGCAACTCGCAGTTGTCGTTTTTTGCTGCGTTGCGCCAGCAAAAAGGTATTGACTGGTCACGTGTACGGGTGTTTCACCTAGATGAATATGTTGGTATTACGGCTAATCATCCTGCTAGTTTTCGTGCTTTCCTAAGCCGCGAGTTTGTAACCCCGCTGCAACCCCAGCACTTTCATGGCATTGAGGGAGACGGTGAGGACATTCATCAGGTGCTGTCGGCGTACACGGCACTCCTTGAAGCCTATCCTCTAGATCTATGCTGCATGGGTATTGGTGAAAATGGCCACTTGGCCTTTAATGACCCACCCTATGCTGACTTTGCTGACCCTGAGATGATTAAGCAAGTCAAACTTGATGAGGCAAGCCGGCAGCAACAGGTTGGTGAAGGGCATTTCCCGAGTATCGATGACGTGCCAACACACGCGCTTACACTAACTATTCCTACGTTACTCAGTGCCACCTGTGTCCTTGTGATGGTGCCAGAAGCACGCAAGGCTCGAGCTGTACAGCTCGCCCTACACGGACCCATTACTGAAGATGTACCTGCTAGTATCTTGCAGCAGACGCCTCGAGCGCGTATCTTTCTTGATCAGGCGGCAGCTTCACAGTTGTGACGTACGATAAGCAATTTTTTAAGCAGCACCTCGAGCAGGTCATCATGCCTTTTTGGCTCACCCGGGCAGCTGACCGAAAACATGGCGGCGTGTTTACTTGCTTTTCCAATGACGGCACAACCATGCTGAGCCGAGATAAGTTTGTATGGTCGCAAGGGCGTTGGCTTTGGCTGCTTGCACGCACGCTGAAGATGGCTCGAGCAGGACACGTTAACGCTGACATCAAGGACATATACGCGCTCGGCGAGCAAACCTATACCTTTTTGCATGACCATGCCTTTTTAGAAAACGGCAACGCGGTCTATCTGCTTACTGAAACAGGCGACAAAAAATTCTTTGCTGATTTTGATGACCATGACATCAGCTTTTTTGTGGATTGTTTTGTGGTGTTGGGCTTTGCTGAGTGGGCCAGCGCAACGGCTGATGTTGCTATTTATCAAGAAGCTCTATCGCTTTACCAGCGTATTCGCCAGCGGCTCGAGGTGGGCAATATACGTAGTGAACCCTATCCAATTCCAGGCTGCAGCCCTCACGCACGCCCGATGATTATGCTCAATGTTGCCCAAGAGCTTGCTAGCGCTGCTGAAGCGTTAGTGCAGCCGGAAGCTGCTGAACTTGACCAGCATGCTACGCAGTACATGCACACTATTATGGGCAAATTTCGGCAGGCAGATGGGCGACTTGTCGAAATCATCGGTGAATGTGATGCACCTGTGCTCGAGCAACACTGCACGCCCGGTCACGCTATTGAATCCATGTGGTTTGTGATGGCACAAGCGCACAAGCACCAAGATGAAGGCACAATTCAACAAGCAGTTAAAACGATTGAAACCATGTTCAACTTAGGCTGGGATCAGCAACATGGCGGTCTACTGCGGTTTGTGACTGCTGATGGCTTACCTCCACAAGGAGAACCTATAAACGCATTTGAAAAAGCCATTTTAGCTAGTTGGGACACCAAACTCTGGTGGGTACACAGTGAAACGGTCTATGCCACGTTACTTGCCTATAGTCTTACAGGAAATGACACGCTTCTAAAACTTTTTGAGCGCATTTGTGACTATACGTTCAACACCTTTCCTAACCCAGATACTGCTGTAAGCGAATGGATTCAAATCTGCAATCGTCAAGGTGCGCCACACGGCGAGTTTG
>CAZMCW010000566.1:0-2437 GCA_964564405.1 uncultured bacterium
TGGCAAGATGAAGCCTTGCCATCCGAGCGGTTACTTAGCGAACGCTTAAATATTTCGCGGGCAACCGTGCGGCAAGCCATCGACAGCCTCGAGCGGGACGGTTGGGTCACCAAACATCACGGTAAAGGTACGTTTGTGGCACCTGCCAAGGTGGAACAGTCGTTGGGGCGTTTGCGTGGATTTTCGGAAAATATGCGTCAAGCGGGGTTAACACCAAGCTCAAACGTCATCAACAAACAGCTTATTGAGCCAGATGAACAGCTTTCCCGCAAACTAGCCTTAAACCCCGGTGCGGTGGTGGCAGTCATTACCCGTTTGCGCCTAGCAGACGGGCAAGCGTTGATGCTCGAGCGCAGCCACATCAACTACAGCCTCACGCCCAAGTTGCTCGAGCACAACTTCCAAAACTCGCTTTATGACATCCTCACGCAAACTTACCGGCTGCACTTAACTCAAGGTGACGAAAGCGTGGAGGTGGTGAGCGCCACACAAGATATTGCCCAACATTTAGGTATTCAAGTGGATGCGCCACTGCTTTACACCCAACGCTTGGTGATGAACGAACGCGGTATTCCAGTCGAGTATGCTGAGCGTTTTGCTCGAGCAGATCGCTGCAAGTTTACAGTTTCGTTTGCAGGTGAGCGAGCTGATTTTGCGGTTAAAGATGCCTTATACCAAATTGACTCTTGAATGTCATCGTCTGAATTATCTAAGGGTACGCTCGAGCTGCGCTGTACTTCGTGAACACGAGCGATTTTGATGCCGCAAAGCGACATCAAAACATCACTTTAGTATTAGCCAATACAAACAGCGCGTAAGAATATCTCTTAAAAGATGGCAGCATTGTGAGCAATACAGTTGAGGGCATTAGCTAAAAAGGCTTGCCATTTAAGGTGATAATGACTATGCTAAGCTGGTACGTACCAGTTGAAATGATGATCAAAAGATGTCACCAGATCAGGTTGATGGCATCGCCTAAAACGACTCCGTGATGTCTACAAAGTATCTGATGGACGCTCCCTTTCTCCTAAACCCTATTCGGAAGGACACGTTTATGCCCTCACCAAACGCAACGACACCAGATGTCGCCCTAAGCTACCTCGACCAAGCTGAAGCTATGCTCAAACGGGTTCGGGACACACAATTAGATGCCATTCGTCAAGCGGCTGAGTGGTGCTCGAGCGCCATGCTACAAGGCGGTCTTGTTCACTTGTTTGGCTCCGGTCACTCACGCATGGCGGTTGAAGAAATTTTTCCGCGCTATGGCAGTTTCCCTGGCTTTCACCCGATTGTCGAACTTTCGCTCAGTAACCACACCCAAGTGGTCGGTGCTAACGGGCAACGTCAAGCCATGTGGATTGAACGCCAAGAAGGTTTTGCCGAGCCCATCCTCAATAACTTTGTGTTTCGCGACTACGACGTGATGATGGTCTTTTCAACCTCGGGTAATAAGGGCGTGGTGATCGATATGGCGCTGGGCGCACACGCGCGCGGTATGAAGGTCATTGCCGTGTTAGCAGCTAAATATGCTGAGGTGCTAACAAGTGAACATTCGTCTGGCAAAAAATTGGTAGATGTGGCCGACCTCGTCATCGACAACTGCGCCTTACCTGGTGACTCGATGGTGGACGTTCCCGGCGTAGACGTAAAAGTGGGCCCTGGTTCCACCATCGGCAACACCGCTGTGGTGAACTGCCTCAAAGTTTTGGTGGCAGAGAAACTTGCGGCTACTGGACAGATGCCACTGGTCCTAGCCAGTAGCTACGAAATGGGTGCAGATGCGTCCAAAGCTCGGTTTGAAGAGGCTTATAACGACTACCGCGAGCGGGTCAAAGTCGTCTATGGCGGGTAAGTGATGGCATCAACAAACTTGCTAACAGGCAAAACAGCGCTCATCACCGGCGCGTCGGGGATTGCTGCTGCTGCCGCCAAACGGTTTTGCGATGAGGGTGCCAAGGTTGCGGTCATTGATCGTTCGTTGGAAGCATTACAAACCTTGCAAAAAGATTTAGCTGAGGTGGTTGTGCTCGAGGGCGACCTCACTGACAGCAGCACGTGTCGCCGTTTGGTTCACGAAGCGCAAACCCAGTTGGGGCATTTAGACATTGCCATGAACGTCGTCGGCATTTCCGCGCGGCGTTTTGGTGATGGCCTCGTCCACGAAGCGACTGATGAAGGGTTTGATGTTGCCATGACGGTCAACGTCAAAACAACCTTTATGGTTTGCCGTGAGGTCGTGAAGCACATGCTTGCACGGGGGCGTGGCAGCATCATCAATACATCTTCCGTTGTGGCCTACGCACCCAACGCCGAGCACTTTGGCACCCACGCGTACGCGGCATCCAAAGGTGCCATCATTGGACTTAGCAACGCCATGGCAAGTAGTTACGCCGCCCACGGGATTCGCGTGAACACCCTCGCGCCAGGACTCATCCGC
>CAZMCW010000567.1:0-2425 GCA_964564405.1 uncultured bacterium
TGCATCTTCTGGGCTTAAGTCGGGTAGCATGACGGTAAATACACCAAGTTTCATAGCTTACTCCTTTGTATCAGCAAATGCTTGCGCTTTGAGGCAGAGTTCAGCCGCCTTAAACGCATGGGCTTGGGTCATAGCGGTTTCGGTTCGGTTGAGGCAGTCCAGAATTAACTCACCAAAAAAAGGAAAGCCTACCTTGCCCTCGAGTTCCATGTGCTGTTCACCCTCCTGCGTGACCAGAAATAGATGATCTTTGCTGGGCGTTGTGCCAACGTTGACGTATTTGCGAAGTTCGATGTAGCCCTTGGTGCCTAAAATAAACGTGCGCCCATCGCCCCAAGTAGGCAGACCATCTGGGGTAAACCAATCTACTCGGAAGTAATTAGTTGCGCCGTTACCTGCTAGCAAATTCGCCTCGCCAAAGTCTTCTAGTTCAGGTGTGTCCGCGTTGTTGAAGTTGGCAACGTGTGCATGAGTGACGGTAGCATCAGTGGCATCAGAGAAGAACAAAAATTGCTCAATTTGGTGACTGCCAATATCACAAAGGATGCCGCCATACTGTTCTTTGTTAAAAAACCAGTCGGGGCGGCCCGCTTTACCTAGGCGGTGGGGTCCCGTACCGATGACATTGATAACTTGTCCAATGACATCATCTTTAATGAGGTCGCCTGCAAACATAGCACACTCTACATGGAGGCGTTCGCTGTAGTAGACCATGTACTTTTGACCTGTTTGGGTGACGGTTTGTTGGGCGGACTCGAGCTGTGCCAGCGTTGTAAAGGGTGTTTTATCCGTAAAGTAATCTTTACCTGAACGCATGACTTGTTCACCAAGTGGTCCGCGCTGATTGGGAATAGCAGCAGCAGCAACAAGCTTAATGTCTGGGTCGTCCAAGATTTGTTCTAAAGATGTCGCCACTTGCACACTTGGAAAACTTTTGTGAAAGGCGTTCACTTTAGCCTCATCAGGGTCAAAAACCCATTTAAGGTTGGCACCCGCTTCGGTGAGGCCGTTGCACATACCGTAAATATGCCCATGATCTAAGCAGGCAGCCGCAAATGGAAACTCGCCAGCCTCCACAACCGGGTTGGGTTTGCCTTTGGGCGCGTAAGTCATACCGTCACTTGCCATCATGTCCTCCTTGCTTGTTGAGTCCAGCCGCTGCGTAAATGTCCAAAATAGTTCTGAGGCTGCGTTTGCCCTCGTGCCCGTCGATACTTGGCGGCTTGCCTGCGTCAATGCTGGTGAGTAGCTCGCGCAAGACTTGAATATGTCCGCTGGGTTTGATGCCTCTGGGGTCACCGCCTGAACCTGCTTCAGTATCCGCTTTCGGTTGAATAGGGGAGATACGTGAAGGACTGCCTGCCGCGAGTCCCCACGCGCTCACGCTTTCGCCGACAACTTGAATGCCTCCGTGCGTGCCGTAAACCTCGAGCCGGTGAGCAAACCCAGGTGCAGCAGTGGTGGTGGCCGTGATGGTAGCAAGGGAACCATTTGCAAATTTAAGTGTAGCTGCCAGCGTATCCTCAACTTCAACCTTGCGGTGCAGCGTATCTGCATACGCTTGCACAGATATAGGGTCGCCCATCAACCAAACGAGCAAATCCACCAAGTGAATGCCTTGATTCATAAGTACGCCGCCGCCGTCGAGTGCCCACGTGCCGCGCCAGCCCGCTTGGGCGTAGTAAGCGTCATCACGAACGTAGGGAATGGTGACAATGCCTAAGGTGAGGTCGCCTAAGTCGCCAGCGCTGGTGGCCGCTTTGATCTGTTGGAAGAGCGGTTCAGCACGGCGCTGCAGGGCTACGCCTAAGCTGACGTCTGCGCTATCACAGGCAGCAACCATGGCGTCGGCATCTTCCAACGTAAGGGCCATCGGCTTCTCGACCAGGACATGTTTGCCTGCTTTGGCAGCTTGGATGGTTTGCTCAGCGTGCTGGCCACTAGGCGTGCAAATACAGACGACATCAACATCATCACGTTGAAGCACATCGCCGTAACTTAAACAAGGCACGCCAAAACGCGTGCTAATATCAGCAAAGTTATCGGGATTATGATGAGAAACTGCAACTAGCTGCGCGTTATCTTGAGCCTCCACTGCTTGACGGTGGTAATCCGCCACCATGCCTGTGCCTAAAATAGCAACACCATAGTGCTTGCTCATGATGGTTGCCTCATGACTGTTGGCTCATAACTGTTGACTCATAACTGCCGCGTGCCCGCAATGAGCTCGTCTAACATGGCTTTGTAAGCGGCACGATCAAGCGGGAGGTCGATGGTTTCTCCGGTGAGGCTCGAGTACAACATGGCGTTGGCAAGTTCTAACGACATGCGTCCCTGTGCGCCGTCAGCAACCAGCGGCGCACCCTCGGTAATGGCAGCGTGAAGATTTTCGTAAATGCCTGTGTGCCCTTCTGCACCCTGAGGT
>CAZMCW010000568.1:0-2411 GCA_964564405.1 uncultured bacterium
CCAATAAACATTGTGACTGGAGAACTCGCTATTGCAAAATTGTCGTGTACTTAGGCCAACATGTCAGTTTACGCGATGTTTGTCAAGGTTTGTTGGATACATTCAGCAATTCGAGATGAGCTAATTGCTAATACGTCTGGAACGCAAACTCATCAAGGCAATTTGATTTTTATGAATTTCCGTTACATCTAGGACGTGCTTTTCATCTTGATCTCGAATTGCTGGGATACATTGATATTAGCGTTTACGTATGGCTATCACCAGTTGTTAGTAAGTAAGCTACTAACTCTGATGGACGTGTAAGAGGTTAGTCAAGCTTAAGGGAATTGATCGAAGAAGCCATAGAGTACAGCACTAAAGTGTTCTATCTCATACCAAGTCCGACAAAACACGCGATAAACTCCAGTAGGGTTCATCACGTTCCAGTCGAACTTGGTATTGGTTTCTGCTCGCTCTGCTCGGGTTACTTTGTTACCAAAATAACCGGAAAGGGTATCACATTAAATTATTTGTGGATGATGGCGTCAACATGCCACAAGAAAACCTCTCCTGAGCATTTAGGAGAGGTCAAATGTGTCTTTTGAATTGAAGTTACAGGATGAGGCTAACCTTCAGCGCGCATGAGTTTTTCGACGACGCTGCGGTCCTCGAGCGTGCTGGTATCACCGGTGGTTTCTTCACCAGCGGCAATATTGCGTAGTAGACGGCGCATGATCTTACCGCTGCGGGTTTTGGGTAAGGCGTCTGCAAAGCGAATTTCAGCAGGTTTGGCAATAGCGCCAATTTCTTTGGAGACGTGATCGCGAAGTTCTTGGCGCAAGTTATCGCCACCCGTGCGGCCGCCCTCGAGCGTCACAAAGGCAACAATCGCTTGACCTTTAATTTCATCTGGACGGCCCACCACAGCAGCCTCAGCAACGGTTTCGTGGGAAACAAGCGCCGACTCAATCTCCATGGTGCCAAGGCGGTGACCGGATACATTCACCACGTCATCGACCCGACCCATGATCCAAAAGTAGCCGTCTGGGTCGCGTCTCGAGCCGTCCCCTGCAAAATACACATGGGGAATTTCCGACCAATACTGTGCGCGGTAGCGGTCGTCATCACCGTAAACTGTTCGTAACATGCTCGGCCACGGACGTTTAACGACCAAATAACCACCGCTGTTCGCCTCTTGCTCGTTGCCATCAACATCGACCACAGCGGGTTCGATGCCAAAAAATGGAATCCCTGCAGAACCGGGTTTGGCGTCGTGCACGCCGGGCAAGGTGGTAATCATGACGCCGCCAGTTTCGGTTTGCCACCAAGTGTCAATAATCGGGCAGCGGTCTTGACCAATCACCCGCCGGTACCACATCCACGCTTCCGGGTTGATGGGCTCACCGACGGTTCCGAGCAAGCGGAGGCTGCTGAGTTCATGCTTGTCAATCCACTGCTCACCCCACTTCATGAACGCACGAATGGCAGTGGGTGCCGTGTAAAAAATAGTCACGCGGTACTTATCAACAATTTCCCAAAAGCGGTCAGATTCAGGGTAATTGGGCGCGCCTTCGTACATCACGCAGGTTGCCCCGTTAGCCAGCGGCCCGTACACAATATACGAGTGCCCAGTAATCCAGCCCACGTCGGCAGTACACCAGTAGACATCTTCTTCTTTGAGGTCAAACACGTATTTCGTCGTCAAATAGGTATAGGTTTGATAGCCGCCCGTGCTGTGCAACACACCTTTGGGTGTACCCGTTGAGCCAGAAGTATAAAGGATGAACAAGGGATCTTCAGCGTCCATAGGTTCAGCTGGGCAATCTGTTGAGGCAAACTGCATTAATTCGTGATACCAGTGGTCGCGCCCAGCTTCCATGTGGATGTCGTTGTCGCCGCGTTTAACTACAATCACATTGCTCACACCAGGGCAAGCTTTAAGGGCATCATCGACTTGCGGTTTGAGGGGGAACACGCTGCCGCGCCGGTAGCCGCCATCTGCGGTGATGACCAGTTTAGCGTCTGCATCGTTAATACGATCTGCTAGCGCTTGGGCGCTAAAGCCACCAAAGACCACTGAGTGAGGCGCGCCAATACGGGCACACGCTAACATGGCGATGGCTGCTTCGGGAATCATCGGCATGTAGATGGCGACGCGGTCACCTTTGCCAACGCCGCGCTTTTTGAGCACGTTGGCAAATTTAGACACTTCGCGGTGCAGGTCTTGGTAGGTTAGTACGCGTTGGTCGCCAGGTTCACCTTCCCAGATGATGGCCGCTTTGTTGCGCCGCCACGAATCTAGGTGACGGTCGATGCAGTTGTAGGCGAGGTTCGTTTGTCCGCCCACAAACCACTTCACAAAGGGTTCGTCCCATTCCATCACTTTGTCCCAAGGCTTAAACCAGTGGAGTTCGCTGGCTACATTGCCCCAA
>CAZMCW010000569.1:0-2409 GCA_964564405.1 uncultured bacterium
TTCTGCTCGCTCCGCTCGGGTTACTTTGTTACCAAAATAACCGGAAAGGGTATCATACTCAATTACCACTGGCGCATGATCTGAAAACACAGGCTCCATAGGAATTTCTGCAAAAGAGACCGCAGCAGCTAATTCAGGCGAGGCAAGCTGATAATCCAAACGCCATCCCACGTTGCGGGCTCGAGCCCCTGACCGCAACGACCACCACGAATAACTGGCCGTATCTGGACCAATATGCTCGCGGTAGGCATCCCGCAACCCCAACTTGAGCGCACTATCTAACGAACTGCGTTCTTCAGGCAAAAAGCCACTTGTTTTTTGGTTGGACTGCCAGTTTTTAAGGTCAATTTTTTGGTGGGCGATGTTGTAGTCGCCGCAGACAATGACCTTGCGACCTTCTGCTAGTAAGGTTTTAAGGTAGCGTTTCAATGCTTTTAAAAAGCGCATCTTAAACGCTTGCCGCAGGTCGCCGCTACTACCTGACGGTACGTAAACACTCACGATACTTAGCTCACCCGAGGGTGTATTGAAGTCAGCACGCAAAACCCGTCCTTCGCAGTCATAAATCTTTACGCCCATGCCAACATGAACAGCATCCGGTTTTTGTTTGAGCAGTAACCCTACGCCGCTATAGCCTTTGCGCTCAGCTGGGTGCCACAGCGTGTGATAGTCCATGACAGACGCAGGTAAACTGCTCAGGTCGGCTTTGAGTTCTTGAAAACAGATGATGTCGGCGTGTTGAGTTTCGAGAAACTCGAGCAAGCCCTTCTTGACAGCGGCCCGATAGCCATTAAGGTTTAAACTGATGACACGCACAAAAGCAGTTTAACCTCTAGCTCGGCTTATCGTGACGGTTAAATGTTGATTTTGAAAAGCTTGGACAGCTAGCAAGACTTTTGATAAAAATGTGGTTGCAGTATCCAAAGTGAATATAACTAGGCACGTGTCACCTAATCGCGTTAAAATAAAGATGCCTTTGTCATCTTATGAGAGCAACTTCTGTGATTCCTAAACGTATTCTTCACTACCGCATCGACAAAAAACTGCATCAAAGTACGATGAGTACGGTATACCTAGCTACAGATACGCGGCGGCGTAAACGGGTTGCCCTCAAAATGCTGCTTGATGTAGACGAGCAAGATGCCGCTGCCACCAACCGCTTGCGCTTAGAAACACACATTGCTCAAACCCTTGACCATCCTAATGTTGTGCAAACCTATGGCCTTGAAGAGATTGACGACATGATGGTTTTAGTCATGGATTATTATCCTGGCGAAAGCTTGGCGTTACAGCTCAGCCGGGACGGTTGGCTCGAGCTGGACACTGCCATCAACTATGCAGTGCAAATTGCCCACGGACTTGCTTATATTCACCGCAAACGAATTATTCACCGCGATATTAAACCCACCAATATTTTTATCACCGAAGATAACACGGTTAAAATTTTGGACTTTGGCGTGTCTCGTAAAGAAGGTCTTAAAGGCTTAACGCTCAGTGGTGGGTTTACCGGCACGCTAGCTTACATGCCGCCAGAACAAGTTCGGGGTGATCCACTAAGTATGCAAGGTGATCTTTGGTCGGTTGGAGCAACCTTTTATGAAATGCTTACCGGCCGTGCGCCGTTTGCCTCCAGAGACCTTGGAGTTACGCTTTCCAAAATTCAAAATTACCAACCACCGCCTATTCGCAACGTGCGTCCAGATGGGCCGGCTGGGTTGCAAGATATACTCAACAATTTACTTGCCAAAAAACTAGCTGACCGTTACAAGACAGCCGATATGTTGCTGGTTGACCTCGAGCACTTACAAGCTGACCCTCGGCGGCGCTTTTTGTACAGCCCTCAAACAAATACTGACAGCGCATTTCAAGAGAGTGATGTGCCTTATCCTGACGCGCTCGAGCGGCCTCAAACTGCAACGCCACTCAAGTTAAACGCCAGTGGCTATTTGCCCAACAACTTGCCAGAGCCTCACGATCAGTTCGCCGGGCGGCAAAGTGAACTTAGCGCCATGCGGCAACACTTTGAAGCGCCCCACCACAGGCTTATGACGTTACTTGGCCCCAAAGGTGTAGGTAAAAGCCGTTTAGCGCTCGAGTACGCCCTTGAAGCCCGTCAACAGAGCTACTTTACGGGGGGTGTCTACTGGTTACAAGCGTTTGGTGATGTTAATTTGGTTGCTAAAAGTCTCGCGCATATGGTTGGTTCAATCGTGGGTTCAACAGCAAGTTTAAGCGCCTTAGATAGCACTAACCCTCTACCTACGCAAGAGTATCTAAATGCGCTCGCCAAAACTATTGCAGATCAACCTACCCTTATTATCTTAAACGATCTGTTGCAAGACAGCATGCCTGGAAATGTGAGCACTACCGACAACACACTGCACGCTAAATTTGTGACCGCTTTACTGC
>CAZMCW010000570.1:0-1761 GCA_964564405.1 uncultured bacterium
CTCTCCTACAACAGGCTTTGGACGTTTTGTCGTGTACTTAGGAGTAAGTGTATTAATTCTGATAGCTACGGTCGTTGTACATGTTCTCCTCCAAAATCTGAGAATTGCTATCAAACGTCACACTAACCGCAAAGATTTGCTATACTCACCACCAACAGGAGGAGTAACCGCCTCTACCCTACTAGAGAGTGTTGCGTCACAGGCTGAAAGCGCAAGCAGATGGGAACGCGGTGAAGGTCGCCTGTGGTGAACATCTAGCGAACATCCAAAGTTTGTGGATGCCACCTTAGAGAAGAACAGTGTATTAAATGCACCTACTAGACCTCTCGGCAGTCAGCCCGTTAGCTGATGTAATGAAGTGCGTTGTTTACGTTCAATGCGTTGACATCGAAATACGGTGGTACCGCGGGATTAGCCTCGTCCGTATGCATTTAAATTACGTCATCACGTAACTTTGTGAGACTTAGTGCATCCGGAGGCAGGCATGGACACCCCAAAAACGATCGAGACCACATCTTCATCACCTTTACAATCAAACCAACGTGAGTTAGCTAAGCAGTACAACCCCTTTGAGGTTGAAGACCGCTGGGTAAAACGCTGGGTTGATGAGCCTTTTACCGTTGATCCTCACTCGGACAAACCTGCTTTTTGTATTGTGATTCCCCCACCCAACGTCAATGGCAACTTGCACTTGGGTCACGCGTTTGACAACACAATTATTGATACACTCACCCGCTACAAGCGGATGAAAGGCTTTGAGGCACTGTATCAACCGGGCATGGACCACGCGGGCATCACCACACAAGTGCAAGTTGAGCGGATGCTGGCCAATGAGGGCGTCACGCGCTACGACCTTGGGCGTGAAGGCTTTTTGAAGCGTGTCTGGGAATGGAAAGAACAATACGGCGGCATTATTTTGGGGCAGTTACAACGCCTTGGTGCGTCCGCAGACTGGTCACGCACGCGTTTTACAATGGACGTGGGCTTGTCGCAAGCGGTGCGGCATCAGTTTGTGAAGCTCTACCACGACGGCCTCGCCTACAAAGGGGAGCGCATTGTCAACTGGGATCCGGTCAGCCAGACCACCCTTTCTGACCTAGAAGTTGACCGTGAAGAACGCCCCGGCAAGCTTTACACCTTGCGCTACCCACTAGCAGATGGCAGTACCGAGATTCGCATTGCTACCGTGCGCCCAGAAACCATTTTTGCCGATCAAGCCGTTGCCGTTCACCCAGACGACGAACGCTTTCGTGACTTTGTGGGTAAGCAAGTACGTATTCCGCTTACAGACAGGTTTATTCCCATTATTACGGATGAAGCCGTGGAGATGGATTTTGGCACGGGCGCACTTAAAATTACGCCTGCGCACGACCCAACTGACTTTGAAATTGGCGAGCGTCACAACTTAGAACGCCCCAGTGTCATTGACCTCAACGCTAAGCTTACAAGTGATTTAGTGCCAGCACAGTTCCAAGGACTTGACCGCTTTGAAGCACGTGATGTTGTTGAAGCCGCACTTGCTGAAGAAGGCACATTGGTCAACACCCAAGATTACACGGTGCCGCTTGGTCTGTCGCAGCGCACCAAAGAACCGGTAGAACCCATTTTGAGTGAGCAGTGGTTTATCAATACCGATGCGATTGCCGAGCGGGTGCTCGAGGGACTCGACAGTAAAGACATTCAAGTCCACCCCGAGCGCTACGGTAAAGTAAACCGCGACTGGCTCGCCAACTTGCGGCACTGGAACGTGTCTCGGCAACT
>CAZMCW010000570.1:1771-2400 GCA_964564405.1 uncultured bacterium
ATTCCTGTGTGGTACGACTCAGAAGGTAACATCTACGTGCCAGACATGGACAATCCCGACCTCGACTGTGATGACGACCCGCGTTATGCCCACTTAGAACTAACCCAAGACCCAGACGTGTTTGACACCTGGTTTAGCTCCAATTTGTGGCCGTTCTCAACGTTGGGGTGGCCAAATACAGACGACCCTTATTTTAAAAAGTTTTACCCAACCTCTGTGCTGGTGACCGGTTACGACATCATCTTTTTTTGGGTAGCCCGCATGGAGATGGCTGGCTATCAATTTACAGGTGAAAAGCCTTTTAGTGACGTGCTTTTGCACGGGCTTGTGTTAGACGAGCAGGGCCAGAAAATGAGCAAGTCCAAAGGCAATGGGGTGGATCCGCTCGAGGTTATCGCTGAATTTGGTGCCGACGCCCTCCGCTTTGCCATGACCTACGCGAGTACTGGCGGGCAAGACATCCGCTGGGACGGCCGCCGCGTGGAGATGGGGCGTAACTTCAACAACAAACTCTGGAACGCCGCCCGCTTTGCCATGATGTATCTGGGTGATGGCATCAATTTAGAGGCTGACGCGCACGCGCAACCCGAAACTCTGCCCGACCGCTGGATATTAAGCCGCTTGCAGCG
>CAZMCW010000571.1:0-2385 GCA_964564405.1 uncultured bacterium
GTTGAAAAGCAATACTTATTAAACTCAGCAGCACCTATCCTTAACCGCTAAACGCATGTCACGAAAACGGCGGTTTCCAGATAGGAGGTACTTACATCTAGCCTCTAATGCAATCTCCCTTTCTCCCCTTCCCCCTTTCACCCTTTCTCATACCGGCATACCTCATGACACATCAGCAACATGAAACATCAGCAAGCTGTAACAGCTCGAGCACTTGCTCATCCACCTAGCATCATCTTGATGACCTCACCTCATCTTCTTTATCTTGATGTCATCACTGCATACAGCAAAATCCCCGCCGCCACCGAAGCATTCAAAGATTCCACCTTGCCGCTCATGGGAATGGCCACTAGTTCGTCACATTTATCGCGCACTAGCCGCCTCATCCCAGACCCTTCTGAACCAATCACCAACGCCACATCTCTATCCCAATCAATATCACTGGGCGCACTGTAAGCAGCACCATCTGCCCCATAAACCCAGACATTACGCTTTTTAAGCTCATCAATGTAGCGTGGTAGATTTTTGACTTGTACCAAAGGTAAATGGCTGCTTGCGCCTGCCGCCGTTTTAGCAACCACACCTGAAAGGGGTGCACTGCGGCGTTCTTCGGTAATCACCCCATGTGCGCCCAAGACCTCCGCACTGCGAATAATTGCGCCGTAGTTGCGCGGGTCGGTGATTTGGTCGAGCAGCACCAGTAAGAGTTGCTCGCCACGTTCCTGCGCGCGAGCAAAAGGTGCGTCTGGCTCGCTATATTTTAGGTCAGGGATTTCTGCCGCTACACCTTGATGCCGGGTTGTGCCTGCTGCTTGGTCAATTTTGATGCGCGGCACCTGGTCAACTTCAACACCTTTAGTTGCAGCTAGCTTCTCAACTTCTTGAACTGTCTGTGGATGCAGACCCTTAGCGAGCAAAACCCGCTCCACGTTGCCATCTTGTAGGGCCTCGAGCACCGCTTGTTTACCGTAAATGAGCATGGCGTATGCTACCTTGACACGCAGCGTTAACACCCGCATTTCATAACGTCACACCCTTTTTGCTGACGGCCTTACACGATAATGACTTGGCGGATGACATGTTCAACACGCTTGTTACTAATGGCAGCAGCCAATATTGCATGATGAATAACACGTTTTACACGCTTATAGAAGCAATACACAACGCCTTTGTAGATGTTCGCAGAGGTGATGGCATCAGCCTACATGAAGCTATGACGATAGATAACTATCGACCCCTAGCTGTTCAGCAAGCTGCTCGAGCCAAAGACACCGATACTCACTGGCAGGACGTTCCTTGTGAGACCATCTGGCACTGTGAATCTGCCCTTAGTTTTTTGGATGCACGCGGCTTTCGCTACTACTTACCCGCGTTTATGTGTTGCGGATTACGCGCTTTAGAAGCTAATGATGTGCGGGGCAATCTCCTCATTGACACCTGCCAGTTTCACCTATTGCACGAACCGCAAACCTCACAACGCAACTCTCAGCCAGCCAACATTGCAAGGCGTTATGAATTTTCGGCAGCTCAGTGTGAGGCCATCAGCCAGTTTTTAGCGGCAACCACCTCAGCTTTGGGTGATGATGCTCTTACTCTCGAGGCCGTAGCCGCGTGGCGTACCTTTGCGGATAGCCTCAGCTAACTCTAAATTGTAAATGCCCATTTTGTGCTACCATTCAGTGTGATGCTTTGCGTGTCTCACAAACAATCTCATCCACTTGAACAAGGCGTTTTTCAACTGGGCATTGTAAGGGCACCATGAAAAAGATCCTCCGCCACGTCTTGGGAACACTAGGAATCCTTTTGTTGGTTACCAACGTACCGTTAGCGTTAATGTCTTTGGCGCAAACCTTCCAAGAGTCAGAAGATAGGGCGATTGGCATTGGTGTCACGCTCTTTTTTGCAGCTTGTGCGTTTTGTGGCTATTTGCTAGTACGGCACAATTTTTGGTTAGCCCAGCGTAATAGTAACCGCGCCCGCCAGGATGCAACTGTGCAAACAATTCTCGAGCTAGCCCGCGATAACGGCGGCAAACTAACTGTGTATGATGCCGCGCTGCACCCAGACATTACAACTAACGACGCCAAGCAGGGGCTCGAGGCACTTGTGAAAGACGGCCTAGCCTACAACTACGTCACGCCAGAAGGCACCATGCTCTACATTTTTGGGGATGCCAAACCGCACAGCGAGTTACAAGACATCTAAATGCTCAACATGTCGCAATAATATAAGTTGATACGTTATGGCCACCTATATTACTTCATCATGCTTTGTCCATAGATCAGGAAGACAGCGGATGCGTCTTCAATGAATACGTCAGCTGGCATTTTGATGCTTGTTGTTATCGTTATTGTTTTAGTCAGCATCTTCTCACTTTACAACCAA
>CAZMCW010000572.1:0-503 GCA_964564405.1 uncultured bacterium
ACTAAGTTTGAGGTTACCAACTTAAATGACAACCTCGACAACATCAACGCGCTAGTTGACATCATCAATCAAATTGGCTTGATTATTTTTATCGTCATCATTGTGATCATTATGGTGGGCGTGACCAACTCCTACCGCATGGTCATGATTGAACGCACGGCAGAAATTGGCATTATGCGCGCTATTGGCGTTCACAAAGCTGGCATTCGCAATATTTTTGTGTGGGAAGCACTCCTCGTGGCTGCTAGCGGTGCGCGCTGCTGGGATTACTGCTAGCTGGTCTAGCCATGTTGCTGATGAGCGGCATCAACTTTGGTACCACAAGCGCGTTTAGTTTGTTTTTAAATCAAGGACACATGCGTTTTATCTTGCCTACGTTAGCGACCTTGCGCAACATCTTGCTAATTTGCGGCATGAGTGCGGCGGCTGTATATTTGCCAGCTCGAGCCGCCGCCCAGCTTCAACCTGCCGAAGCACTCCGCACAGGCTAAGCGCCAACTAAC
>CAZMCW010000572.1:513-2381 GCA_964564405.1 uncultured bacterium
CTCAATCAGCTTCATCAAATGAAGTTAACGCTTCAAAGCCTTTTACGATGACATCAACCTGATGTTGCTAGCCCAATCTGACATTCTCAACCTGACATTCCTCAATCTGATACTCAAGGAGACACAGCATGAAATTTACCTTACGCACCCTAGCCATAAGCCTCTTAACCGTTAGCCTGCTAAGCGCACACGCACAAGTACCTGATGACTACGAAACCATCCTGCAAAATATCGACACCAACAACCTTTTCCCAACAGATCTAACTGCCACCATGACCATGGAAGAACAAGACCCCAACGAAGGTGACGAGCTTTTTACCGTCCGCATGTTCCGGCGCGACGTTGATGACAAGTTCTTGATGCTTTTCGAACGCCCCGAAGTGCAACTCGGGCAAGGTTACTTGAACATTGAGGATGGTCTGTGGTTTTACGACCCAGAAAGCCGCCAGTTTAGCTACACCTCGCTCAGTGAAAGCTTTGGTGGTACAGACGCACGCAATTCAGACTTTGAAGCACCTGATCTATCCAGAGATTATGACGTTGTATCACTCGAGGAAGGCACCCTAGGCAGTTTTGACGTATGGATTTTGGAGCTAGAAGCCACCAACGACGAAGTTACCTATCCTTACCGCAAAATTTGGGTGTCTAGGGACCCTAATCTGATCCTCAAAAGTGAAGACTACAGCCTCAACCAGCGGCTTTTGCGCACCTCTTATTTTCCAAGTTATGCCAGGGCTGGTGAAAGTTACATCGCTGACCAGCAACTTTATGTTGATGCCCTGGTTGAAGGTAAGTCAACCCAATTAACGCTCGAGAACATCTCCACCGCAGAAATTCCCAACAACGTCTTCACCAAAGCCTACGTTGAACGTGTGAACCGCTAATGTTTAGGTGTTATCAACGTTCCATCCAGTTTCTTACCTTGCTGATGTGCTTGTTAGTGAATGTTGGATGGAGCCAGACGAACTTAGACGACGCGCTGTTTGGAGGCAGTCAAGAAAATAGTGAGGAAGCAGAAAGTACTGATACGCCTACAGGTGATGATGCCATCTTTCAAGGCGGGAGCAGTTTCATTAGCGACGTTGAAGAAGACCCAAACGCTAACCCAGCGGAGGACTTGCTGACCAGTGAAACCGTCACGATTGGCGGCAGCATCGACATGAGTGCTGAATTTCAAGTGCTGCTGAATCCAGATGATGATCAAGATACCGTTGATAGCGGTTTGGTTGACCTCAACGCGCGGCTTTTTCTAGACGCGCGGCCAGATAGTGATTTTCGTGCGCTGGTCAAAGGCGACATTATCTATAGTACTGAAGACGACCTCGAGTTCGACCTGCGCGAAGCCTTTGCCGACGTAGACATTGACAACATCGTGTTTATTCGTGCGGGCAAACAAACCATTAACTGGGGTGTGGGCGTGTTTTTTAGCCCCGCTAACCTCATTAACCTAGAACGCATTGACCCAGAAGATACCGGCGCTGAACTAGCTGGGCCAGTTGCCGTCAAAGCGCAACTGCCGTTAGGCGTGAACAACTTGACTGGCTATTTGCTGACAGATGACTTTGAAAGTGATGACAACATTGGTGTTGCTGGATTGTATGAGTTTTTGTTCCAAGGTTATGAAATTACTGTCGGCAGCGTGTACCGTTACGACGCACCCTGGGCAGTGATGGCTACGGCCACCGGCGAAATTGCGGATGTAACCGTGTATGGTGAGGCCGTGCTCGAGGGCAGCAGCGACAAGGTTTTTTTAACAGAGAGCACAACAGGACTTGACGCAAGCACGTCAGACGATCTGTTTTTTTCGGGCACTTTAGGCGCACGCTATACCAGGTCTACTGAAGACGACCGCTACACCCTCTCAGCTA
>CAZMCW010000573.1:0-2378 GCA_964564405.1 uncultured bacterium
CGCTACTCACCTCACGCTTAGCTGAGCAGGGTGTTCAGGTGATGCTCGAGACCACTGTCACAACCGTTCACACCACAGCGGAGCACGTCACCCTCCAACTAGCATCTGCCCAAGGTGAATTAGACACCCGTGCCGATGTCGTCATCAACTGCACTTATGCTGGGCTTAACAGCATTCCGGGCTTATTCCAAAGCCGCCAAAAGCTCAAACACGAACTCACTGAGCTCGCCCTTGTTGAACTTCCCGAACCCCTCAAAAATCTATCGGTGACTGTCATGGATGGGCCATTCTTTTCTTTTATGCCTTTTCCAGATAGGAACTTAAATACGCTTACCCATGTGCGTTACACACCGCATACCAACGTCAGCGAGCGGCCTGGCCAAGCGCCTCCTAACCCCTACAATCTGTTTGACGGTCTCAATGTTGCCAGTAACGGCACTTACATGCTCCACGACGTTGCCCGGTTTGTGCCAGACATTGCCGACGCCACTTACAAAGATTCCCTGTTTGAAATTAAAACCGTGCTGCAAAAAAACGAAGGTGATGACGGCCGGCCAATTTTGTTTGAGGTTGATCCCGCGTCGCCTAGGGTGCTGTCTATTTTGGGGTCTAAGCTAGATAATATTTATGACGCGCACGCAGCAATTGATGCCCATCTAGCAGCTCATAAGCTCGAGCAAACCCCTACTAACAAAAATACGAGTACATCCCCTACTTCTCAAACACCCCATCATGCCAACTCACCTGAGGAGGTCGTTCATGGCAACCTCTAAGCTGACGTCTACCACTTCAGAAGCATCACCAGAGCCCATCAGCACACGCGTGCCAGATGTGGCTGCAAGTCCACCGACGGCAGCAGTGGAGGCGGCAGCAAACACAGCTTCAACACCTGCTAAATCCAGCTTGTTGGTCTCTGTTGTCAGTGCTGTTTACAACGCTGAAACTTGGCTCGAGACCTACCTGCGCGAAGTCCATGCAAGTTTAGCGACGCGTTTCAAAGACTTTGAGATTGTAATTGTAGACAATGGCTCGAGCGACCACACCGTTGCCGTAGTCGAACACTTGCAAGATGAGCTTAGCAACATTCAACTCTACTGCCTCATACGTCATTTGAATCAAGAAAGTGCGTTTGTGGTTGGTTTGGAACAAGCCATTGGCGATGTGGTCATTACCTTAGATGCTAACTACGACCCACCTGCGGAATTGCACACGCGCACGTCAAAATGACCCTGTACCCAAAAGTATTTATTACCGACTAGCGCGGCTTTTTTACAAGCTCTATTCAACGGTCACTAAAAACGAGTTGCCTGTTTTAGCATCTATGTTTCGGCTCATGTCGCGGCGGGCGCTCAATTCATTTTTAGACAACCGCGAGCGTTACAGCCTGTTCCGGGTGATGAGTGCGTTTGCGGGTCTGCCTTACAGCGAACTAACCGCAGCGGCAAACCTATTGACCGCAGCTATGTCTCAGCAAGCTACCGCGCAGTACGTATGCTACTTTTGTCCTCGCATGAACCACTTAGGTTTTTAACGGTGCTAGCTGTCGGCGGCGCGCTCCTCAACGTGATATATAGCCTTTATGTATTAGCAGTTAACATCTTCAAAGCAGATGTCGCTGAGGGATGGACTTCACTATCATTACAGAGTTCGTTTATGTTTTTTTTGTTGTTCCTTATTCTGGGCGTGCTGTCCGAGTACATTGGCAGGTTGTTTATCCACAACCAAAACCGCCCGTTTTACTTAATTGCGCGGGAAAAGCGGAGTTTGGTGCTATCTCGTAAAGATGAACTTAATGTTGTTGCAAGTGAAGATGATGGTAGCTAGCATACGACCGTAGTATGTGAGTGGTGGGCAATGATTGAGTACAGAGATAGCGCGGCAAACATTAAACCAGAACAGCTCACAGAGTTTTGTCAAGGCTGGCGTAGGCCTTTGTCTTCAGAAAAACATTTAGAGGTACTAAATAAAAGCGATATTGTGATTTTGGCATTTGATATTGACGCAAACCGTGTCGTTGGTTTTGTGACAGCCTTGACGGATTTTGTCCAAGCTGCTTTTATTTCCCTTTTGGGAGTTGTCCCTTCATATCGGGGACAAGGCATCGACACAGAAATGATGAGACAAATGCTTGCTAAGTTAGAAAATATCGCGGCAGTTGATCTGACCTGTAATCCTGAACTACAGCCTTTTTATACTCGGCTGAATATGTCGCCTTCTGTGGGGATGGTTGTTAGGAATTAACGTAGTGTTTATTCAACCTAAATTCGATGTTTCAAAACAATTGAAAATACGTCTCTGACGCATATCATAAGATAGTTGTGAAAACTTTCAGTTATCGAACGGGACTCATTCAGGCTGTACAGCTCATATTTGATGTG
>CAZMCW010000574.1:0-2367 GCA_964564405.1 uncultured bacterium
ATTTCTGGAGGTAGGAATGAAACGCCGTGATTTCCTTAAAAAAGCAGGGACGGCTGTCGCTGCTACAAGTGCTTTTTCACCCCTTATGTTTGCCAACGCACAAGCTGGTAGTTTTCGTTTTGGCATGGTCACCTCGTGGCCAACTTCGCTAGACACCATCTACGGTGGTGCAACCAACACCGCGCAGTACATTAACGAATTAACTGATGGCGACGTAGAGATTGACGTTTTCCCTGCTGGTGCGCAAGTTGGCGGGCTAGAAGTTTATGATGCTGTTGCTAACGGGTCGTTTGAACTGGGTCACACCGCATCGTATTACTACGTGGGTAAAAACCCTGCCCATGCTTTTTTTACCGCTGTGCCCTTTGGCTTAAACGCGCAACAGCAAAATGCGTGGCTACTGTCTGGTGGCGGACAAGAACTGTGGGATGAACTGAACGCCACCGACAACCTTATTGCGTTCCCAGCAGGCAACACGGGCGTGCAAATGGGTGGTTGGTTCAATACCGAAATTAATAGCCCAGATGACCTTAACGGCCTCAGAATGCGCATTCCTGGCCTCGGCGGGCAAGTCATGGGCCGTGCTGGCGTAAACGTACAACTTATTCCTGGTGGGGAAATTTTTGTGGCTTTAGAGCGCGGTGTCATTGACGCTACCGAATGGGTTGGCCCGTATGACGACGAAATTTTAGGCCTCAACCAAGCGGCACAGTTTTACTATGCCCCCGGTTGGCACGAACCCGGCCCAACCTTGGGGACCTATGTCAATTTAGATGTCTACAACGACTTACCTGCAGACATTCAAATGGCCATCCGCTTTGCCTCTGAAGCAGCTAACCAGAAGATGCTTGCTGACTACGACGCGAAGAACGGGCCAGCCTACCAGCGTCTACTTGAAGCTGGCGTTGAACCACGCACCTTCCCAGATGATGTTTTAGCTGTGCTTGAAGGTCACTCTAACGACATCAACGAAGAAAATGCTGCAGCAGATAGTTTCTATGCGCGTGCGTACGAAAGCTTTTTAAGCTTCCGCAGCAACATTCGCGACTTCCACGAAGTTGGCGAGTATGCGTTTATGAACTACGCGCTTACCGACGACATGATGTAAACGTCAAACCTGACGTCAAGACAAAATCACAAGAGGCGTGGCAGATGTTGCCCGCCTCTTGTTTGTTCATGGTGAATAATGTCGTTATGGCTGATGACTCAGCACATCTACATATACCCGCTCATTTGAATGAGGTACGGCGCTGGCTCGAGCAGCACCTCTCCCCCATTAGCGGCCGTCCAAGGGTTGAGACGTGGCGGTTGCTCGAGGCCCTTCTTGCTAAACCCAAGCACGTCATCCTAAGTGAGGTAGATTCACTCACCGCAGCACAACGTGAAACGTTGCGTGAGTGGCTGACGCGACGCCTAAACCGCGAACCTCTCCAGTACATCACCCAAACGGCACATTTTTACGGCTTAACCCTTCAGGTCAGCCCAGCCGTACTCATCCCCCGGCCTGAAACTGAGGTAATGGTAGCTGACGCACTTAGCTACTTGCACAAGCTCAACACACCAACTGTCGTTGATGTTGGCACAGGCAGCGGGGCAATTGCGCTAGCGGTTAAACACGAACGCAGCCAAGCTCAGGTAACTGCAAGTGATGTTTCTGAAGCTGCGCTCGAGCTAGCTCGCTCAAATGCTACCTCACTTAGCTGTGATATTAGTTTTATCCAGTCAGATTTACTCGCTGACGTTAAACTTCAACAAGCCGTTAGCCAAGCAGATGTTGTGCTAGCTAACCTCCCCTATTTACCAACTGATGACCAAAGCTGGCTTACGCCAGAAGTTCTGGCTGAACCTAGCACCGCACTGTTTGCCGGTGAAGACGGGTTGGGATTGGCAACCAGGCTCGAGCAACACGCGTTTAAGCTCATGAAACCCGGCAGCTTGCTTTACCTAGAACTTGACCCGCGCAACGTAACGCGCGCTTTGACACAAAGCCAAACGTGGATAGACAAAAAAATATTTAGTGACTTAGCAAACCGGCCACGGTTTTTGAAACTCACCCGCTAGCAACCCAACCAAGTAATACCACTGCATTAAGTATCTTCTATCTGTATCTTGCAGATAGCGATTAGCGGTTAAGGAAGGTGATTCATTTACGTTCCGTGTCGCAAATTTCTCCTCTTCTCCTTTGATTTACGTACAACACAGCAAAGCTATCATCCTCAAAACAAGATGATAGCTTAACGCGTTATCACTAGTTGTACTGTACCCAAAAATCAGGTTGGGTACTTTTAAGAGCCAACCCAAGCCTATCTTTTAACTTATACCAAATTGACTCTTGAATGTCATCGTCTGAATCATCTAAGGGTACGC
>CAZMCW010000575.1:0-2362 GCA_964564405.1 uncultured bacterium
TAAGGGTACGCTCGAGCTGCGCTGTACTTCGTAAACACGAGCGATTTTGATGCCCCAAAGCGACATCAAAACATCACTTTAGTATAACTTCTCCAAAGCAAACCTTGCCACACTTGAAGTCGGTACAGAGGTCGGTACATACGCGTATCTGTTAAGTAAGTGTGACCTCCTCAAAGCAACACACGCTAACAAGCTGTCATCTGCCATTAAGATTTTTAACGCGATTTTATTATTCTGCAGGTTTTATGGCAACTATTGCAAGCACATCCTGACACGTCTTAGCTACTAACTTGAGTACAGTAACTCTGAGGAGGGTGTGATGAAATCACTAAAGCATCACAAGACAACTCTGAAGCGTGGCAAGACGAATTTTTTAGGCTGTAGCCAGCGACTTACACAACTTAGCCAACTTAGGCGACTTAAACAAGGGCACCAGGGGCAACTATCAACTTGCGGTGTGCGCTTACCTGTCGTATTAGCGAGCATACTTTTGCTAATGGTCCTAGCAGCGTGTAACCACGCGGTTCGTCCCCCCGAGCCTGATCAAGCACCAGCCAACTTGCTTGGCATTGCCGATGTCAGCGTTAGTCAAGACGGTATCGACTTACAACAACTTATCACCGAAGGCCTCGCGTTTAGAGATTTTGTGTCCGACTTTTTTAGCGTAAACAGCATGTGCTACGTGAGCACTCGAGCCACCGTCGTCAACCGCACCGGAACGACTCTCAAAAACTTTAGTCTGTACGCGACAAACGCACCTGAGTCCATTGGTGGGACTGCCATTCAAGATTTACGTGATGCTAACGGGATCATCAATGACCCAGCAGCTTACCAAGCCATCATCCCAACCCATCAGCAACAACTGCTGGACGGCAACGTGGTCATCAACGCCGCAGGTGCCGACCTCCAAGGCTACACAACTACTGAAGTTACCCAAGTTCAAGGGTTTTTAAACGATGTTCGTACTGGATTTACGGCTTTAAATTATGGCTATGTGGCTAGAAGTAGCAGCACGGGCCGGGCTATTGCCAACGGTCAGCAAGGCACTGTCACCTTAGCTGTACGCTACCCTTGTGACGGCACCGCGCTAAGTTTTGAGATGACGTTGGCACTTATTGACGTGCCAGTGTCACGCGTGACCCGTGGTGAAAATGAGAGCCTCGAGGACTTTTTGAACCGTATTAACGACCTTTTTGGCGGTAATCCTCCAGAGGACCTCGAGGTTGCTGGGTTTGACGGTGCTGACCTACCCAATATAGGCACAAGTGTTGATCTAGGCGAACTACAAACAAGTACCGAAGACACACCTGCATTTAGCCAACGCCAGCGCCTTGCACCAACCGGAGCCGCAGGTGACGCGTTTGGGGAGCGCCTTGCTGTGTCGGGTAACTTGCTCGCAGTGAGTAGTTTCCGCCAAAACGACGGGCTTGGTCGGGTGTATCTGTATCAACAAAATGGCAGTACCTACACAGCTCGAGAAACCTTGCGCCCTGCTGAGGTTGAAATCACCGACTTCTTTGGGCGTTCGCTTGCCCTATCGAGTACAACGCTCGCTGTGGGGAGTGTATTTGATGATGACGTTGCTCTCAATGCGGGTGCAGTGTACGTGTACGTAGAAACGGCTGGCAGCTTTCAGCAAACTGCTAAACTCACCGCTAGCAATGGCGCTGAACTAGACCGTTTTGGTGAGGCCGTTGCCTTGAGCGGAGACTTATTACTTGTGTCTGCTATGAGCAGCGGTGACAATACAGGTAGCGTATATCTGTTCCAAAATATCAATGGGGACTGGCAAGAAATTGACCAGTTCACACCCGATGATGTCATCTCAGGTGACCTTTTTGGACGGTTTATGGTTATGGAAGGCAGTACAGCCTTAGTCGCCACGACCAATGCCAACACTAACGCGGGCGCAGTCTATGTACTAAACGTTACCGCAACAGGCATTACCCAAGTAGGCAAACTCACTGCGCCAACCCCAACTGCAGATACTCGCTACGGAAGTTCACTTTCTATCTCAGGTGGTAGTGCCATCATTGGTGATAGCACCACAAGTTATATCGTTGACCTAGCAACATTAGGTCAAGTGCCTCAAACATTTGACCAAGTAAGTAGCGTGGCGCTCGAGGCCACCACTGCTGCCGTAGGCGCAAGCACCTCGCAAACCGTCACTGTGTTTGACACCAGCGACCCAACCAACCAAGAACCTGTTACTGGGACAGACGTACCCACAGATGGCCGTTTTGGTAGCACCGTAGCGCTGGCCAACGGCACGCTTCTAGTTGCTGCCCTAGATGATGGTGGCGGGGCGGTGTATGTCTTTGGCCGATAAGCTTAATAGGCTAGCCTAGTCCACTAAAAACCC
>CAZMCW010000576.1:0-1057 GCA_964564405.1 uncultured bacterium
TACATAATGGGTCTCAAAAATAATCTCTCAGTACTGCTTTTCAAAAATTGGTCATTAGCTTAGATAAGGGTTGTTTTAGGTCTCGCAGGGTGCTCGAGGTAATCGGCTTAAATGGCGGAATTGACGTCACAAACAGTAAGTTTTCTCGATAAAAGATGTCTACTGAATCCAGCATCAAATTACACCGGCATTAAATTCATTGTTTTAAGGCAACACCTTTTACACATCATAATTTAGTCAAACGTCACATCTAAAGTTCGTCAAGGAGGTAGTCTTATGGCACTTAAAATTGCCATGATTGGCGCAGGGTCAGTGGGGTTTACCCGCAAACTCATGCACGATATTCTCACGGTTCCAGAATTTGCAGACACCGAGTTTGCCATGATGGACATTAACGCCCGCAATTTGGAGATGGTGGAGCAACTTTGTAAGCGCGACATTGCAGGAAATAAGTTGCCTGCTCGAGTCACAGCCACGACCAACCGCCGCGAGGCTGTTAAAGATGCCGACTATGTTATCTGTACCATTCGTCAAGGCGGCTTGGACGCGTTCCAGCTTGACATTGACATTCCACTGCAATACGGCATCGACCAGTGCGTAGGAGACACGATTTGTGCGGGTGGCATCATGTACGCACAGCGCACGATTCCGGTGTTGCTCGGGCTCTGTGAAGACATCCGCGAACTTAGTGCGCCGGATGCCAAGCTCCTCAACTACGCCAATCCTATGGCGATGAACACCTGGGCCTGCAACAAATATGGTGGCGTTCATACCATTGGCTTGTGTCACGGCGTGCAGCACGGGCACGACCAAATTGCGGACTGTATTGACCTGTGGGCGAAGCGCGAAGGGCTCATCAGCGACAATGAAACGGTTACTAAAGATGAGGTAGACATTATTTGCGCGGGCATCAACCACCAAACTTGGTACACATCTATTAAGTGGCGTGGGCGCGATATGGTGCCGCAGATGCTCGAGTTATTCCAAGCTCACCCCGTCTACCGCGAGCAAGAAAAAGTGCGCATTGACGTCCTGAAGCGTTTTGGCTACTACTCTA
>CAZMCW010000576.1:1089-2340 GCA_964564405.1 uncultured bacterium
GGCCACTTGAGCGAGTACCTGCCATGGTACCGCAAACGCCCCGAAGAAATTCGCCAGTGGATTGATTTATCGCACTGGATTCATGGCGAAACCGGTGGCTATTTGCGCGTGTGTACTGAAGGTCGGCACTGGTTTGAAACCGACTTCCCCAACTGGCTGGCTGAAGACGCACCTGTAATCAGCGCTGACACGCGTTCCCACGAACATGGGTCGAGACAGGTAGACCTTACCGAGGTCATTTCAACATCGTTAATCAAGGTCACATCACCAATTTACCGGATGGTTGTGTCATTGAAATTCCCGGTTATGTGGATGCCAATGGCTTAAACATGCCCGTTGTGGGTGACTTGCCACTAGCCTGTGCTGCCACTTGCTCAGCCAGTGTGCGTGTGCAACAAATGGCCATGGAAGCTGCTGTTCACGGCGATGTCACCCTCCTTAAACAAGCCATGCTTCACGATCCGTTAGTTGCCGCAGTTTGCACGCCCGAAGAAGTTTGGCAACTTACCGACGACATGTTAGTTGCCCAAGCGCAGTGGCTTCCCAACTACTCAGCTGAGGCAATCGAGGCTGCCAAAGCGCGCCTTGCTGAGCACGAGCGTAACGGCACGCGGGTCACGTTACAAACAGGAGAGGGTGCAGCTAGGTTGCACACGCGCAGTGTGGATGAACTTGCGCAAGATCGGGCGGCGGCAGAACTCGCGCGAACATCGGATAAAGGGTAGTAAAATAGATTCAGATACGGGAAATTTAATCTCTGTTAAGATTGAGCTGATGATGACTCAGACGCCTCAAGTTGATCAGAAGCTACTTCAGGAATGAGTGCAATAAGTCCGCGTAAAGCACGATTCACTGCCTCTGAATCAGGAAAATACTTGCGTACGTCTGGGTCAAGTTCAATAGCAGGTTGAATCACCTCAACACTTACAGAGCCATCTGGCTGACGAATTTCGATGGTGTGAGATTGTCCTATTAAATGGCGATATTTTCCTTGAATACCTTTTGAAAAATCATAATGGTCTCGCATAGGTTCATCTGTGCTCATACAATCTCCTTTCTTTAGAATTTGCTTTACGACAGCTAATGATGCGGATGACACCTTCCCGTTCTGTGAAAACGACAACCAGAACTTGTCCTTTTGCAAATCCTAGAAGGATGAGACGTTCCTCTTCGACAGAATGATTTGGATCAGGCAAAGTTATGTTGAACGGATCTAAAAAAGCCAATCTAGCATTTGCAAATGAAACCCCA
>CAZMCW010000577.1:0-2323 GCA_964564405.1 uncultured bacterium
CAAGCCCAAAAAACAGGCAAGCCCAAAAAACAGGCAAGCCCAAGAAGTAGGCAAGGAAGCAACCTAACAATGTAAGTAGCAACATCCGCGTAAGTAGCAACATCCGCCAAGAGCAGGTTTTGAGTTGAACATCAACCCACTGCTCCAGTAAAGAGACGCTTATTAGAAAGTGAGGCACAACATGAACAACGAACAAAATTACGCTAAAGACAAGCAAAGCACGCCTGAACAGGTTAGGAGCGCCGTTTCAGATGTTGCCGCAGACGCCAAAGATAAATTGCTCGAAGGTGGCCAAGAGCTTAAAGCCCAAGCTGAAGCCATTGCTTCTGATATCAAAGAACAGACAAAGTCAACAGTTCGCAAAGGTAAAAATCAAGTAGCTACCCAAATCCAAGGTCTGGCAAATGCACTCAACCATGCAAGTGATACGTTAGACGAAGAAAACCAAGATCAACTTGCGTACTATAGCTACAGCTTGGGTACGCAAGTAGAGCAAGTAGCTACCTATTTAGAAGGTAAGAGCGTTAATGAACTAACGGATGACCTCGAAGTTTTTGCACGCCGTCAACCAGCTGTATTTTTGGGAGGTGCGCTTGCGGTAGGACTCGTTGCAGCACGGTTTTTGCGTAGCTCGAGCCCAGAATCTAGTCCTAACCTAAAAGCTAATCCAACTTACGGTAGTTACACATCTTCTGAGGTTCGCTAATGGCAAACGGTACGTCCCAAGATGATCGCTCGCTAGGACAAGTCATTTCAGATTTGCTTGAAGACGTTGGTAATTTGTTCAGACAAGAAATTGAACTTGCCAAAGCTGAAATAGGGCAAAAGGTTTCGCGGGTAACCAAAGATACTGTCGGTGTGATTGTGGGTGGGGTTATTGCCTACACAGGTGTAATTGGACTTATGTTCGCACTTATTTTGGCCATAGCAGTTTATCTACCGCTTATAGCATCTGCACTCATTGTTGGCGGTGTAATTACACTAATTGGTGTTTTGTTATTGGTCAAAAGCATTAAAGATATTAGCTCAATGGAACCAGCCCCTACACGCACTCTACGCACTGTCAAAGAAGACGTGCAATATGTAAAGGAGAAAGTAAGCAATGGATAGCACCCTTAAAAAACCAACAAACGATTCGTCACCAGCAAATATAGAGCAAGATATTGTGGAAACTCGAACACGCATTAGTAAAGACATAGAAAATTTAGGGCAAAAGATGAGTCCAGAGAACATTGCCGAAAACGCTAAAGACGTTCTTGATGAAGCTAAAGAAGCCGTTGTTGATACGGTACAAGAGTGGACACAAACGATGACTGAAGGTGCCGGCGATTGGACAGGTACAATTGCAAACGTTATTAAGCGCAATCCCCTGGCAACAACCTTAATTGGGGTAGGCATTGGACTTCTTGCTGCAGGCAGTGTGCGCGCAGCTCAAAATACTGATGACGACTACGACGAACGTGATTACAACGCAAACTACATGGCAGGTAGACGCTACGACCCACAATTCATAGGTGGTTACCCTAGCAGCACACCGCAAAGCTCAGGCCGGATTATTCATACAGCATCTGGTGGTGCTGGCGCAACAACTGCAGACGACGTTGTGGTATCTCCTAACACGGTAGAAGGTTATTCACCTTCGCTACAAACACAGCAAAGTGGTAACCCTATTTACAATAGCCGTGGTGATGTGTACAATCCTGGCGACTACAACAGTGGTTCTTCAGACAGCCTCGAGCAAATGCGTCATCAAGCGCGCCGGGTAAGACGCAAAGCAAAAACTGGTTTTGCCGCTTGGTTTGACGAAAACCCATTAATGGTTGGCGCAGTTACCGCTGCAGTAGGCTTGGGTCTCGGTCTAACTTTACCTTCAAGTAGTTACGAAGACGAGCTTATGGGCGAAACAAGCGATTCACTGCTCGCACAAGCTAAACACACTGCCATAAACGCTGCTGAAGTTGTCAAAGAAACAGCTAAAGAAACAGCTAGTACAGTTCAAGGTGAAGTCCAAAGCAAACTTGATGACATTAACATCAAAGAGACGATTAAAGAAAAAGCTAAAGCTGCTGAGGATGCCGTAGAAGACATCACAAACAGCGCCAAGCAAACGGCTCAAGACAAAGCAAAACTTGAAGCTGATAAACGTAACCTCAACATCTAATTTAGTTATCTAGTCATTCTTTCTAAACTTCCACAAGATTCTAAAAGCACAATTTGGCTTTTAGGATCTTTTTTGTGGTATCAACACAGATTGATTGATCTGATGATGTGGCAGACTTCCCTTAACCCCTCCTAGTAGCAGTTCCAGGATTGGTTCCCCCAC
>CAZMCW010000578.1:0-2294 GCA_964564405.1 uncultured bacterium
CGAGCAGAAACCGATACCAAGTCCGACTAGAACGTAATGAACTCCGTAGGAGTTTGTGATGTGCTTTGTCGGACTTGGTATGACTCATCAAACGATGACGCAAAAGTTTAATTGCAGTGTAACTATACGACCTTGATAGCATCACGTTGATCACACATTGCACAAGAGAACTGCATAAGAGAACGTCACAAGATTACACATTAGCACCATCATGTTAGAACAATAGTGTAAACTTATTTTGTCTATACTCAATATGCTTGCAATTTGTCTAGCAACACTCGTTTAACAATCTATTTATTTAGTAACTTAGTCAGCAAGAACTCAAAGGAGACCAAGGATTAGCAAGTTGCCTCATCCCCCGGAATTAACCACCATTGTGCGCGCACTAGACGATAAACGCGCCAAAAATATTGTTGTGCTTGACCTTACAACTGCTTCAGAAACCCTCAGCTACTTTATTGTGGCAACAGGTGAGTCTTTGTTGCAACTGCGTGCTATGGAAGACGAAGTGCGTCATACCCTGAAAGATGAGGGCATCTTGCCACGCGGTGTCGAAGGTCCCTCTGAGCGTTGGGTACTTATGGACTATGGCGATACCGTCGTGCACCTTATGAGCCCAGACGCCCGTGAGTTTTACGACCTCGAGGGCTTGTGGGCAGATGCTGCCCCACTAGAATTACTTGTAGACGCATCAAGTTAAGCTAGTCTTGCCAGCAACTAATTTTTGATAGGCTGATGCGCACCTAAATAGTGGGGATTTTGCATCTCACTTTCATACATTTTATCTTCGTAATCTTTGGCACCATAATTTCATCAAGTAGTAGTTCCAAGATGAGTTCCCCTACACTAATACTAAAGTGATGTTTTGATGCCGCAAAGCGACATCAAAATCGCTTGTGTTTACGAAGTACAGCGCAGCTCGAGCGTACCCTTAAATGATCCAGACTATAACATTCAAGAGTCAATTTGGTATAAGTGGGTCGATTTCTACTCCCCTGGGTCGCACGCGCAACTGCCTGTGGCAGTTACTCGTGGAAACGCTAAAGGTCTCAATAAGTAAAAAACCCATGTACAGTTTTCGCGTTTGTGTGAGACAATAACACAGATGAGACTCCCCCCTAAACTGATGCTTAGCCGCGTGGTCGTTCTAGTGCTGGCGTCTCAACTGTGGGTGCTCGTAACAGCTAGCCAAGTGCGTGTACTGCTCGAGCAAGCAGGTAGCAGCGTTGCAATTACTGTCGAAGGGGCGCACCGTGGTTACAAAGGTGAGGAACATCAGACTGTGTCCCATGCTGATGTTCCTAGATCTAGAGAAGATGACATCAGTGCGCAACAGCCTGTATCGTTAGATGCTTATACGGCATCTGCATATCGTCCAGCAGCTAGCACTACACCGGCTTTTGCGACAGCGTTTAGCCTCGAGTGGCAACTTCGGGCGCAAGCTGGCAACCTCTACAGTGAAGGTGTGTTACTAGGTCCTAGTTTTACCTTACAAAGTGATACTGGCATTGTTGACTGGCGCGGGCGGCGTTACCGAGGTGGGTTGCGGTTTGTAGCACATGAAGGCACTATTTTAGTTATTAATGTGGTCAACCTCGAGGACTACTTGCGCGGGGTTGTTCCTGAAGAGATGTTTGCAAGTTGGCCGCTCGAGGCCCTCAAAGCGCAAGCCATTGCCGCACGCACTTACACCCTCAACACGCTTGACGCTAGCTTAGCCTATGACATCTGTGCAACCTATGAGTGCCAACGCTACGGCGGTCTGGATGCTGAACACGCGCGTAGTGATGAAGCTATTGCGGCCACCCAAGACCTTGTCCTAGCTCATGACGGCAGCCTGGCACGTACTTATTACCATGCTGATTCCGGCGGGTTTACAGCCTCGAGTGCCGAGGTTTGGGGCGAAGACTATGCTTATCTGCAAGCTCGCAATGACAGCGCGCCCAACCTTGTCACAACCTCACCCCACCGCCGCTGGCAACACACGGTTAACGTTGAAACCGTGGCAACAAGCTTACAACAGTACAACTACACCATTGGCACTGTATACGCACTCAATGTTTTAAGCCGCAGTTCGTCAGGACGTGTCGAGACGTTTGAGGTCGTTGGCAGCGAACAAACGGTACAACTTTCGGGGCCACTTGCCCACAATCTGCTGCGCGATTGGGGGTTTAAGTCTACTAAGCTCGAGATGATCTCACCGCTAACAGCAGTTGGAGACGGCTGGGGGCATGGCGTTGGCATGAGCCAATACGGCGCACTTACACTGGCTAACAGCGACTACACCCACACAC
>CAZMCW010000579.1:0-2293 GCA_964564405.1 uncultured bacterium
CGGGTAAATCAACCTTACTTAACTTGCTTGCTGGTTTTGACATACCAACCCAAGGTAGTGTTCGTTTAGATGGTCACACAATCAGCAATTTGCCGGACCGCGAGCGCGCCGACCTACGTCTGCGTTCATTTGGTTTTGTGTTTCAGTCGTACAATTTGATTTCGGTCTTGAGTGCTTCTCAAAACGTTGCGTTTCCCATGGGGTTAGCAGGTGTTGCAGCAGCTGAGCGCCGCCAGCGTTCACGCGAGCTTTTAGGCCGTTTTGGTTTAGCTAAACGCGCTAACCACTTGCCGTTTAAACTCTCTGGAGGTGAGCGCCAACGGGTTAGCGTCGCTAGGGCCCTCGCCAACAATCCATCTGTACTTTTTGCGGATGAACCCACTGGAAATTTAGACAGCAAAAGTGGCACACTGGTGCTAGACGCCCTGCGACATGTTGCCCGTGAAGGGCGTTGTGTAATTGTTGTCACGCACGATTACCGTATGCTCGACAAAGTTGACCGCGTGATTCGGCTCGAGGACGGCTTGCTCATCTCTGATGAACGCGCTTCCCCAACACAACCGTCAGACCAGCCTGTGATGCCTCAAGAAATGCTATCAAACACAGCAGGCTAGATGACCCCTGCGCTGATCTTTCATACACTTGCTGCTGTGCATCTCTAAAAAACAGAAACAGAAAATACCACCCAGAAGGAGATTGATCTTGAGTAGTATGACGCAACAACGTGCATCGTTTAAGCCACTTGCTTGGTTTGCTAACCACAGCCTTGAACTGGCTGCCGTCTTAGGATTTTTGGGGGTCGCCTTCGGTGCATTTGGCGCACATTCACTAGAGAACATCGTCACACCTGAGCGCTTGGACACGTTTGAGGTTGGCGTGCGTTACCAGATGTACCACGCGCTAGCGCTGCTAGCCATTTCTGCATTGCCTCAAGCTTGCCGCAAAGCAGCTGCGTTTTGGGTGATTGGCAGCGTCATTTTTTCAGGGAGTTTGTACCTACTAGTACTCTTAGATGTTCCTGTTCTAGGTGCCATCACACCGATTGGTGGCGTGTTTCAGTTGGCAGGCTGGGTATGGCTTTTTGTTAAAGCAAAAGACGCCTTGCCAACGCGCCCGTGATGGCACGATTAGGCTAATTTTAGTTGTAGCTGCCGGTAAAAGCTGACTTTGGGGGACACCTAAACTAGCTAAGGTGTCTGGCGCGGCCTCGAGCACCAACCAACCCACCACCTCAGATGCATGATTTTTTTTCGTTGTCTAAAGATTTTTCTTCTTCAACTTTGACTTGTACACCCGTTGTAGTTGCAGGCTCACGCAGGCGTAACCCGGCTGTGTCGCCATCTGCATAGGTTTGTAAACTTGCTAAGAATACAGGTACATTGTAAGTGTTGGTAAAATTGAGGTTTGCCCAGGTGTGATTGATGCCGCCTTGTATAGCTAGCTCGAGCCCCTCCCCTACAGCCACCTCAGCAGCTAAGTAGGCCACCGTTTCAGGTGCATGGGCGCGCTCACTGCCTCGGTCAAAAGCTTCTTGCTCTTGTAACCTGACAGTAAACCCTGTTTCTGTCACATTTTTTTGCCGCGTTACAACTGCTGTACTGTCGTTTGCAGTTTGTACTTGACTGAGTACTACCGGCAGCGTCTCAAAGGTACTTGCAAAGTCTTGAGTGACAAATTGATGATCTGCTGAGACAGTGCCCACCTTGATGTCAACCCCATGCAAGCTGTGCCGCCCTTGCTCAATAGCCAAGTAGCTTACCGTTTCCTGGGTATGCCAACCGTCCAAATATTCCCACTCATCAATCTGGAACTCAGCACTGGTTGCTGTAACACTACGTAAGCGAACCATGGCAGGTTGACCACCATTAAACGAGAGCGGTTGCATGAGCACAACTGGATTTATGTAACTTTGACTAAAAGTAAGTGTTTGCCAATCATCTGGATGATTTTGAGCGAGGCTGATAACGCCTGCTTCAGCAACATCAGCTAGGGGTGTTTGCTGCAAGGTTTGTTGAAACGTGGCCATCATCTGGCCGTCAAGCTCAGCAGATGTGTCAACTGGGTCATCATCTGACAGCGTATCTTCCATGAGGTTGGCACAAGCTGCCACAACGACAACAAAACTGATACACAGCAACAGCCCTAGCCAGTAACGACGGTATCTGTGGTGTTGTGTGTGGTGATGCTGCTCGAGCCGTTCATTCATGTAATGCTTCATGATCTTAGCCCCCTTGTGAGCTAGGTAGCTCAGCTAAGATCCAGCACCACCTCCCCCAAGGCAGTCATATCTAGT
>CAZMCW010000580.1:0-2292 GCA_964564405.1 uncultured bacterium
GCGTCACCGACTGTTACGCATAGACTGTACTGCTGGCATCATCGTTGGCATTTTAGTTTTATCGCTACACCGCTGGCTAAGCGGCTTTTACCAACTCCCGGTAAGTTTTGTAGTGTTCCTTGGCATCGTCAATATAACGTATGGCACCTTCTCACTCTCGCTAACTGTCCAAAAGAACCGCCCTAAACGCCTTGTCTGGTTGCTCATTCGCGCCAATATGACGTGGGGCGTGCTGTGTATTGTCTGGGCAATACTCTTCCGTAATACCGCAAGTGTATGGGGACTTGGCACACTTTTGTTTGAGGCTGTGTTTGTAGGCGGACTGGGCTGGATTGAATGGCGCTGGCGGCATCTTTTATTAACAGTTCCATCAGAGGCATCACCTACAAAGTCTAAAATGACGGAAGCTAGCTAGTTTCAGCCTCTTCTTTAGGGCGTTTCAGAATAAACTCCCGCGCCACAACTTCGTTGATGTGCACCCCTTGCTGCGCTTCGCTGGTACTAAATGCAGGCATGACCGAGACAAGTTCCCAACCATCTTCACCTAATTGACTCAAGTACTCTGCAGATGCCCGAAAGGTACGTGTGCGTCCGTTGGCTTCTTGCACGTGATACACACCTTGCTCGGTATCCCAAATGCTGTGAAACGAGATGTATTCCCACTTTTGCATGACTCTATTATCCGCCTTTAGGTGAGATGACACTGCAATCTTGCTGTGGTTTTGTGCTGGAATTTTACAAAGTTGCCGCTTGTAGCATCACTTTGTTTGCTTGTGCTGGTAGTTAGCTCCATGGTATCTGCTGGATCACGCAACTCTTGCAACTGCTGCAGCAACGCGTTCAGCAATGGCGTGCATACGGCTAGCGTTTGAGCCTTCTACCATCACCCGAACAAGAGGTTCAGTCCCACTGGGACGCAAGTTGATGCGCCCCCAGCCAGACAGCTCAGTTTCTGCTTGCTCAACCGCAGCACGCACTAGCGCGTGTTCGGCAATATCCGCTTTGAGAGTTGCATCTACCGGTACGTTGAGAAGGGTTTGCGGGTAAAGCGGCATGGCATCGACCCAGTGCTCGAGCGGTTCCCCCAGCTTTTGTACGGCAGCGAGGGTTTGCAGCGCCGTTAAAACACCATCTCCTGTAGGTGCTTTGTCTAAAAAGAGAATATGACCAGATTGTTCACCGCCGAGACTAAGCCCGCCTGCTTCGAGGGCTTCGTGAACATATCTATCGCCGACTTTGGTGCGCATCAGGGTAATGTCGTGTTTGGCAAGGAAGTGCTCGAGCCCCAAATTTGCCATCACGGTAGAGACAACTGTTGTTTCACCCCGTGCTAGCGCACACAGCGCCAGAATATAGTCGCCTGTCACGAGCCGTCCTTGGGCGTCAACCAACATGGCTCGGTCAGCGTCGCCGTCAAAGGTCACACCAACGTCAAACGTACCTTCTTTGACAAACGCTTGAAACGCCTCTGGGTGGGTAGACCCACAAGCTACGTTGATGTTGTCGCCATCTGGTTGGTTGTTAAGGACAGTCACGGTTGCGCCCAAAGCCTCAAAAATTTGCGGGGCAGTTTCAAAACAAGCACCGTTAGCACAATCTAGGGCAACACTTAAGCCGTTGAGTAAAGGACCTGGTTCGACAAACCCGTCTATGTAAGTGCGCACTGAACTCGAGGCATCAATTGAACGGCCTATCTGCTTGCCTGTGACCGCACTGCTGACACTATCTCCTTGCAAACTAGCCTCAATAGCTGTTTCAAGGTCGTGTTCAACAGCGTCTGTAAGTTTGCCGCCTTGGGCGTTAAACACTTTAATGCCGTTTTGTTCAAACGGATTGTGAGACGCGCTGATGACAACCCCAGCCTGGGCGTCCGTCGTGCGGGTGAGGTAAGACACAGCGGGCGTTGGCACCACGCCAAGCAGGTGGACGTCTACACCTTTTGAACACAGCCCCGAAGCCACTGCGTGCATAAGCATGTCGCTCGAGCGCCGTGTGTCACAACCCATTAAAACCTTAATGTGATCGTCTATATTTAATTCAGTCACATCCGACTTGACAACCTCTGACCTAGTAACCTCTGCTAGTGCCATGCCCACGTGCAACGCAAACGCAGCTGTCATTGGCATTTCGCCTGCTACACCACGAATGCCATCAGTTCCAAAATAGCGTTTCATAGGCGCTAGTCTACGTGCTAAACCGTCTTGCCAACGTGTCCAAACTTAATCAGCTATGACGTTATACTAAAATGATGTTTTGATGTCGCTTTGCGGCATCAAAATCGCTCGTGTTTAC
>CAZMCW010000581.1:0-829 GCA_964564405.1 uncultured bacterium
TGGCAACAACTGCGCCAAAATTTGTGAGATTGAAGGTTTTGCCGGTCACAAACGCCAAGCGACCTTACGCGTTGAGCGTTACCAAGGAACTGCTGCAGAGGCTGTCAACGCATGAGTTTAGCGGGCAAGGTGGCGGTAGTCACAGGTGCCACGGGTGGCATTGGCTCAGCCATCTGTAGTCACCTTGCCCAAGCAGGTGCAAGTGTAGTTGTGACTTACCGCAGTGACGCACGTGCTGCGCAAACGTTACAAACGTCGCTCGAGGGTGACACCCACAGCACAACTGAACTGAACTTAGCTGAGGTAGCATCCATCCAACAGTTAGTCAAGCATGTGCAACATGATTATGGTCACCTAGATATTCTAGTTAACAACGCAGGCACAACCCGCTTTGTCGCCCATGATGACCTCGACGGCCTTACTGATGAGCTGATTGACAGCATCTTTCAAACTAACTGGCGCGGTGCATTTGCGATGGTTCGCGCCTTTCACCCCCTGCTTAAAGTTTCTGGTGAGGGTGTCGTTGTCAACATCTCATCCATCGCGGGGCGCACTGGGAACGGCAGTAACGTTGCATATTGCGCGTCTAAAGCTGCCATGGATTCTATGACGCGGTCCCTAGGAAGGGCGCTAGCGCCAGCAGTGCGGGTGATGTCAGTAGCACCAGGTTTGGTGGAAGGTAAATACACTGACAAACTTGATCCTGCGTGGAATGAAGCGCAGCGCCAAAATACGCCATTAAAGCGCCTTGCCACGGCAGATGATGTTGCCAAAGCAGTGGTTGCCGTAGCGCGCGATTTAACTTTTTCAACGGGCTGTATTTTGCCAG
>CAZMCW010000581.1:839-2289 GCA_964564405.1 uncultured bacterium
ACTTGCTTAATATGCATAGTAAGTAAATCACAATGAGTAGACAAGTTTTGTCTACTCATTGTGATAGGTTGAACGTCGCTAAGTGTTGGATGCCCCTCAGACATAGTGAGATTGACAAGAATGATATCCGGCAAACTTACTAGCCTCGAGCACTTCTGTTAATCTCTAAAATCCTGCTCTAACGTGTCATTCCATTGCCAACCACAACCACCTATTTACAGCAACCTCGAGAACACTCGAGACAAACGCTAGAAAATACGCTATTGAGTAGCAATTCCAGGATTAGTTTCCCACACTGAGTGGGTCGATTTCTACTCCCCTGAGTCGCACGCGCAACTACCTATAGCGGTTACTCGTGGAAACGCTAGAGAAAGACGCAAACGTACGCAGGTTTGTTATACAGATGGTTCCAGCATGAAGTATCACTCCTGGGTTAGACTCGAGCATACAAATTACATCCATCTACACGCAGAAAAACTGGAGGAAAACCATGAGTGAGCCGGTTTCAACAGACAAAAAACTTGACGAGCTATATGACCTAATTGATGACATGGACGTTGCGCTTATGACCACGCGGCGTCCAGACGGGCTACTTGTAACCCGACCAATGGCTGTACAAAAGCGCGGTGAACTTGCCGACGTGTGGTTTGTGACCGATATCAACAGCGGTAAAGTTGACGAGATTCAGCACGACCCAAACGTGAGCATTGGCTATTACAACAGCACTAGTCGGGAGTGGGTTTCGATCAGTGGCAAAGCTAGCATCAATCAAGACCGCGCCAAAATCCATGAGCTTTACGATGACGACTGGAAAATATGGTTTGAAGACGAAGGTGGCAACAAAGACGGCGGTCCTGACGACCCGCGTTTTGCGCTCATTGCTGTGGACGCCATAAGCGTTGAGTTTATGACACGCAAATTTGGTACCCCGCGCATTCTTTTTGAACTTGCCAAAGGTAAACTCACCGGTGAACAACCCGACATAGGTCAAACGCGTACACTTGCTAGCGATGAACTGGTTTAGTTATATTAAATCCGGTTGATGCTCGAAGAATCAACCCCTGCAAGAGCAAGTAGGATAATACCAAGTCCGACAAAACACATCATAAACTCCTACGGAGTTCATTACGTTCTAGTCGGACTTGGTATCTGTTTCTGCTCGCTCCGCTCGGGTTACTTTGTTACCAAAATAACCGGAAAGGGTATAAACTACGGAATCCGTGGTGGACGCAATGATGCTTTTAGGCATTATGCAGGATACAAACGGATTCCGCATTGTTGGGTCGACTAGGTACTTTTTTGACTTCGAGTGCGGCCTAACTGCTCGAGCGGCGCACCCTTAAAGTATCAACTTCCTCAATTGGGATTTGAATTTCTACAATGTAGCAGTTCCAAGATTAGTTCCCCCACACTGAGTGGGTCGATTTCTACTCCCCTAGGTCGCACGCGC
>CAZMCW010000582.1:0-2285 GCA_964564405.1 uncultured bacterium
CCACCCAAAGCAGCAATGTTCACTTGATCCATACCTACAGGAAACAATCGCTCTTTGGTGTCCGTGAAACGCCGCAAAGCCAGCGACCCTACTCGGTTAATAAGGGCAATACATCCTGCTGCAAACGCAGCACCAAAAACAGCCTCACCTACACTAGGTAAATTACTAAAAGGGCTGTAGAGAAACGCACCTAAAACTCCTACAACTGCGGCTGGCAAAGTCAGACTGTCCGGTAAAAGGTAATGGTCGATGTCGATCATGGACATCATGAGGAGCATGGCGTAGAGGGCTAGAAGAGGGAGGACGGTAGCGTTGAATAAGAGTGGTGGAAAGCGCCACGCAAGTAACACAAACCCTAGCGCCATAATCCCTTCGATAATGGGATAGCGTGCTGAGATTGGCGTGCGGCACTTGCGGCAGCGCCTGCCTAGGGCAAGCCACGAGAAAATAGGTACCAAGTCCCACGGTTGGAGACGGTAGCCGCAGTTGGGGCAGCTCGAGCCCGGAGACACAACCGACCGACCTGCCGGTACCCGAAAGATAACAACATTGGCAAAACTGCCCACAAGCGCGCCAAGCACGCCAGCCAGAATAAGTGAAAACGCCGTAAATCCTATAAACACCCTTTAAGTATAGCCTTACTGACTAGGTTGGAGCGAAGACTTCATCTTAGTTTTAAGCCTCGCGAGAGCCTAGTTTGCTACAATCAAATATGCACCTTACACTGTTTATTGTAATTTTGTCGGCGTTGATTAGTGTGTTTGACATACATACATTGCCAGCAAAAGTATACGGTCAAGAATGGATGTTAGCGAATTACATATTTTTACAACAGGTCACTAATGAAGACAGCACGGTCGAAGGGCTTGATGAAGATGGTAATGGCGTACGGGATGACTTACAAAGCTACATCGATACAACTTATCCAGGTGATGAAAACGAGCTACTAAGACGTGCACTTACGGAAATTGCTAAATCATCTCAACAGGTTCTTTTGTCAGTGCAAGTAGGTGATGAAAGCCAGGTTATCGCTGACATCATTGTTGATCTGGGCAATAGAAGTTGTCTTTTTGATATCTTTGGCGAGAAAGCCTTTGACTACGCAGGTAGTCTGACTTCTGAGATCGTCAACACCAGAGCAAGAATGGAACTTGATTTTCAAGCAGATGAAATCTTTGGTGGTCAAGTGTGGTCGCTTCGTAGAAACCGATTTGACTCTTGTAAATTTGATGTATCCGAGCTACAGGAGTCTGAACAATAAAAGATACAAGTACTAAGTTTCTTAACTTATGAGATGGGTACGATATTCGTTAAACTAAGAACTTCCTCTTCATAAGTTTCATTTAAACCTTCGCTCACGATGCTTTCATCTTCACATCGTCTTTATGGTTTGAGTGCTAACATGGCAACCATGTGGAAATTAACAACCATTTTGTTAGCTGGTTTATGTATGTTTTTTGCGTTCCGTCCTACGAATCTTGAAGCCCAACAAACGTCTGGTGGTCTGGTATTTGTCAATACAGCTGAGCTTTTTAGGGCCCATCCGGCTGGGCAAGCTGCTGCTGATGTGCAACAGCGTGCCAACGATGAACTTGGCGGCCTACGTGAAAGCATCGAACCCCTCGCCCAAAAAATTGCCTCAGGTCAACCGCTGAGTGCCGAAGAGCGTGATTCTTACGATCTGTTCCGCCGCTCGATTGAAACAACGAGTGAGCGCTACCGCCAAGAGTTTGAGCAAGCTGCTGCCCCTGCGCAAGCAGACATTCAAGCTGCTATAGATGTTGTGGCTCAAGAAAACGGCTACGGTGTTGTTATGGATGGTAACGTTGCTGGGCAAACTGGGGTGGGCTTAGTTGTCTTTGCGGCTGAAGGGCTTGACATCACGCCGCTGGTGGTGCGCCGTATTCGTTAAGGAAGTCCATTAACCTACAAGCATAAGTCAAAAAAATAAGCATTAGTAGATGATCCCTGCGAGGTAACGACCTTGGCGGGGATTTTTGGTGAGGGTGTGAGCATCAGCTAAAATGGTGGCAATTTCACAAGATGCTGTTACAGATGACTGCTGTGTCATATCGTGCATAGGTAAGGGAGAAGGGGAGAAAGGGGGACGAGGAGATTCCATTAGATGAAACGTACATCATCACATCACCATTGAGCTGCTGTGGGAATCAATTTCAATCGGTATGATTTATGGTGTAGCAATTCATCGTGTGATTAAGGATTTATCAGCATGTGTTAGGCAGGTTGATGCTCGAGCCCCCCTCATGCCGCTAAGAACTGGATTC
>CAZMCW010000583.1:0-2220 GCA_964564405.1 uncultured bacterium
TTCTGCTCGCTCCGCTCGGGTTACTTTGTTACCAAAATAACCGGAAAGGGTATAACAAGCACATCCTCTTAGTCATGGACAACGCTGCTTGGCACAGAAGCAGCAAGCTAGCTATCCCAGACAACCTTACACCTCTTTTTCAACCGCCCTATTCCCCAGAAGTTCAACCCGCTGAGCATCTTTAGCAGTTGACCGATGCCCCGCTTGCTAACACCTGTCCTGACAACCTTGACTGCCTTGAAACCCTGCTCGCTGACCAATGCGCCTTTCTTCAACAACACCCGCAACTCATCAAATCAGCAACTGAGTTTCATTGGTGGCCTGATGTTTAGTACTTTGTGAGGGGTTTTTCCGGAGTTGGTATTACATACTTGCGCTGGCAGCGCTATGCCTTTTTGCTGGCTATTTGAAACAAGTTGTGGGCGTATGAACTCTAAACTCAAGTATTGAGGCTGGCGCATTTATAGGGTAACCGTAATGTCGTCACCCCGACAAGTAAATGAGTAAAAAGACTTTCTTTTCGTAAGGTGACTGACACATAATTTTGAGAAAGCTGCCGAAGTATTTGATTGTTCAGTTCTGAAGCCCTAACTTGGATTGGAAGGCTATGTTTGACTTTGCGGTGACCCTAGCTGGGGCACAACTAAGAGATGCAACGTTGATACTGCAGAAAGTTGACACTACACAAGCTAATACTACACAAGCTAATACTATACAAGCTAATACTACACAAGTTAATACTGCATAGATTGATATTACATAAGTTGATACTGCATAGGTTGATATTACATAAGTTGATACTGTATAGATTGACACTACACAAGCTGATACTGTAAAAGGTTGATACCGCACAGATAAGTGCGTGAGGTTGTACGTTTGTGGCTCGAGCCGTCAGCACGCGTGCTATCATCATGCCCATGATTGAGACTAAACCTTTACATACCACAGTTCGTGACGAGACTTTATTTGACCTTGTCGATCAAGAGTTTGTGCGCCAACGCGACGGGCTCGAGCTTATTGCCTCAGAAAATTTTACTTCCCAGCAAATTATGGAAGCTGTCGGCAGCGTGCTAACCAACAAATACGCCGAAGGTTACCCTGGCAAACGCTACTACGGCGGTTGTGAGGTGGTTGATAAGGTTGAACAACTGGCGATTGACCGCGCTAAAAAACTTTTTGATGCAGCGTGGGCAAACGTGCAACCACACTCGGGGTCGTCTGCCAACTTGGCGGTTTATTACGCGCTCTTAAACCGCGACGACACCATTTTAGGCATGGACTTGTCGCATGGAGGGCATTTAACGCACGGGTCACCGGTAAACTTTTCCGGGTTACATTACAACGTGGTGGGTTATCAGGTAGACGCCCAAACAGAGCAGATTGACTATGAAGCTGTACGCAAGTTAGCGCTCGAGCATCAACCTAAACTTATTATTGCAGGTGCCTCTGCCTACAGCCGCATACTTGACTTTGCCAAATTCCGCGAGATCGCCGACGAAGTTGGCGCGTATCTGCTTGCTGACATTGCCCACATCGCCGGCTTAGTTGTCGCCGGACTTCACCCTAGCCCTATTCCTCACGCCCATGTGGTGACGACCACTACCCACAAAACCCTGCGCGGTCCGCGTTCGGGACTCATTCTTTCTAACGACGCTGCCCTAGGTAAAAAGTTTGACAAAATGATTTTTCCAGGCACGCAAGGGGGCCCGCTCGAGCACGTCATTGCTGCCAAAGCAGTAGCCTTTTTTGAAGCCATGCAACCTGAATTTACAACCTACGCGCAACTCATTTTGGACAACGCCCAAGCTCTGAGTAAAACCCTGAGCAGCAAAGGCTACCGCCTAGTCTCTGGTGGTACCGACAACCATGTGTTTTTAATTGACTTGCGCGAACACGGCATCACGGGTAAAGAAGGTCAAGCTCGCCTTGATGCCGTGCAGATTACGGTCAACAAAAACACCATTCCGTTTGACCCAGCGTCACCGTTTGTGACATCTGGTATTCGCATTGGCACGCCGGCCCTCAGCACGCGCGGATTTACACCAGACACTATGTCCGAGGTTGCTAGCTTAATTGACCGAGCGCTAAAAGGTGAACCAGCAGACCAAGTTCGGGCAGATGTAAACCGCTTAGCTGGCCGGTATCCAATGCCCTAAATCAGTATTTAATAGACCTCTTGCAAAAGTCATAGCTCAAGACCAGCATTGAAAAGACCAGCGA
>CAZMCW010000584.1:0-1535 GCA_964564405.1 uncultured bacterium
TGTGATGACTGCTGTCAGCATAGGAGTTAAGAAGACCCTGAGGCATCATCCTAGAGGGTGAGGTGGGGGTGACCCTTGAATCAACGAGGATGGGGGTATACATCTCAACTGTAAATTTCACTTATGATGTATATCTCAGGAATTTAAGTGCATTGATGTAGTCTTGCATAGTGCAGGGTTAGATACTATGTTGAGCACGATAAATGAGTAGAATTCTGACTCAACAAAACGCAATCTGTTAGAGATAAAATAGTTGAACTACTAAGGTAAAACATTATGCTCAAAGTATTTTTGTAGCGTTTCCACGAGTAACTGCTATAGGTAGCTTTCCCGTGCGACCTGGGAGAGGTGAAAGTAACCAACTCAGTGTGTATCAGCATCTTATGAAAATGCTATTCATGTCAGGACTAGGGAAACATAATTTATGACTGACCCGTTTTTTAACCAGCCAATCCTGAACTCACCCTATGACTACCCAAGTCAGCACTGGGAGTTAGATGCTGAAGGGCAACCCACCCAACGCATTCTTGACACAAGACGTCGTGCAAAATTTATTTCACCCATTCCAACGTCAAAAAAGCGCAAGGGCAACAAAGGCTACAGCCAACAAGAAACGTTTGTGTTCGATGAAGGCGAGGGTCTCTCAACTGCTGAACAGCAGTACAACGAAACTATCATCAACAGTGTTAGAGCAAAAGTTGATGCCTGGCGCAACATAAAAGATCCTGTTAAGTGGCAGGTAAGCCCTGAAACGGCACGTTTATTAAACCATTGGCGGCATCATGATTTTACGGATTTAAGGCCGTTCTTTTGTCAGGTAGAAGCCGTGGAAGTTGCTATTTGGTTAACTGAAGTTGCCCCCAACGACAGAGCTGGTAGAGATTTTATTGAGCATCTGAAGAAGGTTAACGATGACGCAAATCCTGAGCTGTCACGTTTGGCGTTAAAACTAGCAACAGGTGCAGGTAAAACTACCGTTATGGCTATGCTGATTGCGTGGCAAACGATTAACGCTGTGCGCCGTCCCAGCAGTAGCCGGTATACAAGAGCTTTTCTTGTTGTGGCACCTGGCTTAACCATCAAAGACAGGCTGCGGGTGTTGCAACCTAACGACCCAGACAGTTATTACCAAAGCCGCGAAATTGTGCCACCTGACATGCTCGAGGACCTCGGCAAAGCCCGCATTGTCATTACCAACTACCATGCGTTTAAACTACGCGACAAGCTCGAGCTCTCCAAAGGAAATCGTGCGTTGTTGCAAGGTCGTGGTGAGGCGCTCAACACCCTAGAAACAGAAGGGCAAATGCTGCAACGGGTCATGCCCGAACTCATGGGCTTTAAAGGCATTATGGTTTTGAATGACGAAGCGCATCACTGTTACCGCGAAAAACCAGGTGATCCTGAAGAAGAAACCTACAAAGGCGATGACCGCCAAGAAGCCGAAAAAAATAAAGAAGCTGCTAGGTTGTGGATTTCCGGTCTAGAAGCTGTTCAGCGCAAGCTAGGCGTCAAGCGTGTTGTTGATTTATCGGCCA
>CAZMCW010000584.1:1545-2215 GCA_964564405.1 uncultured bacterium
GCCATTTTTTCTAAGAGGCTCGGGCTATGCAGAAGGCACCCTGTTCCCTTGGACCATGAGCGACTTTAGCCTCATGGACGCCATTGAGTGCGGCATTGTCAAACTTCCCCGGGTTCCTGTGGCAGATAACATTCCCGGTAGCGACATGCCAACCTTTCGCAACCTGTGGGAGAACATTCGCACCCAAATGCCCAAAAAAGGTCGGGGCAAAGCTACTAGCTTAGACCCGTTAAGTTTGCCGTTAACGTTAATAACGGCCTTGGAAGCACTTTACGGTCACTACGAACAAACCTTTGACCTATGGCAAGCAGCAGGCATCAACGTGCCGCCTTGTTTTATTATTGTTTGCAACAATACCTCAACTTCAAAGCTTGTTTATGATTTCATCTCGGGGTTTACTCGAACACTTGAAGATGGAAGCACGCAGTTTGTGCCCGGGAAATTTGATAAATTCAAGAATCACAATGAATTTGATCAACCCCTTGCAAGACCCAATACGCTGCTAATAGACAGCGAGCAGCTCGAGTCAGGTGACGCACTCGACAACAACTTCCGAACCATGGCAAGTGATGAAATTGAACGCTTTCGCCGGGAAATTATTGAACGAACAGGCGACCGGACAGCGGCAGACAACATCAGTGACGCCGACCTGCTGCGCGAAGTCATGAAT
>CAZMCW010000585.1:0-2197 GCA_964564405.1 uncultured bacterium
TCAAAGCTGGCTGTGCGTTATGGTCTTGTAGATGATGCTTTAGACGTAGATGATGTTGCAGACAATGATGTGCCCGATGACATAGCACTTGCTATTGCCCTTTGGGAAGCGTTAGCTGAACCTGTGGAAAATGATATGCAGCGTGCTGAATTTGAGGATGCCATTAAGCGCCGTCCGTTTTTTGGGTCTCGAGACTATCCTGTATTACCTGATTGACCCTTGTGTTTTACGCGTTAGATACAAACTTTGTTAGCCAACTGTTACATGTCAATATTATCGCCCTAGATAATTTGCGCAATGCTTTGCGTGCTGGTCACGACATTAAACAGACTAACCTAGTGTAAAAAGGGAGGGTTCGGATGGAGAAAGTAACTGGCATTGGCGGCATGTTTTTTAGGGCGAAAGACCCTGAGGCGTTGTCTGCGTGGTATCACGAACATCTTGGCGTTTACCCTGTGCCAGATAATTACGAGGATGGCTCGTGGTGGCAAGACGAAGGACCCACCGTGTTTGCACCGTTTGAGCAAAACACAGCTTATTTTGGTCGCAGCACACAGATGTGGATGATTAACTTCCGCGTGCGAGATATGGACGCGATGGTGAAGCAGCTCGAGGCCGCAGGTATCTCCGTCAAGGTTGACTCAGAAATTCACCCTAATGGACGGTTTGCCCACTTACACGACCCCGAGGGTAATCCTATTGAGCTTTGGCAAGCGGCAGGTACAGATGAAGTCCGTCCAGAAGGTCGCTAGGTCTAGATTAGATTGTACTTGTGATGGTACAAGACCTCGAGTACATCAACTTTGTCCGTTAACACAGCTAATCGTCAAATCGACTAACCTCATCAACGATGCTAGACACCAAGGTTTTTGTACTTAGCGTACTCACAAGCCTTCTGCTGGTGAGCTATCAACACGAGGATAGCCTCGAGCAGCACAGCGTTTCTCTACAAGGGTATACGTTGAGTTTGGCCTTGCCCATAGGCTATGAACGCTTACCCTCGGCGCAAGATGCCATCATATTTGGACGTCCTGACAGCAGGCACGCGCGTACCCTCGAGCTGCGTGTTGTCACTGCTAGTCAGCCTCAACAGACTTGGCAACAGCGGCGGAGGCTGGCGAATGGCAGTGTCATTGATTACAGCATCGGCGTTCAGACACAGAACATAGGGAGTGGCGGACCTGAAGCTGAACTTGTGGGTGTTGTACGCTTAGGCAAACTGAAGATGTTAGTGACCTGTCACGACCAAGCGGAATTTACCCCTAATGCACGTTGGTGTCTCGAGTATTTGGGACGGCTCGAGGCAGTACACATATAGTACGTTCTGAAGCTTGTTTGTCAGTAAGTTGATGTTATCAAGCCCTCAAAAACGCGCTAGATTTGATTTTGGTTAGCATCTGGCGCAACAGCAGGGGGTTGCTGCGCACTAACTTGTCCAGCTTGAATGTTCGCTCTGTAAAAATTTTCTGAGGCAATGGGTGACCCTGCGATGCGCCGCAATATGGCAAGTTGTCCAACGTGGGTCATGGCGTCTGCCACGGGTCCTTGCATGAGGCGCTCGAGCATCTCATCACTTACGTGTTGACGTTCTAAAAGAGTATCCATCTCACTTAACGTGCTGTGCAAAGCATCAACTTCACCCTGCCAGTCCAAATGAGGATGATGATAGGTGTGCTGAACATCGGCACCCTCGAGCATCCCTTTGGCATAGCCCAACACGCCATTCATGTGATGCACAATAGCTAGCGGCGTGCGAATCCCGTAGCCAGCATTCAAGTCAGCAAACTGCGCAGGTGCGTCTTGTACAGTTTTGTGAAAGCGGTGGGCAAGTGCTGCTAGCAGGTGGCGTAACATATGGGTGTTCATGATGTCAGCATATACGCAATTGATGACACGCATAACATCAGCAATACTGCTCGAGGGTGTCAAAATAACCCATGACAGAACGCTTTAAACTCATCGCCGAGGTGCATCTTGTACTGGCTCGAGATAGCAGCATTTTACTACTCAGACGCTTCCAAACCGGCTACCAAGACGGTAACTGTGCCCTAGTTGCAGGTCATGTTGGTGGCAACGAATCTGCCAAAACAGCGATGATTCGCGAAGCTTACGAAGAAATCGGCATCACCTTAAATCTAGACGATGTACAACTCGTTCACACGGTACACCGAACGTCAAATGATGGCGAGAGGGTGTC
>CAZMCW010000586.1:0-2196 GCA_964564405.1 uncultured bacterium
AAGTCCAAATTGAGGCTCGGCAAATGATCCCGAGCCACTTGCCACGTTCACAATACGAGCATGTTCACTTTTTCGTAAGCGTGGCAAAAATGCTTGGATAACGCGCCACGGTCCAAACAAGTTGGTATCCATGACTGTTTTGGCATGGTCTAAAGACGCTTGCGAGGCCGTTTCCGACCAATCTGCAAACATCGCCGCGTTATTGATGAGAATGTCTAGTTGGCCCTGCGTTTGCTCGAGCTCACCCACAGTACGTTCGACACTTGCTGGGTCATCAACATCAAGCTGACTAAAGCTCACCTCGAGCCCTTCAACACGCAACTTTCTAGCAGCAGCTGCACCTCGTTCTTCATTGCGTGCTGTAAGAACAACATGCATACCCCTTTGAGCCAGTTGTCGTACAACCTCGAGCCCAATCCCCCGACTTGCCCCTGTAACCAGTGCAACTTCGTGTGCCATGACACCATCCCCTTTAGATTAGATTTTGGAACGAGACGTCTCGTCTCGTGAATTGAGTATAGGCAAGACGAGACGTCTCGTCAAGGTATACTGTGAGTATGCCTAAGGCAACATCTGAGGACGCCCCCAAAGCCCGCCGCAGTGCTGCATCTCACCAAGCCATCTTGAAAGCGACAGTTAAGCTGATTGAAGCCAGCGGCTACAAGCACCTCACCATTGAAGGTATTGCTACCGAAGCTGGTGTGGGCAAACAAACCATCTACCGTTGGTGGCGTAGCAAAGCTGACTTGGTTATGGAAGCCTATATGTCTACCAGTGATGTGCGCGTGCCCGAACCAGATACGGGTAATCTAGAAAGTGACTTGTTAGCTATTTTGCTACCTGTATTTGAATTAAATCAGGATTACCAACATGGAACAGCGCTAGCCAATAAAACTTTGATGGCGGAAGCACAACTGGATGCCGACTTTCTAGCAACTTATGGCCAACTTCACCGTTATTGGTGGGGGCCGCTAATGCATGTTTTAGAACGTGCTAGAACGCGTGGTGAGCTTGCTGAAGATGCTGATATTGGTACGCTTATTGATGTGATGCTTGGGGCGGCGTGGTACAGGATGCTGCTCGAGCATGCGCCATTAGATGAAACTTTTGCGCGCACCATCGTTAAGTTGATTGTTCGCGGTACTGTGTCCAATAAGGTTTAATTAGGGGCGGTTTTCTTTGCGAATCACCAACTTAAGCCCCGACCACGTTGCATCTACCGCACACACTTTCACATCCACTAAACCCAGCGGTAAAGCAGCTTCACGGATGCTGTCCTCGAGCATGTCAGTCACAATGCCCGACGCCTTTTTCGGCTAAGAGACCCAAATTATCCCGTTGGACTTAATCTGCTTCATGGCTGTAGGCAACTGTGCAGTTAACTCGCGCTGAGACATGACAAACAAATGCCATACGTCAACGTCTTTGCGAAAGGTAGGTTTAATAGAGACGCCTTCAGGAAGTGTGCCGAGTAGCTCGAGGTAGTCATCTGGTGGGTTTTTTGTTTTGACTCTAAAGCCTACTTTGATGCCTAATTTTTTGACAAGCGGCGTGCTCGAATACCCTGCTATATCAACTCCTCGTTGACATCAAAACAGCCTCAACATTAGGACGGACTTGGCATCACTCCATCAGCGGTAGCTTGATATCATAAGCATCCCAATTGTCTTTAATCCAGGCGTGATCGGGGTCATCAAGGGGCGGCAGGGCGCGTTCATTATCGACTAAATTACCCGCTAGGTAATTCAAAAAGTACATCGTGCTGCCGGGACTCGCCGCCACCGGGTGATAGCCCTGCGTGACCAAGACAACGTCGTCATAGCTGGTTGCAAATACTTCATCAAAACCTGTTTCGGGGCTGTAGTTGCGGTGTAGCCCGAACCCTTGCGGTTTGTCAAAGCGAAAGTGATAGGTTTCTTCTAGGTAACCGCTGTTGTTGATGGCATCGTGGCGGTGCGGCGGCCAGCCCGACCACATGCCGCCTGGAATGTAAACCTCAAACAAAATAAGCCGCTCAGCAGGTAATGGGTGCGACAAAATATGATGCACTTCGCGCACAGCAGGACCGCCGCCGCGTACCTCAGTGCGAAGTTCTTCTGGCTTGAACAAACGAACGGGATATTTACCCTCAGCAGGTGCGGGGCCAATCGCAAACTCAAACAAACTGCTTGCTTCAATCGTAATTTCTTGCCCAGG
>CAZMCW010000587.1:0-2195 GCA_964564405.1 uncultured bacterium
GTTTGCGCGGGTGCTCAAACCGGGTGGCTGTATGTGGCAGATGTACGTGCAACCTGCGGGGGCGCGGTGGTCACGGGGGTTGCAAGGGCTTTTGGGGGCGGGTGGCATTCGTTTTATTGATCCCAATGAGCTTAGTACTTTAGCGGAGGGTAATGAGTTGAGGCTCGAGCACCGTCAAACATACGGCGTCATCGTCATGGATTTGTTTCGCAAACACCCATCCTAAGTCACTTTTTGATAGCATCAGATTATTCTTTTGCTTCGATAAACCCTGCAACTGAAAGTGAGGCACAGATGTTTTCGTTTACGAGTAAAGCCAACCGATTTGGTGCACTTGGCCCCGTCATCAGCCGACAGATTTTGCCAAGTACCTACGTTTCTGGCGCGGGTGCGCTAGCAAATTTACCGGATGTTGTGGGTCGTTTAGGTAAACGTCCGGTAGTGATTCATGGTGATGCTGGTTGGCAACAGGTTAAAGATAGCGTGCTTGCGTCGTTACCTGAAGATTCAACAGATAACCTCATTCATTACCACGGCTATTGCACCGAAGCAGACATCAGCCGCTATGCTGACCTACTTACTCGAGCTGACTACGATGTCGTTGTTGCTGTAGGCGGCGGGAAAGTCCTCGACCTTGCCAAGGGTGCTGCGTTTACGGCAGGTATTAACTGCATCACCGTGCCAACCAGTCCGGCAACCTGCGCGTGCATTGCGCCCTTGAGCGTGATTTACGGCGATCAAGGTGAGGTTTTGGGTGTGCTCAGTTTTACACACGCCTTTGCTGCAACAGTTATTGATACAGATGTGATTGGCGCTGCGCCCGCGCGTTTACTGGCGTCTGGTATTTTGGACGCACTTGCTAAATGGCACGAGGTACGCTTGTCTCAGCGTCAACACGGCAGGTTGGATGCGCCCATTGCTGCCTCATTAAGTTTGTGCGACAGCATGAAAGCTGTATTTGATGAACATGCCCAAACCGCCATTGATGATGCCAAAGCTGGACGAACAAGTGAGACTCGAGCATTTGTGGCTGAAAGCGCCATCCTCTTTCCGGGGCTTATGAGCGGCTTAGCTGGGAATGGCACGCGCATTGCGGCGTCGCACCCAGTACATGACGCACTGACCTTGCTCGAGGGAGCCCACCAAAGTCTGCACGGTGAACTGGTTGGCTTTGGCATTTTAACCGAGATGGTGCTCGACGGCAGACCGGATGGCGAAGTTCAACAAACCGCCCAGACCTTTCAAGCGCTCGGGCAGCCTGTTGGTTTAGCTGGACTTGGCGTAGCTGAGGCCCTCACCACTCATGCAGATGAAGTTGCTGAACGTGTACTTATTGACCCGTTTTTTCAAGAGGTGTTTACAGGCGTGACGGCGGCTGATGTTAAGCAAGCGTTAGCGCAGGCAGATGCCCTTGCCGTAGCCGCAGGTCAGGTTGCCAGCTAGTTAAATGATTTTTTACGACACCTCAAGTCAATTAAGTCAAAGCTGATGAAGTCTCTACACCCTGCACGGTTTAAGCTAACGCGACTAGCTAGCAAGTGGGCTTAAACTAAGGCTTATGACCTCTGTTGAAACGTGGATTATACGCGCCCTAGAAGCCTCGAGTAGCCCCCAAACCTTACGCCAAATTCAGCGCTTTATCGACGAAAGCTTTAACGAGGAGTTAGCAGTAGATACCCTCAAAACTGCTCTCGCTAAACTGGAAATGCAAACCAAAATTAGCCAAGATAGTGAAGCGCGTTATCAAATCGTTAAATCAACCTCCAAAGAAGACGCTATGAAACGGTTGTTTAAGGACTAATTTAGAGGTGACGTAGGGGAGAGACTTAGTCTCATTCGTGAGGTTGAGGACATCACAGTAATCCTTGAACTTGTAGAATATTCAATAATCTAAACCGACGTATCGTTGCAACTCTTATGCAACCTTATCAATGACTTTATGATGTGCTAAGTTTGCCGTCAGGAAGGATGACCTTGTGAGCTCGAGCCTCTTAAACAAAACCACAAACCTAAACGACTTTTATCAGCTAGATACCCTCTACAGTGCCGACGAACGCCGCTACCGTGACCTCACCCGCGAGTTTATTGCCAGCGAGGTCTTACCCCATGTTGGGCAATGGTGGGATGATGGCATCTTCCCAAGTGATTTCCCTAAAAAATGTGGCGAGTTGGGACTCTTGGGCATGACTCTCAGT
>CAZMCW010000588.1:0-1168 GCA_964564405.1 uncultured bacterium
AGTAACAACTTTAGATCAATAGGATATCTTCTCAGAAGCCATTTGAAACGTTCTTAACAGGCGTCAATATTCATCTAGCCGATGGTCCTTAAGCCTATTAAAGACATTATCTAGGTTGATAAAGGATGCTCGAGCAGCAGAGTTTAACAGCCTCTTAGTCAACCTGTGTAAACTTAGCTAAACGTAGGACAGCTCGAGGAAATCTTTAAGTTATTTAGGCTAATGATCTCACTCAATTAGCCAGAAACGGTACAAACTATGGCAACGCAAACACTGACCACACGCGTCCAACCAACGCGCTTTCGGTTGCGGCAAGCTAAGTGGCTCGGCGCTATTTTGGTTTTGCCAGCAGCACTATTTTTGTTGGTATTTTTGGCATATCCTTTTGTTTTGGGTATTTATTTAGGCTTTACAGACGCCCGTATTGGCCGCCCCGGTGAGTTTATTGGCTTTGAAAATTACCGCTATCTGCTCATTGACCCTGTATTTCGCACGGTTGCATTTAACGCGGCGGTTTACACGGTTTCGGCAGTTGTCTTAAAAACTATTTTAGGCTTGTCGCTAGCTATGCTCCTCAACCAACCGTTTCGCGGTTACCGCTTTGTGCGCGCGCTTACGCTTATTCCATGGGTAGTACCATCAGTACTTTCGGCGATTGCTTGGTGGTGGATTTTTGATCCGCAGTACAGTTCCATCAGTTGGCTACTGCGCAACGGCGGCATTATTTCCGAGAACATTAACTTTTTGGGAGACAGGGTGCTAGCTCGAGCGTCACTCATCTATGTCAATACGTGGCGCGGCACGCCCTTTTTTGCCATCGGCTTTTTAGCAGGCTTACAAACCGTGCCAGACAGCTTAATTGATGCTGCCAAGGTAGACGGTGCCAATCCGTGGCAAGTCTTTTGGAATATCACTTGGCCACTTCTACTGCCACTTACCACCATCCTCACAACTTTTTCGACACTGTGGACGTTTGCAGATTTTCAACTTGTTTGGGCTATTACTAGGGGCGGGCCAGCGAACGCAACTCACTTGTTTGTCACCCTTGCCTACCAACGCGCCATTCAAGGCTCAGTATTAAGTGAGGGGGCTGCGGTAGCCTCGTTTACGTTACCTGTACTTATTGTTGTGGCGGGGTCAGCTGTGTGGGCACTGCGGAGGCAATCAT
>CAZMCW010000588.1:1178-2192 GCA_964564405.1 uncultured bacterium
ACCACTTCGACGGGTTCTGTTGCAACTCTTAAACGACGCAGACAGCGTAACAAAACGTTACGGCGCATCTTAACGTTTTATTTGCCAATGGCACTGTTTATTGTGTTTTTGTTGTTTCCATTTTATTGGATGTTACTGACTGCTATTAAACCCAACGCCGAACTTATTCCGCAGGGTAATTTTTTAGAGGTTAACCCTTTTGTAGTACAACGACCAACGCTCGAGCACTTCCGTTTCCTCCTCACCGAAACGCGCTATCCGCGCTGGTTTGCCAACACGTTTACCATTGCTTTGTCTGCCACGGCAATTACAGTGGTCATCAGTTTTCTAGCCGCGTTTGGCATTACCCGCATTCGCTTTCCGGGTGCGTCCGGGTTTGGGTTTGCTATTTACCTAGCCTACTTGGTGCCACCTGCACTGCTATTTATTCCCCTTGCCAACATCCTTATTCGTCTGCGACTTTTTGACAATATCTTGGGGCTTATTCTTGTTTACCCCACCTTTTTGATGCCGTTTTGCACGTGGTTACTCATTGGCTTTTTGAAGACAATTCCGCACGAACTTGAAGAAGCCGCTCGGCTAGACGGCGCAAGTTGGTTACAAATTATGATGCAAGTTATCTTGCCTTTGAGCGTCCCAGGGCTTATCTCCTCAACAATTTTTTGCTTTACACTTTCCGGTGAAGAATTTTTGTATGCCCTCGTATTTATGTCCTCACCCAACAACAAAACTATCTCGGTGGGGCTTATTACTGAGTTGGTGCGCGGTGACGTGTTCCAGTGGGGACCGCTCATGGCCGGCGCGCTCATGGCAGCTATTCCAGTCCTTGTCATTTACTTTTTCTTCAACGAATACTACGTGCAGGGGCTATCTGGGGCGTTAAAAGACTAAGTTGTCTCATTTTGCAAAAAGGCTAAGACATCCTCAAAAAACACCATCTGCAAAATAGGTCGAAGTAACCTCATTTATTCCGTCTAGGATGGACAACATCGAGATTCTATCAGTTCTTTGTAA
>CAZMCW010000589.1:0-2187 GCA_964564405.1 uncultured bacterium
GCCACCGCGTTCGCGCCCGGGGCCAGCAGAATCTTGCACAATGGCACGGTCTACCCGAATGGGGAAGAGGGTCTCGGCAACTTCGGTGGCAATCATGGTGCAGTTGGTGGGGTAAACCGTGCAGTGCCAACCGTCGCGTCCACCTGTTGCGCCCATGCCACCTTTGGGCATGAACGTCATCTGTAAATAGCTGCCGTCTTCTCGCTGACCCATGAGCCTAAAGATGATGTTGTGACCACAACCGGCTTGGACGAGTTCAGGGACAGCCTCAGCAAGAGCAGCGTTCACAAGGGTGCTGATGTGAATACCGGTACGTGTTCTGGCAAAGACTGGCACAGGTGCGTGTGCGTTGAGGATGCACCCGTCGGGGGCGCTTACACGGATGGGGCTAAACTGCGGGCCAATGTTAGGAACCGCCGGAGCCAACATGTATTGCATGGCGTAAATGGCATCTGCCAAGGTATAAGAAATCGGTACGTTGATAGCTTGGCGGGGACGTTGCGCGTCACTACCTGCAAAGTCGAGTAGTAGTTCATCATCTTGCATGGTGGCGGTAAGGGCAAGGTGGATGGGTTTTTGCATCTCCTCGTCGCCCTCGAGAATCCCATCAGCAACGAGCTCAGCTTGGTAGGTGCCGGGGTTAATCATCTTGAGTCGTGACAAAAAGGCGTCGCTAGCGCGGTTACTGATGTCATCTGCTATGCGTTCGAGGTTCAGTTGCGGGCTAGCCTCGAGCAGGTTGAGCAAACGACTGCGAATAACTTCAATAGCAGTTCGCATGGCTTGAATGTCACCAATGACCATCTCGGGTGCGCGGGTGTTGGCGCGGATGATGGCATCTACTGAGGTGTTGAGCTTGCCCTTTTCATAAAGTTTGCAAGGCGGCAGCATCAAGCCTTCTTCGTGAATGTCCCACGCGCGAAAATCGCCCATGGTGCCGCCAATGTCAGCCACGTGGACAATGGTGCCAATAAACGCAATGAGCTCACCGCGCACAAACACAGGGGCAATAAGCGCCACGTCCGACTTGTGCCCAGCGCCCAGCCAAGGGTCGTTGGTCATGAGAATGTCGCCATCGTAAAAGTCGCCGCGCTCAAACATAGCCGTGACCAGCGCAATCGTACGGGGCATGCAGGTCACAAACAAGGGCATACACGTCGTCGGCATGGCGATGCAGCGCCCTTGCGGGTCAGCAATCACTAGCGAGTAGTCTTTGCCATCCCTTACAGCACTCGAGAACGCCGTCTTCAAAAGTGCTTGATCCGCTTCATCGGCAATGCTGCGTAAGCGGGCCATAATAATCTCGAGGTCAATAGGACTCAACTCAGCAGTTGCCTCACGATCTGCTTGAACGCTAGCAACTAGCTTGGGTACGCTCATCAGCAACGCGTCATCTTCACCTAGCGTTAGTGTGCCACCTTGGCCCACGGCAAAGGTTGTGTGGGGTGCTTCCACCAAGAGCGGCCCCTGAACGGTGACGCCAATTTGCAGGTCATCAAGTTTCATGACAGGTGTCTCGAGCCAACCGCCTTCGCTAAACCATACTTGCCTGTACTTTTGGGTACTTGGTGAGATGCTTGATGTAGCCTCTGGAATAGTGGTGAGCTTAGGTTCTGGTCCTTGCGCCACCACGCGGCAGGCGCGGATTTCAATGGCACCTTCTTGTTCGTGACCGTAGCGTGTACTGTAGGTTTGAATGAAAGCGTGCTCGAGTTTATCCACCTCGAGCTGCTCAATATCCTCCAAATCAACTTGAATGTCATAACCTTGCCCCCGGTAGCGCATGTCCAGCGCGTAGCGCCAACGGATGTCGTGTGCATCCACCTGCGCAGAGGCAAGGGCAGCGCCTGCATGTGTTTTAAGCCCATCAAAGACCTTGTGCAAATCTTCTGCAGATGCGCTGGCTAGGGGAGAGACAAAACTTTGCACCCGCTCGAGGCCTACCTGTGCCGTCAAAAAGCCAAATGCAGACAACACACCTGCACGCTTCGGTAAATAGACTTGGGTGATGCCTAGATGCTGGGCCATATCAAACGCGTGCAACGGTGCTGCACCACCAAACGCCATCATCAAATACTCACGCGGGTCGTCGCCTTGTTCAGTTACGTGGAGTTGGGCTGCTTGAGCCATCGTTTCAGTGACAATACGGCGAATGCCAACAGCGACATCCTCAGGATTTAAGCCGCT
>CAZMCW010000590.1:0-2165 GCA_964564405.1 uncultured bacterium
CCGTCCTATGCCTACCGCGTGAAGCCCGTAAGACAACGCAATCAAAATATCGGTTCCGTTGCGAATGCCCCCGTCCATCATAAAATCCAGTTGTGAGTCTTTGAGTTTGGGCATTTCTTCTTTGACCATGTGTAACGTAGGCGGCACCCGGTCTTGCTGCCTGCCGCCGTGATTGGACCAGATGATCCCTGATGCACCTAAATCCTCAGCTTTGCGGGCGTCTTCAGCACAGTGCACTCCTTTGATGATAAGTGGCTTATCGCCCCAAGCATCTTTAACCCAGCTGAGGTCGTCCCAGGTAACTGCCGAAGCCGCCAGTTGTTGCCCAATGTCGGTATAAGGCATAGGCTTACCTTGTTCGTCAACAACATTCACAAATTCAATTAAGCCGCCATCGCGAAAGTGATCCATTAACCAAGATAGACGCGGTAACATCTGCGGTGCCAAGGACAGTTTGCGTAAGGCCAGACGCACCTGTTCTGGGAAGCTTAAACCTTTAAACGAGGCAACCGCTTGCATGGGTTTCATTTTGGCGTGCAAGCCGCGCAGCCCTGACACCCCCGTATCAATCGTTAAGATGAGCGCCCCAAACCCTGCTTGTTTGGCCCGTTCAATACCCCGTAGGGCAGTTTCCCGCCCCCCACAAAGATAAAGCTGAAACCAACAGGTGCCGCTTGACGCCGCCGCAACATCCTCGAGCCGCGTCCCTGACAAGGTCGATTGGGCCATGACAGTACCGTACTCGCCAGCGACCTTAGCGGCGACGGCATCTGCCAGGGGGTAAAGAGTGCGCAAACTCCCCACCGGAGCAATAAACCAAGGCACATCTAGCTTGTGACCAACTGTGCTGGTGCTTAAATCCAGTTCTGCAAACTTTTGGGCACCTTGAGCGGTGGTTAAAGACTGTTGAAACGCCCGGACGTTAGCACGCAAGGTGGATTCATGATCTGCCCCGCCCCGAAAATACTCCAAGACAATAGCTGGTACGCGGCGTTCGGCAAGGTGCCAGAGGTCATCGGTGGTGAGGGCGTCGGCGATGTTGGTAACTCGAGTCATGTATTCTCCCTGATTGAGTGGCAGCAGGCTTGGCGTGTTTTTTGACATCATGTTTTTTGACATCATGGGTTTAACGCGGGGTAACACCTTGAGAGCACGAAGCTAGCACGGTTAGGGCGTGTAGGTTTCACACCAATTCTGATTGAGTATGTCTATATTAACGTTTTTGGTGGCTTTGCCATACATTGCGACGTGATGTTGTGACGTGATGCTGTGATGTAGAACTTGAGTGAATCACAAGCCGTTTGCTCGAGTACACCAACAGCCTCCCGTTCTGCTGCTGTGTAGCGGTTAGCAAGGTGAAGTCTGAGCTTGGGAGCACCCCCTAAATCAAAACGCGTACAAAACATCGCTGTAAAGGTGGGTATAAACGTGACATCTACACAGGTGTCACAAGTTTCTGGTACAAGCCACATTTTGAGGTAGTGCCAGTAGGTGCGGGGTCGTTCTGGGGGCTTAAGTGCCTTGTAGAGGTGCCACAGTTCACCATCCGCGTCGAAACGTAGAAGTTCGGATATGTTTAGGACAGTATAGTGTCTGATGCTGGTAATGATGCTCATCTGTGTAGGTATAGGTTGATGTGGTAGTGGCCAAAGTGAACGTAAATAATCAGGCTAGAAAATACCTTAAATATTAAGTATAATGAGGCTAGCATTAGTAGGCTAGTGGAGGCCATAATGGCTTGTGATGGTCAAAATCTCTGAGGTACGGCTAACTTAAAAAGGAGCACATCTATGTCTGTGACGGTAGCAATTTGTGATGAAACGTTAGGCTCGAGCACACAACACACTTGGAACCTAGAGTTTTTAGATGAAACTGTGACTGCTCAAGATCTTATTCGCCGGCGGGTGTATCAAGAGGTGCAAGACTACAACCTCGAGCCAGCGGATGTCTTCCAAGGACTCGTGCAACCTACCGATACCGAAACCCTACTGAACGGTTTCAAGGTTCCTGACAAGCGTGAGCTTGACTGGGAAGCTCAGTATGCCAAAGCGTTAGAAGCGTTTGCGGGCAACGGATTTATTATGCTGGTGAATGACAAGCAAATTGAAGCGTTGGATGAGGTTGTTGCACTTACTACAGGGACGCGGGTGAGTTTTTTGAAGTTG
>CAZMCW010000591.1:0-1382 GCA_964564405.1 uncultured bacterium
AGCTATTCGCAAAGCTTACGACGTACCCGCGTGGCTCGAGCTTGACCCCACTGCCAGCTACGCCCACGACCTCACCATTAAACTGTCTGAACTTAGCCCGGTACTGGCTGCGCCTTACTTTGTGGATAACGTTCACCCGATTCAAACCTACGCAGGCACGCCTGTGGATGTTGTGTTTGTGGGCACCTGTACCAATGGCCGCTTAGATGACTTGCACATTGTGGCAGATATTTTGCGAGGTCGTAAAGTTGCTGAAGATACTCGTTTATTGGTGATTCCGGCTAGTTCTAAGGTGCTCGAGGAGGCCGTAGCAGACGGCACCTTTGGCATCTTACTTGCCGCTGGTGCCACCTTCAGCACCCCCGGTTGTGGTCCTTGCATGGGGCGGCACATGGGGGTACTTGCCCCCGGTGAGGTCTGTGTGTCCACCAGCAACCGCAACTTTATTGGCCGTATGGGCAGTCCTGAGGCCAAAATTTTTCTAGCAAGTCCCGCGACGGCTGCTGCGAGCGCCTTGCACGGGCGCATCACGGTAGCTGAGGAGGTAGCTTTGTGAACACTGTACGCGTTTGGCGGTTTGGCGACAGCATCAACACCGACGACATGCTGCCCGGTAAATATGCGCCGTTTATGGTCGGTGAGGACAAATTCCATACCTATGCTTTTGCACATTTACGTCCTGAATTTGCCAAGACCGTGCAACCCGGTGATGTGCTAGTGGGTGGGCGTAATTGGGGCTTGGGCTCGAGCCGTGAATACGCGCCGCAAGCGCTCAAAACCCTTGGCGTCGGTGCCATTATTGCCAAGTCGTTTGCGCGCATTCACTACCGTAACCTCCTCAACCTCGGCGTACCTGCGTTTACGTCGGCTGAGTTACCAGACGTGCTGGAAGACGGTGAGCAGATTAGCTTTGACATCACTACAGGTGAGCTTACCCGAGCGGATGGTAGCAAGCACCACCTCCCGCCACCACCTGCGTTTTTGCAAGAAGCTTTACAAGAAGGTTCTATTTTGAAGTATTACCAAAAGTATAAACGTTTTCCCGGTGAAGCAACAGGGTGAAACAACCGAGTAAGTACTAACAACCTCAAGTTAATTCAGACATTTTTTACATTGAAAGGATATTGATATGCCCTTAACCACGATTGAAACCCCCCACGGCGCGGTCGATGTTGACCCTAGTAGCCTCGAGCTAGGTGAGTTAGTTGTCTCTGATGATGGCACTGAACTTGAGGTTGTTTCACTCGAGCCCCTTCGCTTTGAACCTGCGCCTGAAGAAGATGAGGACTGGGGCGAATGAGTTTATCAACCACAAGTCAACCTGCTCGCATTGGCCCAGCACGTATCGGCATTGTCTATGACCGCTTACGTAATGAAGAAAA
>CAZMCW010000591.1:1392-2162 GCA_964564405.1 uncultured bacterium
CTTTAATGAGGGCAATGCATTTGATGGGCTCGAGGTTGTCCTTGAACGCTGTGTTTCACAAACGCGCGGCCTGGCCATCAGCCGGGCATTTACAGGTTTAGGCATTCAAGTGATTAATCACCCGGATGTTATCGAAGTTTGTGGGGATAAGCTTGCGACGAACGCTGCCTTAGCGCGGGCTGGTGTACCAACCCCACGGACTGGCGTGGCCTTTGATACCGAAAGTGCGCTCGAGCTTTGTGAGCGCTTTGGTTACCCAGTGGTCCTAAAACCTGTCGTTGGATCATGGGGCCGCATGGTCTCTAAAATCAACGACCGCGATGCTGCCGAAGCCATTTTTGAACACAAAGAGGTTCTCGGCGGACCGCAGCACAAAGTCTTTTACATTCAAGCGTTTGTCAACAAGCCTGGGCGCGACATCCGCGCGTTTGTGGTTGGCGGTGAGGTCATTGCTGCTATCTACCGAACCTCTGAGCACTGGATTACCAACACCGCGAGGGGTGCTGTTGCTACCAACTGCCCGTTGTACGATGAGCTTACAGACGTCTGCCGTAAAGCTGCGGGTGCTGTGGGTGGTGGCATTGTAGCTGTTGATCTGCTCGAGTCAGAAGACGGTTTACTTATTAATGAAGTGAATCATACGATGGAATTTCGCAACTCTGTCTCTACAACAGGTGTTGATATTCCGGGTAAGGTTGTGGACTACGCTGCTAGCTTGTGCCGCACCGAGCTTGCCCAAGTCGCCTAGTAATTTCAAACAACTTGAACCC
>CAZMCW010000592.1:0-556 GCA_964564405.1 uncultured bacterium
CTCTTGATACGATCTCTATTGATAAGACGACGCTTGCATAGTGTATAGCGAAGCGTATTCACCGCCTTGCTCGAGCAACTTTTCATGACTACCCTGCTCAACCAGCTCACCCGCTTTAAGTACCAATACCCGATCAGCCATTTTGACACTCGCGAGCCTGTGGGTAATGAGTAGCGTTGTCTTACCCGCAGCCAACGCCGCAAAATCTTGATAAAGCGCATGTTCACTGCGCGGATCAAGCGCCGCCGTTGGCTCGTCCAAAATAAGTACGCTGGCATCGCGCATGAACGCGCGCGCTAGGGCAATCCGCTGCCACTGTCCAGTAGATAGATCGGTACCGTCAAACTGTTTGCCGAGCTGCGTGTTGTAACCTCGAGGTAATTTACCAATGAACCCTTGAGCACCCGCTCTGGTAGCAGCTTCAACAATACGTGGGTCATTATCAATATCTGGGTCATCAATATCTGGGTCATCAATACCTGGATCATTATCCGGTTGCAGTTGCTCCTGATCAGCGTGCTCCTGACCGCTATAGGCAATATCATCACCTGTATCT
>CAZMCW010000592.1:566-1461 GCA_964564405.1 uncultured bacterium
ATGATATTGCTGATGCTATTAATATCACCAATGCTGTCAATATCACCAACAATATCACCAAGGCGAATGTTATCGGCGGCTGTTAATTGATATTTCCCGTAGTCCTGAAATACGACCCCAACTAACTTGCGCCACTGGTACACGTCCAGGGATTGTAAGTTGTGACCGTTAACTGTAATGACACCCTCGCTAGGGTCGTAAAAGCGCAAAAGCAACTTCACAAGGGTCGTTTTACCCGCGCCATTTTCGCCCACTAAAGCTACGCATTCACCTGCAGCTAGCCGAAAACTTACGTCTTTAAGGGCGCTGCGGCCATCCGGATAGATAAATGACACGTGTTCAAAGCTTATACTCACCTGCTTACCTTTAAGTTGCACAGGGTGCGGAAGTTGGGTGATGCTGTCTTCAAGCTTCAAAAATGTTTGCAGTTTAGTAAAAAATAGGAGGTGTTCGTGCAGCGAACCAGTATAATTAATGACACCTGCTAGATAACTTTGTATTCCGCTTAACGACTGAACAAACAAGGTGATATCACCCGCACCTAACACGGCTGTACCGCTAGCTCTTAAGCTCGAGCGCAGCACCCACCAAAACGCATAAATACCGCCACTTGCGTTGATAAGTGCCGCTGGGATAGATAGCAATCCTTGCTTAAGACGTGCTTGGTTCATCTGTTTGTGCATGTCAGCAAATGCCGTGCGGTACTGAGCTTTGAAAAATTCACCTAGCCCAAAGAGTTTAACCTCTTTAGCAAACGTGTCTGACATGAGGACTCGGCTCGAGTACCGCATACGCCGGGTATTCGATTGATTAGCGAGCAAGACTTTCCAACCCATCTCATACAACTCGCCCATCACTCGCACACTGGGTACACTGGTAACAATCAAAACTAAGG
>CAZMCW010000592.1:1471-2151 GCA_964564405.1 uncultured bacterium
GCTATAAGTGTTACCAAAGTCACTACAAAGCGTAACAAACCCATACAGGTAACAATAAGGTTGAGAGGTCTGTAACCCGCTTGATTTTGCAAAAGCTGCAAATCATCATAAAAGTTACTATCTTCAAAGATAGCAATACCTTGCAAGCTGTTAACTTTATCCATGATGAGCACGTTGACGTACTCAGTGAGCCTTTCGTTGAGGTTACCTTGCATCACCTCCACCCAAGGTTCGGAAAACTCATCAAGTAAAATGGCTAGTGCCCACAAGCCAACCAAGTTAAGTATAACTTGAGATTGAGGCTGGCTAGCATTTGTCACAGCTGCGACAAAACCGTCAACAGTAAGCTTAACTAACCATATTTTTACAACCGGTAGAAAGCCTCGTAGTGTCAGGAGGGATGCCAACACGCTCACCTGTTTAGGCGCAGCTCGCCAGCATAAAGCTAGGGTGTAACCGAGCTGCTTAACATCGTTATAAACAGTTACCAGCGCAGTTTTAAACATAGCTTTGACTTTAGCAAGTTAATACATAGAAATCCGCACTACATTTTCAACTCTAATGTTCAGAATTTGCTATCCTAACCTTGTACACGAAACTGTGCGTGGCTGGCTGCATCGTCAAGATATTTTCTCTATATGGGCATCAATTCGTCTGCACAAACTCGCGTAGATGCCAAA
>CAZMCW010000593.1:0-2148 GCA_964564405.1 uncultured bacterium
TTACCACCTAGGCTATGTCGGTCTGCTGTGCTTGCTTTAACATACAAGGGTATGAATTGCAAAAATCAACGCTGCCTAGTTTAACAGCTTAAGCAGCGTTGAGCTCTATTTAATTAGCAAGCTTACAAACTACATGATGGCGCGGTGGCGCTGATAGCAGTACTCAAGTCAGCCGAGAGCACTAACGTGTAATCTTCAACGAGTCCGTCATATGCAGGACAGTCAATAGATACGTTGGGATTTGTGCTTCTGGGAAACGCGTTGGTTTCAGCGCGCACAACAACTTCACCTGTGGTTGTGATTTCCAACCCAGTTACCGTAAGGCTATTGGTATTGCCATCTGACCCGCGCCGAGCTGAAAGATAAGTTGCGGTAATAGGATCACCTGAAATTAGGTTGATGCGGACCAACACTGCTACTCGAGCCCCGCCGCCAGGACCATAACTAGAAAGCCAACCGTTAACTGCCAAACGTCTAAAATCATCTATTGGCTCACCTTGGGTACCCGTTGCTGAAAACACGGCATAGATGGTGTCGGCACCGTCCCAAACAAGACCGTAACCACGGCTGTCATCGCCACTGGTTTCTAAGTTACCTAAGCACCACGTTTGTTCACCGTTGTCAAAGCGGGTCATACGTGGGTCTTGGTTATCAGCTGCAACTTGCCGCCCACCTACGTAAATTGTGGTGTTGCCAAAACTAACACGAGCAGCTCCAGACGCACTAATACTGACTTCATCGTCAGTGCATTCAAAACTGTATAGGTCAGGAGATAGCACGTTAGCTAAAAAGGTGGGCGCTGGCGTGGGCAAAGGTGTGTTTGCAATGCGTTCAAAAGTACTCACGCGAATGGGCGTACCAAAAATAGGTACGTCAGTGTCACTACCCACCAAGATGATTTCTAAGTTGGGTGGAATAGCTGGTGCGCCATAGGTGTTGATAACACGCTGCTCGAGCTCAGCCGTTGTTTCATTGGGACCGCGTGTAAACCTTGGCACGGCAACATTTGTAAACGCAAACCACCGGTAATACCCGTTTCACAAGGATACTGCACAGCAATGGTAACGGTGCCAGATTCACCGTCGCGAATGACCCGACCGCCGTCCCTATTTCTAGCGACGTAACCGTACTCGAGCACGTCAACATCAGCTGGTACAAAAGCTTGCAGGTTGCTAGCTTCTGCTGACAAAAAAACTTGATAATCTGCGGCCCCAGCAATAACTTGAGGTTGGTTGCCCACCGCTACAATACGGTTAGAAGGTGTAATAGCGCGGTAAATTGCTGGGTCAGTCACAGGATTACCTGCTGCCCCCCTAAGCCCGCGAATTGCAGTACCGCCAACGTTACCGGGTGCGTTAACAGCAACGAGGCTAAGGTTAGCAAGGTTGGTTGTGGTTGTGTTGGTTACGGTATAGGTTGTACTTAAATAACAAATATTGTTTAGTGCTTCAAATGACGTACTAGGATTGCTAAACCGCAGTCCACTCTCAATGATGGCTTGGGTTGACACATCTTGCTCCCCAAGATGTAACTCGATAACGTGTTGCTGAAGCTGTAGTTCCTCAGCAGGATTAATGAGCTGACATGCTGATAGCAGAACACCTAAACATGCTATAAGCCAAGACTGCTGTAATTTCATAGTGCCTCCTAAGATTATGCTATGCGCCGATGATCAGATGCTGATGATCAAATACTAATAATCAAGTATGCGACAAAAACTTTGCACAACATTTTTAACCCTGCGTAGTTAATATATGCAACGTAACGCCATGATTCGACACCACAGTTCAGTAATGTCATAGCTCGGTGTTGTCTTATAAACGGCTACCCGGTTCAACACGGTTCGACGGCTACCCGGTTCAACAGATACCCGGTTAGCACTTAGGATGATTCTAAAGCTTGTTAAATTAAGTAGATTAGTGTTTGCTGGTAGTTGAAGCTAGCTATAGCGTTTCCAAGAGTAACTGCCACAGGCAGTTGCGCGGGAGACCTAGGGAAGTAGAAATTGACCCTGGGGGAACCAATTTTGGAACTGCTACTTGATGAGAAAGCACCCTCGAGCGCAAGTGTCAATAGCTCGAGGGTGCTTTTAGTTAATACTAAAGTGATGTTTTAATGTCGCTTTGCGGCATCAAAATCGCTCGTGAG
>CAZMCW010000594.1:0-2132 GCA_964564405.1 uncultured bacterium
CTTGGAAGCTATCACGCCCGTCCAGTGGGTTCTCGTTGGGCTGGTCACGGTACTGCTTTGTTATTCCCTCTACCGCTACTTGCGCGGCGGCAAGGTGAGTATTGGGGGGACTATTTACCGACTTATCTCGTTTGCTATTCTTGCCTGGGGTAGTTATTTCGTCATGCAAAATTTAAGCCCCGAAGGCCGTCCTGGTACGGTTGTTGTGACCCTCATCTATGTGTTTGTGGGGCTTACGTTTCAGTATCTTATTGGGCTTGGGCTAGCACTTTTAACGACCCAAAATCTGGTAGGTAAGCGCTTTTTTCGGGTAGTCTTTTTACTGCCTATGATGATTACGCCAGTAGGCATCGGCTACACCTTTAGGATGATTACAGACACGAGCAAGGGACCATTCAAACCCCTGTGGCAAGTATTTGGCCTCACCGATTTTTCCTGGGTGACTGACCCCTGGGGCGCACGTTGGGCGGTGATGATTACCGACATATGGCAGTGGACACCGTTTATGTTCATCATTCTACTAGCAGCCATTGAAGCCTTGCCCCAAGAATTGTTTGAGGCTGCGCACGTGGATGGCGGCGGGCGCTGGCAGATCTTTTGGCACATCACCTTGCCACAAATTGTGCCAGTAAGTGCCACCATTATCCTTATTCGTATGATTGAAGCGTTCAAAATTGTAGATTTACCCAATATTCTCACGTTTGGTGGACCCGGTACAGCAACGGAATCGCTTACCTTACATGCGTTCTTTTCGTGGCGCACGCTGGATGTCGGGGCGTCAGCAGCGGTAGCTTACATGCTGATGTTTATGTCGCTATTTATCTGCATCACCTATACCAATTTGGTTTACCGCAGGGCGGTGCGCTAATGGCATTGCCAACGACATCCTCATCACAATCAGCCACTACCAAATCAAGCTTAAGTCGGTTTTTTGAAAGTAAAGGCTTTAACCGCCCGTCACCCGCCAGCACAGTTGGCTCCTATCTACTCCTGGGTTTTTGGGCGTTTATTGTGCTGTTTCCATTGTACTGGCTGCTGGTGACGTCGTTTAAGTTGCCCGTTCACGTTAATGAGGGACCACTTTACGTGCCGTTTGTAGATTATCAACCGTCGGGACATGCGTGGCGATACGTGTTTGTAGACGTGCGCCGCGATATGGTGCGCCCGTACATTAACACCGTGATTGTGTCACTAGCCAGTTCGGTATTGGCGGTGTTGTTCGGTGGAACCGCTGCTTACGGCCTCACGCGTTTTAAGTACCGCCCAAGAATTGCGGGCGTGCTGTTGTTTGTAGCGCTCATGGCACTGGTCATCACAGGCGTAAATTTAGGGGTGCCGTGGCAGTTTTTGCTAATCGTTGCAACCGCTATCTTTTTTGTGGCGTTACGCCCATTAGCTAAGCGTTTTCCCAAGTCAGCAGGCAATAGTGACATTGCGTTTTGGCTTATCTCGCAACGTATTTTGCCGCCAGTAGCAGTTGTGATTCCCATTTATGTCATGTTCCAGCAGGTGGGCTTACTGGATACACGCATGGCGCTAATTATCACCTACATGGCAGTGAATTTGCCAATTGTGGTGTGGCTCATGCGGGATTATTTTGTGAGTATTCCGGTGGAGTTGGAAGAATCTGCCAAGGTTGATGGTGCATCTCCATACCGCGTGTTTTGGTCAATTGTCTTGCCGCTCTCTGTACCCGGTTTGGTTGCTACATTCCTGTTTGTACTAGTATTTGCTTGGAACGAATACTTGCTGGCGCTATTTTTATCCCGCGCAGACGCGCAGACGATGCCCTTACTTGTGGCGGCTCAAAACGCTACCCGCGGCCCGCAGTGGTGGTACATGAGTGTATACATTCTCATTATGATCATTCCGGTGGTGGTGCTAGCGATATTGCTCGAGCGCTACATCTCCAGAGGGCTACTTGTTGGTGCAGTCAAAGGCTAAACTCTTGCTAAACGTTCCAGCTTCGTTTTGGAACGTGCCTTACAACGCTGCTTATTATCCAGGAGCGCCAGGGTTAAACGGGTTAGAGAGTGGTGCCAATTGCCAGCACTTTGCCTACAGTTTGCTGCGGCATTTTGGACTGATTGTACCCGAGTTTCGCTCGAGCGACCTGTGGGCAGACACAACCT
>CAZMCW010000595.1:0-2091 GCA_964564405.1 uncultured bacterium
AAAGCGCAGTATCCGCACGGTGCGGGTGGCATCCTCACGTTTGAAATAGAGGGTGGCCGCGAGGCGGGCAAAGCGTTTTTGAATAGTGTCAAGTTGTCCTCGAGACTCGTGAATTTAGGCGACGCCAAAACCAGCGTGACTCACCCTGCCAGCACAACCCACTCGCAACTCGACGAAGCTGGCTTAAAAGCTGCTGGGATTGGTGCGGGAACCGTGCGGGCTTCAGTTGGGATTGAACACATCGACGATATTACCCACGATTTTGCGCAAGCGCTCGAGCACGTTCCAGAGCTTGCCCCGGCTTAAGGTTTAGGTGCTGATGGCATCTTCGCCGATAGGTGTGAGGATGCCATCACATTGGGCTTATACCTTGTTTGCCTCGAGCTCGAGGCTTATGGAATGGATACAACTCCCGAATAATAATGACAAAGATGACACTAGCAACACCAGACCAAGTAGATTCGACAGATAAGCAAGCCGATTATGCGTTTGAGACCTTGCAACTTCACGCTGGCCAAGAACATGCGGATGCTGCTACGGGCGCTCGAGCCGTCCCCATTTACGCGACTAGCAGCTACGTCTATAACAGTGCTCAACACGCTGCAGATTTGTTTGCAGGCAACGCCACAGGCAATCAGTACGGGCGCATGCACAACCCAACGGTAGACGCGTTTGTAAATAGATTGGTAGCGCTCGAGCGTGGCGCGGCTGGTGTCGGGCTAAGTTCCGGGCAAGCTGCCACTACGGTTACGCTCATGACACTTGCCAAACCCGGCGCACACATTGTGCTGTCCAATCAGCTGTTTGGTGGCACGTACAGCGTCATCAACAAAATTTTGCTGCCGTGGGGCTGCGCGGTAAGTGTGGTGCCACCAGATGCAGCCGCCATTGCTGAGGCTGTGCAGGACACTACCGTGGCCGTCTGGTGTGAAACCATTGCCAACCCAAGTTGTGCTGTGCCGGACATTGCAGCCATTGCTGAGGTGTGCAAGGAGCATCACACACCGCTAGTTGTCGATAACACCTGGGGTTGTGGTGGCTATTTGTGCCAACCGCTCACGCTGGGCGCAGATGTCGTGGTGCATTCTGCAACCAAGTGGATTGGCGGGCACGGCACGTTTATTGGCGGTGCTGTCGTTGACGGTGGCACGTTTGACTGGTCCAATGGCAAATTCCCAGCATTTACTAAACCGACGGGCAAAGGTTGGAGTTATGTAGATAAAGCTGGGTCTACTGCGTTTGCACTGCGAGCGTATGACCTTGGGCTTTTTACGATGGGGATGACGTTGTCGCCCTACGCAGCGTCGTTAGGGTTACAAGGTTTGGAGACACTCTCATTACGGGTGCAACGAGCCTGTGATTCAGCGTTAGCATTAGCAACGTGGTTGGAAGCGCATCCGGCGGTAGCGTCGGTGTCGTATCCGGGCTTGGGCTCGAGCCCTTGCCACAAAACAGCCAGCAAAACATTGCGCCACGGCTTTGGTGCCGTCCTCAGTTTTGAAGCAAAGACAGAAACTATTGCGCACAGCTTTTTAGATAACGTCAAGTTAGCCTCTCACCTCGCTAATATCGGCGATGCCAAAACCGTCGTGATTAACCCGTGGACAACAACCCACGCCAGTTTAAGTGAAGACGCCAAAGTGCAAGCCGGAGTAAGCCGCGCACTCATTCGGGTAAGTGTAGGGCTAGAAAACATTGACGACATCCAACGAGATTTTGATCAGGCACTAGGTCATTAGGTGAAGCTTTACCGAAATCCTTTTCGGACGTATATGAACTGAGTTGTATCTAGGAAAGTGTGATGACTGATGTTGACATCAGCGAAGAGTCATCAACTACACAAGGATGACGATGCGTGACGTGTTGGAGCTAAAAGGGTGAATACAAGTCGGGTGCTTGTTCATGAAACATGGGGTGATCACGCAGCGTTACTGGCGCGCAGTCAGGTAGACGCGCTGGGTAGCGTGGGCTTGGTGGTGCCGGAGCAACTCGAGCTAGCTAGTCAGACTAGTCCGCTCGAGCTAGATTACGGTAAACGCCTCGAGCACATCACCGTCACCTATGAAACCTACGGCCAGCTCAACACCAAAG
>CAZMCW010000596.1:0-2083 GCA_964564405.1 uncultured bacterium
TTGAGAGCCCACACAAACCTTTAAAACATGTCATTTATCTGTACTCAAATGTTAACTATATTAGCAAATTATGAAAGATCTTTCTATTTTTTTCATTGTAGGACTTACTGGGGTGGGCAAAAGTTCAACCTTAGCTGGTGTTCAAGCTCGCCTTCCCAACCTCGAGCTTTTACCTAACCGCCGTGACCTTACAGACACCATTGTTATTCCAACCTGTCAACACGCTGACAATCAACCTATTGTACCCGTGCGTGACCGGCTCGAGCGTTTTGATTACACGCGTCAGTATCGCGCTATGTATTCCGGTGGTGTTGTCCATGCGCTCGAAACTTATTTACATGAGCAGCAGCTAATGCCAAATGCTAACTACATATTTGATAATATCCGCGGTCTCGACGAAGTTCGTTATAGTGTGAACCATTTTTCAACAAGCCGTTTTATCGTGCTAGACGCGTCCCCATTAGAGCGACTCAAGCGCTTAGCTAATCGAGCAGATGCGTTTGATACTGTTCGCGCAACGCGTCTCGAAAATGACACATTCATTGACAAGTTGCAAGCCCTTGAAGGTGCTGCAGATGTTATTGATCTTTATGAAGTAGCGCGGCTCGAGGCTGCTGGTTACAACGAAGAAAGTCTGCTAACTAGCTTGCGTATTATTACCCGTGAGCAAATTAATTATAATGCTGAAGCGTCATTGGACTACCTAAAAAATAAACTCGATGCTTCTCGCTTGCTAACCGTTGATACAAGTCAATCTAGCCTTGAAAATGTAATCGCCCAGATAGTTACTTGGATTACCTCGTCTCCATAGCTAACTTAACACCTATTTTATGAGTCAAATTACTGCTGTTGAAACACGCCCGTTCAGTTTGCCTCTTCGTGATAGTTTACGTTGGGGTAAGCATGGGCACTTAAGTCAGCTCGAGCACGTAGTTGTTCAAGTTAAAACCGCTAGCGGTTATCAAGGTTTAGCCGAAGCCCCCGTACGTACCACGATTTATGGTGAAACCATTAAAACAATTGAGGCTATCATTGCTGATGTCCTCGCTCCCGCACTCATCGGGATAGATTGCACAAATGTTACAGCTATCAACGAAATTTTATGGGCGTTACCATATAATTACACTGCTAAAGGTGCTCTCGATATGGCGCTCACAGATGCTGCTGCACAAACATATGGCAAATCGCTGCTAGAGCACATTGGGGGGTCTAGAACACACATTCGAGTTAGTTATATTCTAGGTATAAGTGATGACATTAAAAGTACAGTTCAAGAAGCTCTGAGGATTGCTCGAGCTGGCGTATACGTTTTTAAGGTTAAAGTAGGGCGTAATCTTAAAAACGATCATATTCTCATTCATACCTTAAAACAAGAATTATCTGACTACGACATTACACTCTATGCTGATGCAAATGAACTTTTAGACGCTAAAACAGCTTTTCACGATCTTGAAACGTTCGCCAACTTAGGCATTGCTTACATTGAAGAACCTGTACCAATTCAAGATGTTCGAACGCGTATGCGTTTACGTGAAGCAAATATAATGCCAATTATTGCCGATGATGCTTGTTTTACATATGCGGCGCTCGAGCGCGAACTTGCACTTGATACTTTTGACATCCTCAATATCAAGCCAGCACGCACTGGCGTTTACCTATCTCTTCAAATGAAGAAACTTGCACAGCAAGCAGGAAAGAGCATTATGGTTGGTTCGCAAGCGAGTAGCGGACTAGGCACAGTCCAATCCGCCATTCTCGCTAGCCACAAAGACACCACTCATCCTTGTGAGCTGAGCTTCCCACTTAAACTGTACAAAGACAGTATTGAAACAGGTCTTGTCTATCAAAAAGGCTACCTGCTATCAAATCAGCTAGTAGATATGAAATGTACAGTGTAATACAACTTAGAGATTTGTATTTTGTTTTAGGTATATCGTTTCCATAAGTAACTGTCACCGACGGTTGCGCGTGCAACCTGAGGGAGTAGAAATCGACTCACTTAGTGTGCAAGAACTAATCCTAGAACTGCTAGCAAGAGTAGTGATGGAGCGGGAGACGAGATTCGAACTCGCGACATCCACCT
>CAZMCW010000597.1:0-2076 GCA_964564405.1 uncultured bacterium
CGCTTCTATTTGTAGAGACACCGCCCTTGCTAGTAACAGCTGGGCGGCGGCGTGGTGCGGCAATTCATCTTTGGAACTCAACAACAGGCAATTCACTAGGCAGTTTTGAAACACCAGCTTCAGAGGTGTATGACCTAGCCTATAGCGCTACCAGACAGCGCCTTGCCAGTGCTGACCGCGACGGTTATGTGCGGCTTTGGAGTCTTCCCGGTGGCAACCTCGAGCAAACCCTTGGCGAGGGTAATCAGCGCGTTACAGCTGTAGCATTTAGCCCTAACGGTAACTTTTTAGCTAGTAGCCAGCGCGACGGCACCCTGTTTTTGTGGGACCTTGACAGCGGCGGGCTTGTTCACACGCTCCAAGGACATACAGACACCGTACACGACCTAGCGTTTACACCAGACGGTAACACCCTAGCCAGTGTTTCTGGGGGTGATCGCGGCGGGGGCGATACAACCTTGCGAATGTGGGATGTTGTTGGTGGGGAGTTGCTCGAGACCTATGACAACAGTGAGCGTACCTTAACGAGTCTTGCTATCAGTCAAGATGGCAGCACGATTGTAGCGGGTAACGTGTCAGGGCAGATTTTAGTGTGGCAATTTACCTTTGGTGTTGCTGAGTTGCTAGACACTATTGATGTTCACACCAGCCGCATTGACGACGTTGTTATTTACCCCAGTGGGCAACTTGTCGTGACCGCCAGTAGTGATGAAACGCTTGGTCTTGTCGATCTTTCGACCGCATCAATTGTACTCACCTTGCCATTTAGTGGGCAGGTTAGAGCGCTAGCGTTCGACCAAGCTGGGCGTGTCTTAGCAGCGGCGGGTCAACCATCTACAGTGCAACTTTGGCAACTACCCGAAACTAGTCCCTAAATATCTGTGAACGTCACATGAACCTTTTGGTGTTAGCTAGTACAAGCTAATGTAGCACTCCTTCACACTTAACGTGTTTAATAGAACCATGTACTTAACCACGCACCACACAACAACCTATACCTACAGCAAGCCCGCGTGGGACTCGTTTAATGCCCTTTGGCTACGTCCTGCTGACGACTATAGGCAAACCTTACTCTCCTTTGATGTGATTGTTGAACCCAACGCTGTGTTACGCAGTCAATTGGATTTTCGGGGCAACACGAACCATCACTTTCACGTACCTGAAAAGCACAATAAGTTGGTCATTGAAGCAAATTCGACGGTTGTTACCTATTCTATCCCCTACCCACAAGCTGTCTTTTCGGGTGTTTTACCCAGTTTGCGGCACCGTTTTTTTAACTACCTTGCGCCCACTGAGCGTGTACCTTTAAACGTAGATTGGTTTGAAGTATTTGGTGCGTTGCGCCTTAAGTCACAAGACAATCTAGTTATATTTTTAATGGAATTGACCCAGTACTTACAAACGCGCTTTACCTATGACCCATCAAGTACCAACGTTGAAACGCCGTTAGCAACTTTTGCAGATATTGGCGCTGGTGTGTGCCAAGATTTTACCCACGCTATGCTGGCGTTGTGCCGTATTGCCAATATTCCGGTGCGTTACGTGAGCGGTTATATTCACAGTAATCCTCAAGGAGATGAAACGTTGATTGGTGCCGAAGGGTCACACGCGTGGCTCGAGGCATTTTTGCCCGGTAGCGGTTGGGTTGGCTTCGATCCTACCAACGGTTGCTTGGTCACCGAAGCTCACATTAAGGTAGCTTGCGGACGCGACTACAGCGACGTACCCCCAATACGCGGGTTACACCGAGGCGGAGGAGACAGCGACTTAACTGTTGATGTTCAAGTGCGTTTTCAAGAAGACGACAGCTCTTGGGTAGTTGCTAGCCGTGAGTAAATAATATTGCACGTCAACCTTGAGAGCACAAACTTTAAATCACCAACCTAAAGACACATAGCGTTTCCACGAGTAACTGCCACAGGTAGTTGCGCGTGCGACCTAGGGGGAGTATAAGTCAACCCACTCAATGTGGGGGAACCAATCCTGGAACTGCTAACCTTATACCAAGTCCGACAAAACACATCATAACCTCCTGAGGAGTTCATTACGTTCTAGTCGGACTTGGTATCTGTTTCT
>CAZMCW010000598.1:0-2071 GCA_964564405.1 uncultured bacterium
CCTTAGATGATTCAGACGATGACATTCAAGAGTCAATTTGGTATAAGATAATCACAATATTGTGACAGGTAAAGGTTATGACAGGTCAAGATACCCTCGAGGAATAACGTCATTTATTGGCTCGCCGTTAGAATCTCGAGCGATAAACATCTCCGGCATCAAAACGATCTCATGTCAAATCTCTATTTGGCGAATGATAAAACCACAGACTCAAGTAACAGCCTTTTTATATGCTGTTACTTGATATTTTGTCCTATCCCTCACGATGACCTCACCTAAATATGACCTCGCCTAAATATGACCTCATCTAAAGTTGAACTTGTCATCCTTAACGACATTCAGCTAAGGCGTGGGGGGCAGGTTATTTTAGATGATGTGCAGCTTACCTTGCGCAGTGGTGAGCGGCTTGGGCTAATTGGTGCCAATGGCGCAGGTAAAAGTACCGTGCAAATGCTCGTGTTGGGTACGCTCAATCCTAGTGCTGGCAGCATATGGCGTGCGCCGGGTTTAAGCTTGGGGGGGTTACCAGACCTCGAGCGCAGTTTAAAACAACTTGTAACAGCTAAACTCAAAACGTTTGAATCTCAAGTAGCTAAATCTTGTCTTGAACATAATGGTGAGCATCAGCCTGTAACGGTTGCACAACTTGCGCAGACGGCTTTAGTAGATGTTCATGCACTCGAGGCAAGCTTGCGAGCGGCAGAACGCAAGCTTAGTGAGCTAGCTGCTGCCGGAAACTCACTCACAGATGCGCTTGATACGTACACACGTTTGCGGGAGCAGTTTGAGCACGTAGGCGGGTACACGGCAGCTAGTCAGCTCGAGGCCCACTTGAGCCGGTTTGGTCTAGCTAGCAAGCAAGCTGCCCACAAACTCTCTACCGGTGAGCGTGCTAGACTAGCTTTGGCTATGGCGCTAAGTCGCCCAGCAGATGTTTTGGTGCTAGACGAACCTGAACGCCATCTGGACATTGCTCACCGCCAATATTTGGCAGACATCCTCAAGCAACACCCAGCAACGTTACTGTTAAGTTCTCACGACCGCACCTTGCTAGATAAGGTGTGTTCGCACATAGGTTACCTGCACGAGGCTAAGCTAACCCGTTACCGTGGCAATTACAGTGCATTTGTACGCCAGCACGATAGCGATAAAACGCGCTTGCTACGTGCTGCTAAACTGCGCCGCCGTAAACAGGTTGGGCTCGAGCAAGCTGTGAGTAACGCCCCTAATGTAAGTGCGCGCCGCCGTGCGCAGCGACGCTTGCAGCGCTTTTTAATGGTTGAAGAGGATCAGCAAGGTGCTGACTTTCAAGACGGATCACAGTATGCCCAGCGCTTAAGGCTGCACTTGGGGACTGCAGATGCACTTACCTCAACTACAAATGCACTTACCTCAACTACAAATGCTGCTTTAGTCAGGGTGCAACACCTGTCAGTTGGCATATTAAAGGATGTGAATTTTCAGCTCGAGGTAGGCGTGACAGTTGCACTAACGGGTGCGAATGGGACAGGTAAGACAACCTTGCTTGAAGCAATTGCAGGTAAGCTCGAGCCAGCACATCCGCACACCCGCATTGACTGGTCACGTTCAGCTAAGCTTGCCTATTACGATAGTCAGTACGCAGGGTTAAGGGCAGATGTTTCTGTTTTTGTACAGCTCACACAGTACGTATCTAATCTGCGTGCGCGGGCCTTATTGGGATTAGTAGGCCTTGCTGACCATGTTCATAAGCAGCCAGCCGAACTGTCCTCTGGACAGAGGGCTAGGGCAGGTCTAGCACTCGTGATGGCTAGTGAAGCCAACGTTATTTTGCTAGACGAACCCAGTGAATACTTAGATATTGATATGGTCAACGTGCTCGAGCAGGCCATCACCGACAGCCCAGCGGCCATTTTGATGGTTAGCCATGACGCCGCCCTAATCGAGGCTGTTAGCGACCGTGTCTGGTCACTTGAAGACGGGCAACTACGTGTTTACCCTAACCTTAAAGCGTTGCACGCAGGACACAGCCATCCTAACCTTGCTGAGAGAGCATCATCTGTTGACACTGGGATGGTTGACACTGGGATGG
>CAZMCW010000599.1:0-2051 GCA_964564405.1 uncultured bacterium
ACCACGGTGTCGTTGTGATCGCGCATGACTTCAAGCTCGTACTCTTTCCAGCCCAGCACCGACTGCTCCACCTGCACACTGCTCACAGGTGAATCGTGTAAACCCTGGCGCACAATCTGGCGAAACTCAGGTTCATCGTAAGCGATGCCGCCGCCCGTACCCCCAAGCGTGTAACTTGGCCGAATGATGATGGGGTAGCCGATGGTCTCAGCAAACTCGAGCGCGTCTTCGAGCGTCTCCACCAACTTACCCGCAGGCGTTTTAATGCCAATTTTGTGCATCGCCTGTTGAAACAGCGCCCGGTCTTCACCTTTTTGAATGGCATCATAATTGGCACCAATAAGTGCCACGTCATAGCGTTCTAAAACACCATCTTCATAAAGTGTTTTGGCAAGGTTGAGCGCTGTTTGCCCGCCAAGGGTTGGTAACAGGGCGTCGGGTCGTTCAACAGCAATGACTTTTTCGGCAAATTCTGGCGTGAGCGGTTCAATATAAGTTTTGTCAGCAACGTCTGGGTCAGTCATGATGGTGGCTGGGTTGCTGTTAATGAGCACCACCTCAAAGCCCTCAGCGCGCAAGGCTTTGCAGGCTTGGGTGCCTGAATAGTCAAATTCAGCAGCTTGCCCAATAACAATCGGGCCCGACCCTAAAATGAGAATTTTTTTAATATCTGTACGTTTTGGCATGATGATCACCTAGTCTCGAGTTAATGCACGTTTGACATCACTTCATGGCAAGATAGCCTGTGTTGCGCAGTAAACTTGTGCAATTAACCGATAAGAAGTAGTACTGTACATAAACGCAATCACGCAGAAGATTTTAGCGACTGAGCATAACACGCATAAAGATGCGAACTTATAGCCTTTTGCTACATGATTTTTCGTTTTACACCGGATTCACTCAGGCTCAGCCTGCAAAACTATCAATTGCCTTCAAGCAGTTTGCGTACAAATACGATCTGCCCCAGGTGATAGGCGTTGTGGTCAGCCACAATGAGCAACTCACGTAACACCGTGTGTCCCCCTGTGTGAGGCAACTCTGTATGAGTTAGTGGTGTTGTGAGATCAGCCTGATTCGCAAGGTCAACTAGCACCTCACGGTCATCTAAAAACCCCTCGAGCGTAGCCATCCAAACATCGTAAGAAACCTCATCTGGCAACGCTTTCCAATACCCTTCTGGCCAGGTTGGCGAGGTGTAACTTGGCTCGCGGATGTAGTCCAGAATGTCACGTTGGGCAATGCGCATGTGCTCCAAAATTTCCCAGATGGATTTTAGATCAGCTACGTTTGGACGAAGGCCGCGGTGTTTGGGTGAGAGGTTTTCTAGGGTGTGCTCGAGCGTTACGTGGGCACGTCCCTCTCTAAGCAACTTAACCAATTCTGTGCGCAGTAACGTTTCATCAAACAAGGGTTGTGGTGAAGATGGCATCATCACTTAGCTTAACGCGTCTAAAACAATATCTTTTTGCAAAGCATAGAACTTGCTTAAAAACAAGATAAAGCTGAACTCACACAAAGTGCCGCGCCCATTTTTGATGGCTGCTGAGGTCATTATGACCATCACCATGGTGATGATCTTCTTTTGGTCTAAAAATACTTAGTCGGCGGCCTCACGGCGGGCGGCGTGAAAGAATAGCACAATAGCAAGATGTCTAGCGCCCTGCCCAACCTTACCGATATGCCCACACCTAGTCTTGCTGATGTTGACTTAAACGCGTTGCGTGAACGTGCCATCACAACCTTGCGTGACAACGATGTAGGCGCGTTCACTCGGCCCGGCACCCACCAATACCCGCATCAATGGAATTGGGATGCGGCGTTGGTGGCGCTGGGCTTGTATCACATTGATCCAGAACGCGCGCGGGCCGAAGTGCGCGGGCTCCTAGCCGGACAGTGGACAGATGGGCTCATCCCGCACATTATCTACCATGGCGGCGCGTCTCACTATTTTCCACAGCCTGAGTTTTGGCAAACTGGTCACTTAACGGCCTCACCGGAGGTACCCACCTCGGGCATCACCCAACCGCCGCTCCTTGCGACTTGCCTTTACA
>CAZMCW010000600.1:0-465 GCA_964564405.1 uncultured bacterium
CTGGGAAGCAACCCTCATCTGGTCAGCGCAAAGTTGGCATCAGCCCGTGCCACACCTCAGTCAAGAGGTGTATGACGCTTGGCTCGAGTTACAAGATACTCGCCAGCAGGTCCAAGCCCTCTGCCAGCAGTATCAACACCTTCCCGCTAACACATCATGAAAGCCCCCACCCACCTTGCGTTTGCAGGTTTGGTTGGCGTCACCGCGTCCGGCTTGGGCAGTCAGTTTGATGCCGTCAGCATGAGTGCGCTGGCTGTGGGGGCGCTACTCCCGGATGTGGATACCTCCACCAGTGGCATTGGGCGTTGGTTGGGACCGGTCAGCAGCAAGCTCGAGCGCACGGTTGGCCACCGCACCCTCATGCATTCGCTACTGGGGCTTACCTTAACAGCTGGGCTTAGTTCGTGGCTATTGCTCCTCACGCCACGTGGGTGGGTATGGCTCTTGGTGGGGATGCTCACGCAT
>CAZMCW010000600.1:475-2036 GCA_964564405.1 uncultured bacterium
ATATTTTGTTAGACGCTCACAACATTCAAGGCGTGCCGTTGTTGTACCCGTTGCGGCTCGAGTTTGTTAGTGTTATCAACAAAACCTGGCGTTGTGGTTACGGGTCGTCGGCTGAGTTTGGCTACTTGGCTGCGTTTGCGCTCAGCGCCTTAGCGCTTAGTCCGCTGGCGCTCGACGGCTTCTCCCCCTGGTTTCACCGGGTCTTGGGCGCACCTTATGGTGCGGTTGAAGATTATTTGTTGTGGCGCGACCGCTACCAGGTGGTGGTGGATGTGCGCGGGGTGAACCTCATCACAGCGGAGGCTATAGACGACCGCTTTACGGTTATTGACGTCCTCAGTGATGACGTGCTCTTGGTCGAAGACGATACCGGGCGCAGTTACACCGTGGGACAAGGCAACACCAACATTCACGCCAAACGCGTGGCTGCCTGGCGTGCTGACCCACACACCATGATCACCTACCGCTTGGAACTCGCCGGTCGTCGGGTCAGTGACCTTATGGCGTCACTCCCGCGCGATGCCCAGCAGGTGTTACTGAATGCCGAACTCGAGCTTGACCGTCCCGTAAACTTGCCACCGATTATTGGTAGTTTTGCCCGTTTGGACGTACGCGGTACCACCTTGCACGCCCGCAGTGCCAGCATCGGTGACTTTGCGCCCTTGACAGATACGCTCATCACCCAAGGGGCAGCTGTGGTGCGCGCCTACTATCACCCAGAGGTCACGCCCAACCCACCTGTCCTCACCGCGCCACCTTTAACGGCTCACGTACTCACCTTACCCAACTTGCCAAGTGTCAGTGGACTGCTGGTAAGCGTGGGTGATGAGGTTGTTGAAGGTGAACGCATAGCCCGCTATGTGGACGATGACGCCCTAGCAACCTCCCAAGCAGAAGCTGAGGCTGCCCGTGCCCGCTTGCCTGAGTTAGAACGTGAGCTTACCCAACAGCAAATCAACTTTGAACGTGACGCAGCTGCCCTCGAGCAAGCCATCCAACAAGCCAATGACGACCTTGCCAAACTTCGCTATCTGGTGAGTGCAGGTGCGCGCCCGCGTAACGACTTGGTACACGCTGAACACCATGCTGATGACCTCGCTAGGCAACTACTTGACCTACAAACCACCTGGACAAGTCAACGCACCCGTTTAGATACTCAACTTCGTGAAACCCGCGTCAGTATCGCCGGTGCCGAACGCGACCATCAACACGCCCTGGATGCTCAGTGGGTGCGCGCCCCTTTTGCAGGCATCGTCTCCGACATTCGCATCACCCAGGTTGGCACGCAAGGCATTGACCTCGAGCTGACCTTGTTACAAGGAGGTGACAGTGAACTAGCGTCCCAGTAACCCTCACGTGTGTAAAGGAGGTCCTACCAGTTCCGATTAAACACTATATAAACCCCTACGGGCTTTACACCGTTCCCATCGGAACCGGCAGCTGTTTCTGCACCTGGGTTGTCTCGCTAACGCTCGGAACAAGGTGGGTTAATGCCTTAAGGAATTACCCGGAAAGGGTTTCATCATGACTCGGATAGGTTTAACGTGGTTGTGGCTAAGTT
>CAZMCW010000601.1:0-2005 GCA_964564405.1 uncultured bacterium
CAATTGCCTGTGGCAATTACTCGTGGAAACGCTATAACTAACATAACGTATGGGTGACTATATCTAGCCACAGCATCACTATTTGCAGCGATAACGACATAAGCCCAACGTGTGAGCTAATCGTGAATCGCGCCAGCAACCTTTGCCAATTTTAAATAATTAGTTTAAACAGATGTTGCTAACAAATCTGTATCTGTACGACCTTCGTCGACAATTTGACCGTCTTGTAACATCATAAAACGCTCGGCAAAGCGGGCAGCACTGGGGTCGTGAGTAACCATGACAACTGTCCAACCGTGCTGTTTGACGCCATCTTGCAATAACCTCAGCACATCTCTACCTGTGTCACTGTCCAAGTTGCCAGTCGGTTCATCTGCCAAAATGAGCGCCGGGTCGTTAATGAGTGCCCTAGCAATGGCTACGCGCTGCTGCTGTCCACCTGAAAGTTGCTTAGGGCGGTGATGCAAGCGGTCGCTGATGCCAAGTTCAACCGCTAGTTTGCTAAGCCGTTGTTCAGCTTCCTTGCGTTTACCCGCCACTTCTGCAGGTAGTAAGATGTTTTCTTTGGCGTTTAAGTTTGGAATGAGCTCAAAGTTTTGAAACACAAAGCCTAATTTGTCACGCCGCAAAGCAGTTAGCGCGTCATCGTTGAGGTTACTGGTGTGCTGATTCTGAATGATGACCTCGCCACTATCTGGCGTCTCGAGCAAGCCCAATACATGTAACAACGTACTCTTGCCACTCCCGCTAGGACCCATCACCGCAATAAACTCACCTTGTTTAATCTCCAAGGAAAGGTCCCTAAGCGCGTGAACGTGCTCATCACCTAGGCTGTAGGTTTTGGACAAATTGCGCGCGCGCACAACAATGTTCGCCTCAGCTCGAGGTAACGGTGTAACTTGCTGGGGTGGCGCGTGGGGTGGCGGATCTTTTAACACAATTTCACCTTAACAGACTTACAGAAATTGACTGCATTGTTCCAGACAGTGTTTTCTCAGACAGTTGTTCTTCAAGTAGAGGTTAGCCGCTTGCCGTTTGCTGCTTGTTGGTTGTAAGACGCTCGAGCCAACCTCAACCTTCCTCTACTATCCTGCACAAGCCTGAACAGCAGATGTACGCCGTATGTACATCACCTCAACAGATGCTAGCTGTTACTCCTAAGCGCAATCACCGGCGCTAACTTCACCGCCCGCCGGGCAGGTAAGTAAGACGCAAACAAGCCCACCACAGGCGACGCCAGGAGTGCCAGCGTGATAAGCGTCCACGGGTAACGCGGACTAATTGCAAAGCCAGTGAGCGCAATGGCACCCTCAGTAATGACCCTCGAGAGTAGCAAGCCCGAGCCAATCCCCAAAATAGCCCCCAAGGTCACAACCACAACCCCCTCAGCAATAATCAATTTGCGCAAGCCACCCCTACTTAGGCCAATGGTTCGCAAAACGGCCAGTTCATGCTGGCGACTGCTCAAGTTCATGCCCAAGGTATTGGTAACACCTAGTGCGGCAATGAATACGGCAAGTATCAATAGCCAGTTGGTGGTGGTAAAGGTTTGTTGGGTGAGGTCAAGAATGCGTTGGCGGTAATCTTGATTGAGGGTGATGTCTAAATACAAGTTAGGAAAAGCCGCCAGCATGGCATCTCGCACGGTATCAGGAGAAACGCCCTCATCTACGGTAATGACAAACAAGTCTGGACTGCCGCCGCCAAAACGGTCAAGCTCCGCGATGCTCACGACAAAGGCTTCCCCGCCGCCGGTAAAGTCGACAACTACGCCGCCAACCTCAAAGTCTGCAAAGCCGTCGTCGGTCCGTAAGGTGACGGTATCCCCTTGGGCAATGCCAAAACGGTCGAGCATGGTGTTGGCGGCGAGTACCGAGGTGCTCGAGCGTAACGTCTCATACGCGTCCTCTTCATCCCCCTGACCGCTAATAAATTGAAAGCGCCCAAAGCCCGTTTCTGGGTTGAACCGTTCGGGATCAACCAATACTAGTGCCACACTACGCCC
>CAZMCW010000602.1:0-1998 GCA_964564405.1 uncultured bacterium
ACTTTACGACATCAACATTGCAAATGCGTTTACCAAAACTATGGACGAGCTTGAAGAGATTGTGAGTGCCAAGATCAACGACCAATAACGTGTGCTTCTACACTAAAAAGTCCTCGATATGCTGATTGTGTTGTTTGCAATTACACTTAATCTCATTTAACCAAGACAAAATTCGTGTGATGATGCAAGACTATGCTCATATCACGTCACATTTGGTTGTTGGAAGCGCTGAAAAATAATTTGCCATCCAAAGCCGATGGCAATCACGCCTAAACCCGTGAGCCAAACCCAAGGTTGTACGAACGCAGCTAGCCCTAAGCAACACACCAGCCCAGCAATAGATACCCAGGCTGGAAAAAAGCGTTCCTCGCTGCTGAGTTGGAGTGCTGCCAAGTTGGTGATGGCGTAGTAAACAAGCACTGTGAACGCACTAAATGACCACGTAACCGTGACGTTGCCAATAAGTGCTAACAGAGCAACAAAGACAGTCATGGTGATGATGGCTCTAGTAGGAGAGGTTTGATCGTCTGAAAGTTTGGCAAGACCCGTAGGCATGTCACCCCGTCTGCCCATCGCAAGAAGCACTCGAGACAACCCCAAGAGCAAGTTAAGTAACACGCCTAACATGGCAGTCATCGCACCAATTGCAACTAAAAGCGGTGCAAATGGCAAGTTGAATTGTGCAGCAGCGCGCTCGAGCGGCGCTTGCCCGCTTACCTGAGCCAAATCAGCGGCACCCAGCGTACTTACCGCAACCAATGCTACCACGCTGTACAAGGTCATCACCACAATTAAAGTAGTAATGATGGCTCTGGGAATAGTGCGGCGCGGTTCGCGAACTTCTTCACCCAGTGTGGCAATGCGCCCGTAACCTGTATAAGCCACAAACATGAGGGCGGACGCTTGCAAAAGTGCTCGCAACGGAGAAACGCCACCTGTTTGAAAAAACGGTTGGAGTCGGTTGCCACCCTGCCAAAGGTTAGGAAACCCTACCAAAATAAAAAAGACTAGACTGACTAGTGTGATGCTCACAATGACAACATTGACCTGATTGGAGCGGCGAATGCCATTAACAAGTACCAAGCCAATGCCAGCGGTGGCTATAAGGGCGATGATGACAATAAGAGTATTGGAAGAAATTCCTAGTAGATTAAGTAGGTAGCTCGAGAATCCCAGTGCTGCCGTTGCTGCTGAAGCACTTTTGGCGATCAAAAAAAGCCAACCTGCAATAAAGCCGAGTTGCGGTCTCAGGTAACGGTAGCCATATTCGTAGGTGCCACCGCTTACCGCGTGATTGGCGGCAAGTTGCGCGCTTGAGAGGCCGTTGAACGTGGCAGTTGCTGCAGCAATAAGTGTCGCCAAAATAACCGCCGGACCCACCACACCCGCTGCAATCCCAATGCTTACAAACACGCCTGTACCCACAATGGAGCCAAGCCCCATCATTACGGCACCAAAGACGCCAAGTTCCCGTTTTAAGGTCATTGTCATAGCTGCAGTTTATAAGGGTATTTTTATAGTTGACAATGCAGCGTGCCTATCGTTTGTTAGGACGTTGTAAGGTATGCTAATTGTTACCCTCGAGCAATATTATGTCAGGGTTGTGTCAGATAATTTATGCAAGCTGCACGCTGCATGTTGACCACTAGATAGTAGAAACCTCGGGTGCTAGACGATTAGGGAAAAAGAAAGAGGACGAGATTGTGCGCAGCGATCTTGCGACAGACACTAGCTCTAACACTCCAAAAGGAGTTAAGCTGCTGTAGCACAAGATTGCGACAACGCGTTAGGGAGGAAAAAGTAGCTTCAATCATCTTGCGAGCTTTGGCAAACAGGTCAGACCAAAAGCCCTGCTGGGTAGCATTTGTCTTAGGTGGGGTGTAAATACCTAAACCTTGGTAAGCTTTGTCACCGATGATGCTGTGTAGATCGTCAGTACGTTCATCAAGTAAACACTTGGCCACAGTGGCATCATGTTCATTAGCAGGCACAATGGCA
>CAZMCW010000603.1:0-1979 GCA_964564405.1 uncultured bacterium
CAGGCATTATCACCGAAACCAATACCTTCTCACCATTGCCCACCGGGTTAGCAGATTTTGAGGTGACTCGGCAAGCTGACCTTGACCAAGCTGCGCCTACAAGTGAAGATGGTGTGCTCGAAACACTCCAACGCAAAGCACGCGCAGGCGGTCATGAATTTATCTTCAGCTTGATAGCCTTTGCCCAGCCTGCCGGTTTAACCGTACGTACCACCTATGAAACCTTGCGGGATGAATTTCTGACTGACCTCAAAGCTGCCCTTCCCGTTGACATTGTGATTTTGCCGTTACACGGTGCGATGGTGGCTGAAGGCTATGACGACTGTGAAGGCGACATGATCGCCCGTGTGCGTGAGCTGGTTGGTGAAGATACGGTCATTGGGGTTGAGCTTGATTTGCACTGCCATCTTACCGAGATAATGGTGGCTAAATCTGACTTAATTGTGATCTATAAAGAGTACCCGCACACCGATATGGCGGTGCGTGCTGAAGAGCTTTTTGAGCTGGCGGTTGCAACGGCTGAAGGGCGTATTAAGCCCACCATGGCTTTGTTTGATTGCAAGATGATCGGCATGTACCTCACGCCGTTTGAACCTATGCGCGGCTTTGTTGATGAGATGATGGCCGCCGAAGGTAAAGAAGGTGTCTTGTCATTGTCGCTAGCTCACTGTTTTCCGTGGGGAGACGTTGCCGAGTGTGGTACACGCATGTTAGCCATTACCGATGATGACCCCGACAAAGCTACTGAGGTTGCTCGAGCCTTTGGCACAACATTCTTTGACATGCGCCACGACGTGAGCTTTCAACCTCTGTCTTTGGATGAGGCTTTTGATAAGGCGCTAGCAGTGACTGACTATCCTGTGGTGATTGCTGACCAGGCCGACAACGCGGGCGGAGGCGCACCTAGTGATTCAACTTACGTTTTAGCGGCGTTGCTCGAGCGGGGCATTCGCAGTGTGGCACTCGGCATGATGTACGACCCGGGTGTTGTTGATATTGCTAAAGCTGCGGGTGTGGGTGCAACCCTCACCGTCCGTTTAGGCGGTAAGCTGGGTAAAAGCTCAGGCGATCCCCTCGACCTCGAGGTTGTGGTGATGGCCATCAAAGACAAGATGACTCAGCACTGGCCGCAAGACGGCGACCCCCTAACTATGCACTGCGGGGACGCAGTTAGGTTACATGTTAACGGCATTGACATTGTTGTCAACAGCAAGCGGCAGCAAGTGTTTAGTCCAGATGTGTTTACGGAGCTTGGCATTGTGCCCCAAGACAAGCGCGTGCTTATCGTTAAGTCCATCCAGCACTTTTATGCTGGTTTTGCGCCCATCGCCTCTGAAATCATTTACATGGCGGCTCCGGGTGCGGTTGCGCCGATTATGGAAGACATTCACTACCAGCATGTTGACCTGCACAAATTTCCTTGGGTGGATGATCCGTTTACTGAGTAGACCCCTCTGCCTGATAACGTTAGAACCCGTCTTAACGAATTGAGGCAAAGGTAATCTGTAAACTTTGTTATAATATAGCAATGTTTCAAGTTTTCAAGGCTAGCTTATGCAGCTAAGCTTACTGGCTATTTTGTTAATGGTTGCGGGGTTACCCCTCGGTGGGTTACTTGGCGTCCAAGGTACAACTATAGGCATTGCATTGACGGTGCTCGTTCTTGTTGTAACTGTTTGTGTAGTTATTTGGGAATATTGGCATCAGCATATAAGTACAGCATCTCAAGCAACACAGTCGACAATTTACAGGTCTACCGTGTCAGCTTTGGTGATGCTTACGAGTTTATCGTTGAGCCTCACTGGAGGTAGTGCGCTTGGTTGGTATCTGCGGGTGCAGCAAGATGCTAGCTTGTGGACAGTAGAAGCAAAAGTATCACCAGATAATTTAAGACTGCTTATAGATGTTTGGGAAGGTGATGGCCTCAGTGAAGCAGATATTCGGCGGCGCTTGTTTGATAGGGCGTATCCACTAACTGG
>CAZMCW010000604.1:0-1973 GCA_964564405.1 uncultured bacterium
ATTAAACGTAAGCTGGGTGATGCCTGGCTCGAGGTCGTCTCGCAAAACAAGCGCCACGCTAAATCACCCCCTCAGAACGCCACGAATCACACTGAGCTTGGTCGTAACCAAGTTCCTGCAAAACCTCATCGGTGTGCTGTCCCACACTGGGCACGCCGCGCTCAATACGCCCGGGGGTTTCACTAAATTTCATGGGTGTACCCACCACTTTCACCTCGCCCGCACTAGGATGCGTGACGGTTTGAATGAGGCCGTTGTGCTGGACTTGAGGGTCACTAACCAAGGTTTCAAAATCTTGCACGGGGGCGCACCAGAGGTCGCGGGCCAGCATTTGCTCGAGCCAGTGCTCAGTTGTCTGCTCACGAACTTTCGCTTGCACCCGCCGTTTAATGTCATCGCGATGCTCAAAGGCGGCTTCGTCAGTATTAAACTCAGCCAGACCACTATCGCCAATAATCTCCCCCACAACATCAAGTGGGTTCATGCTGATGGCCATGTAGCCATTTTTTGTTTCATACAAGCCAAACGGCGCACCCAACCACGGACTGCTGATGCCTGCCTCGCTGCGTTGCCAGCGTTTGTCCAAGTTCATAAACGCGGTCAGTTCTTGGCACTGTAACGCCACAGCGGTGTTAAACAAACTCACGTCAATGCGTTGCCCTTGCCCGGTGCGCAAGCGGTGAAATAAACCTAATGTAGCTGATAACGCCAGCATGAGCGCGGTACTGGCATCCACATAAGAGGTTGCTGCTGCCACCGGCAGGCCGTCGCCGGGGCCGCTGTTGGCAGCTAGCCCAGACATCGCTTGAATCAGTAAGTCTTGACCAGGTCGTTTTACATAGGGACCGTCCGGCCCGTAACCGCTCCCCGCCACGTAGACGATGCCCGGATTCACCTCCCGCAAGGCTTCGTAGCCGATGCCAAGTCTATCCATTACGCCAGGGCGGTAGTTTTCGACAACTAAATCAGCATCTTTCACTAACTCTTTGACCAATTCAATTGCACGCGGATGTTTGAGGTTGAGCGTCAAGCTGCGTTTGTTGCGGTTCATGGCCATAAAAAATGGGCTGTCGCCACCGAGTAATTCACCCATCGCCGCCAGACTGCGCTCCCACTCGCCGCGCCCAGGCCGTTCGACCTTGATGACATCTGCCCCAAAGTCACCCAAAAACTGCGTGCCCCATGGGCCGAGCATCATCTGAGTAAAGTCGATGACGCGGATGCCGTCTAGAACAGAGGTAATTGTGTTTGCGTCCATCATAAGTCACCTCTATTGATGTATCCACTCTTGATGTATTGACTGCGTTGATAGTTGAGAGAGTGACACCTTAGCTTCGTAAACATGCTGCTCATAGTGATAACGTGCTCCTTTAAGAAATCCGTGACGTTGAGGATGATGGATTTGTTGGGTTTAAGGTAAATGTTTACTGTTGAAACTCAATTTACGGTGATGCGTATTTTGTGGGTTACGGATATGCTTTGAGGTTGCGTGTAAGAAATGATCTGAATCAGTTTGTCTCGAGCCTCACCTTAAACGCGTCACGTAAGTCTTGAATGCAATTTTTCGGATTATCTTCAGAACGTAAAAAGGTGTGAATACGTTCACCCATAAATTCTTGAAACTGCACAAAGCCAGCGTCCCTAGGGCGCATGTAGGCGTGCTCGAGCGTCGCCAAGGTGTTCTTAAAAAAGTTATTCGTAAGTGCGTTACAGGCATCATCCTGCCAAGCAGTTGCATTACCCGGTTGTCCGCCAGCACGGACGTACACCCCGGCTTGAACCTCACCGCTACTCACCCAAACAGCAAATTCAGCAGCTTTTTGTGGATGTTCACTAAATTTGCTCACAGCGACGCCCGCACCCCCTAACAAGCCACCGCGTATGCCCGGAATGTCGCTAAAGGTGAGCACAGCATCATCCGGACTGTTTCTAGCATAGTTGCTGTAGCCAAACGCGAGCGGACAGTAAGCAAT
>CAZMCW010000605.1:0-1968 GCA_964564405.1 uncultured bacterium
CACTTTATGCGTGTTAGCAACGAAGCAGTACAGAAAGCTGGGCTGGTGACGCTACCCCTTGAAGATACGATTCGTGATTTGCTGACATGGCGGGAGACCTTGCCAGAAGACTATGAGATGTCAGCGGGGTTGGGTGATGTGCGAGAGCAGGAATTATTAACGGTATGGCGTAAGCGTGAAGCAAATTAGAGAGATGATTGAGTGGCTCGAGCCTCTTATCAATAAATCAAATCTGCTGACAAATTAGCCAAGATTACCCACAGCATTCAGCCAAGCCTCCGCCATTACCTGATGTCCGGCTGGCGTGGGGTGAACGCCGTCTTGTGACCAGTAGTCGGCTGGCGCGCGTTCACACGCAGCATCAAACGCAGCTTGAAAGGGTACAAATGTTGCGCCTATGTCACTTGCAAGGTGCTTGACAAGTTTGCGGCGCTCACGCATATCCGCTTGCCAGTCGTCATTGACCAAACCACAAGGCAGCAAAAACGGCTCACAAATCACTAAGCGCGTATTCGGTAAAGATGTTTGCGTGAGGTCAATCAACATTCGGTACACGGCGTCAAAACGGTCTAGTTCAACGCCATTTTGCGTGCTAAACTCATGCCACAAGTCATTCACCCCAATCAAAATACTGATGATATCGGGTGCTAAGTTAATGACATCTCGCTTCCAACGTGCGTACAAATCTACGACTCGGTGTCCACTGATGCCCCGGTTGATGACCGTAAGACCAAGTTCAGGTTGGTCATGTAACAACTTAGCCGCAATCAAATTGACATAGCCTGACCCTAAACTCGCTGGATGGTTGGGTGTGTCAATATCAGGTAAGCGGTTGGCATCAGTAATGGAATCGCCTTGGAATAAAAGTGTGCGAGGTGTCATAGGAGTTCCTTTGAAAGTGGTGTTGGTTGAATGTTTGTGGGGCGGCTCGAGTGGCCCACATAAACATCACTCTAGCTGATGTTTTCAACGATGGCATCAACCTTATTGCAAGCGTTGTTTATCTTGCTTAAGGCGGTTAACAAAATTGTCTTTATCCACCTTTTGTACACTGCAACGTTGCTCAATAGCGTGAACTGCCGCTGTGGCTGCGCTTTGCCCCAAAATCATAAACACAGGTTCCATACGCATGGAACCATAAGCAATATGCGAACTGGACACGCACACAGGCACCAGCAAGTTGGTGCATTCGCTGGCTTGGGGCGTTAAGCTGCCGTAATCAATTTGATACGGACGGTCAGGCCGAGCAAACACATCCCCTTCGTTTTGTACAAAACCTTCAGCAGTAACATAGCGCTGGGTGTTGTGCGAATCCAGCGTGTAAGAGCCCATGCCTACGGGTGTATCAATATCACTGCGCCCAAGCACGTCGCGTTCGGTCATGACGAACTCACCGATCATGCGGCGGGCTTCACGAATATAAAGCTGATGGGGCCAGTGACCGTTATCAGTAAATTCATCTGCGGGTAAGCCCCACTGCGCTATTTCATCGCGTACCCAGATAGGGACTCGAGCATCTGTTGCTAAAAAGTACATAAGCCCTTGTTGGTAGCGCCTGTGATTGTTGATGATGGCGTCGCGTTCGCGGTAGCTACCTTCAGAGTAGCCGTAGTTTTGCCCGATGTAGTCGGTACTTACCGGCCCGTGATTGTTGGTGTCTGTTTTTGAGTTGGGAATGGGGTCAAACTTTTCAAAGTAGTCGCGCCGTCCCGTTGCAAACACACGTGCCAGAAGTTCGTAGTCTTGCGGATTGTAACCCTCTGGTTTGGCAAAGGGTATGCGGTTGTCTGGGTGCTTGCTGAGGCACATCCGGTAACAATACGCTTGAATGTGATTGTCGCCGTGACCACGTGGGGCAGGGGCATCTGCTGAAATGCCGGGCAAGAGACCGCTGGCTGGCTCGCCAGGCGTAACGTAAGGGTCAATAGCGTTTCTAAAAAAGTGCTCGTGATGCAACACGCCTACTTG
>CAZMCW010000606.1:0-1937 GCA_964564405.1 uncultured bacterium
CGCTAAGCCACAAATTCAACCGTCAGTGCGGGCAAGTCTGGACCGTCGACCTCACCTATCAGCACGTCACCAAGAGTTAGTGCCACAGGCGGCGTAAGTGTACCCGTACTGATGATTTCACCAGCTGCTAAAGCTGGCGCGTTGGGGTGAGCCTCAACTACCTCAGTTAAGTGGGCGAGTGCTAGCAGTGGATGCCCTACCACTGCCGCTGCGCCACCCTCAGCAGCAAGCTGGCCGTTTTGGGTTACGTTGGCTGTTACTGTGCCAATTTGGTCAGCTAAGGTTTCTAGCAACACGGGGTCAGGTTCAATGCAGTCGCCTATGACTAGGGCTGCGTGAAACCCAAACGTGGCCACTAAATCTACAGGTTTAAACTGCCAGTCTGGATACGGGCAATCAACAATTTCAAAGCCGAGCGCAAACCATTCAACAGCTTGTAAAAGTTCAAACGGGTCGCGCATTGGCAATGGGCGGTCTTTAAGTTTGAAGACAAGCTCGAGCTCTGCTTTGGGCGCGGTCATACCTGCCAGCGATAATTTGGTGTGGTTGTGCAAAATCGTGTGGACGGTGCGCTCAAACATGTAGCCCCAAACCACGTTGTCAAGGCCTATAGCTGGCCAACTAGTTGGGTTACTAATGCCTATTTTGCGTCCTTTTATAGCGTCGCCAGCGTCAAGTTGCTTGTCGGCAACAGCAAACGCAAGGTCATACGCGCGGTCTAGGTTTAACTCCGGGTCTTGCTGCGAGGGTAGCGTCATGCCTATGCCGCGACTGCTGAGGAGATCGGCGGCAAAACGTTCTGGATCAAGTGACATAAGCTGTTTTACCAAATTTTGGGCGTTAGCGTCCTTGTGTCTGATTGCTATGTGTCTGATTGCTATGTGTCTGATTGCTATGTGTCTGATTGCTATTGCGTCTGTGGTTGTTGTGATTCGTCTTGAAAGCTAAAAGGAGTCAAGGGCAAGTATCATCTGCAAATAATAAACAGCTCACAGGTGCATGCTGGAGGTTGTTGGCAACCTCAGCATAGGCTCGAGCCATAGCCTGATTAAGTTCTTGCTGTGACTGGGGGGCAGCGAGGATGCGCTCGAGCTGAGCAAGTGGTCCCTGCCACGCGCCAGCTTGCGGCCGCTCACCTGCAAAGTGCATAGCTAACCCCTCAGCGATGTAGCGAGGCAACTTTGGGGGTTGCGCTAGATGAAACAGTTCGTGCCTTAGGGTGAACTGCAAACTGCCACGCTCAGCCAAAACACGGGCGCGTTGCATATCGATGCGTTGGTCAGTTTGATTGGCAATAGCTGCAACGTACCAAGGTTGTTCTGTGGTTATTTGATATGAAGTTAAATCGGGGTGAATAACGAGGGTGGTAGCGGGTAGCTCGAGCTGCCAGCTTTTAAGATCACCACGTGCAGTAGCAACAATCTCAAATATGTCTAGCAAATAGCGGCGGTCAGCTTCATGAGTAGTGAGCACTGTTACGTGCCCATCACTAGCTGGTTGCCACACGATCTCATTTGAGTTGATTAAGCCTGAGTGCACAACCTGCGCGCTGCCAATGCTTGACATAAAGCCGATACTTGCTGCAATGAAAAGTAAAAAGGTGTAGCAGCTACAGCAAAAATTAATCGTTGCATGTTGCTCAATCATCCTGAATTTGACCATCTGGTTGTTAGTTTAAACGCTAACTAAGACAACGCGGATGATACTGTGATGAACACTTTGGGCAGTGCTTGCCTTCAGAACCACGGCAAAGTGTTGCCGAGCTTACATAATTTAATTTTAAGAAATAGCTTTATAGAAGTGAGCCCTATGTTAGTAAAAATTGCTATTTTTACTTGCGTATGAGTTAATATAGTGGATACGATACTACTCAAAAAATTACCTAATACCCTTTCCGGTTATTTTGGTAACAAAGTAACCCGAGCGGAGCGAGCAGA
>CAZMCW010000607.1:0-1936 GCA_964564405.1 uncultured bacterium
AAGATTTTGAAACCTTAGTCAACGATCCCCAAGTCCAGCACAACGGCCTCATTCAAACCGTCACGCATCCTAGTGCTGGCGAGGTCAAAGTGGTGGGCACGCCTATGAAATTTAGTGAAACCCCCGGGCGTATTGAGCGCGGCGTGCCTAGCGTAGGACAGCACACCGACGAGGTTTTGCACGAACTTGGCTACGACCAAGCCCAGTGTGATTCATGGCGGGCAGAGGGAGTGATTTAGCGTGGCACTTGTTTTGCGGGATGACCTTGAAACGGGTATCACCCAGCTTACGTTTAATAGGCCAGATAAGCTCAACGCGCTGTCAACCGAGCTGCTTGATGAATTTGAAACCCATCTGGCAGATATTCGTGATGATGACAGCATCCGCGTGGTGATTTTGACAGGTGCAGGTGACAAAGCTTTTGTGGCTGGGGCGGATATTGCCGAGTACGCCGATGGCAACCGAGAGGCGTTTGTAACCTTTCAGCGGCGGGGTAGGCGGGTGAACGACAGCCTCGAGCACTTCCCCAAAGTCACCATTGCTACGGTTAACGGCTATGCACTCGGTGGCGGGTTTGAACTTGCGCTCTGCTGCGACCTTATTTTGGCAAGCACAACAGCCCGTTTTGGACTTCCTGAAGGGCTTTTAGGGTTGTCTCCTGGGGGTGGCGGTAGTCAGCGGTTAGTGCGCGCTGTGGGGCGTTATGTAGCCGCAGATGTGTTACTGACCGCTCGTCGGCTTTCAGGTGAGGTAGCGTTTAACTTGGGGCTAGCTTCAGCGGTGGTTGAACCATCAGCTTTAGCTGAGGCTGCGCTCGAGAAAGCTCGCTACGCACTTAAAGTGGCACCCCTAGCCGCGAGGGCCATGAAACGTTTGCTACGAGACGGTGCAGATGCATCCCTAGTAAGTGCATTATCGCTCGAGCAAGAAGTGTTGTTTGGACTGTACGCTAGCGAGGATGGGCTCGAGGGCATTCAAGCTTTTGTTGACAAGCGTCCGCCGAGTTTCAAAGGACGCTAAGTCATGACCGTCATTCCATCGACAGAGGCGACATCTTTCAGTAATAAAGTTGTCATCATCACGGGTGCAGCCGACGGCATTGGCTTAGTGACAGCGCAAACTTTTGCGAATGCGGGTGCGCGGGTGGTGCTGGCAGATATTGATATGAAGAAGGGTGAGGAGGCTCGAGCTGCCCTCAATGCAGACGACACAACCTTGTTTATGCCTACCGATGTTGGTGACAGTGACAGCGTCAACACTATGGTGGCCCACGTTCAACAAACCTGGGGTCAGGTTGATGTACTGGTTAACAACGCTGCTGTTGCTCTACCCGGTTCTGTTACCGACATTGATGATGCAACTTGGCAACACGTTCTCAACGTTAACCTCACAGGCGTGTGGCGCGGCATGCGTGCCGTGTTGCCGCTGATGACCAGTCAAGGTTCCGGCAGTATTGTGAATATAAGTTCTATGCAAGGGCATCTGGGTTTTCGCGGTTGGTCTGCCTACGCCGCTGCCAAAGGTGGTGTGGAAGCCCTTACCCGGCAAGCCGCAGTCGAATACGCGCCTCACAACATTCGCGTGAACGCTGTTGCACCCGGCACCATCATGACGCCCATGAACGAGCGTATTTTCAAAGAAGCTGATGATCCCGACGCGCTTATTAAAACGTGGAATAGTTTGCATGCTTTGGGACGTTTTGGACAGCCGCAGGAGGTAGCTAGCGCCATCCTCTTTTTGGCATCTGATGGTGCCTCGTTTATTACCGGCGAAACCCTCAAAGTGGAGGGCGGCATGGCTGTCAATGGCGGTTAAACAACGTCCTCAAGCAAATTGATACAGTAATCACACAATAAATCAACACATCACGAGTTACATGGATTGAGGTTGATGCCCATTGCAGCTAGATAATTGCAGCTAGATAGTGGTGTGATGT
>CAZMCW010000608.1:0-1930 GCA_964564405.1 uncultured bacterium
GGAAAGGGTATCAGTTCGGATAAACTCCAACTTTAAATATCGTGATGCGCTCGGTGAGCTAACGTGCAAATGTACTATTTGTGGCAGCCTCAAACTTTGTGTTGATGATCACATACCACAACTGGATAGTTTTTAAACTCTCGAATGCAGTTCATATAGCTACTTGTAGCGACATAATGTTAAAAATACCGTCAGCTTCTTTTGTTTGTGTTCATCTTGAGTAGGATAGGATGACCTTGACTATGGACACGACCAAAACACTCCTCTTTGTTGATGACACACCTGCCATCCTCAAACTTTTGGAGGCCATCTTTAAACCCAAGGGCTATACGTCGCACTTTGCGCGCCACGGCCGAGAAGCTGTGAACTTGCTGCAAAAGCAGACAATTGACCTTATTATTTTAGACCTAGACATGCCGGTGATGAATGGCTATGAATTTCTAGTGTACTTACAAAAGCATAACGTTGATATACCTGTCATCGTCATAACGGCAACTAAAGTTGCCAACCATGAATTTTTGGACAATCATGGCGTGACTTTTTTGGAAAAACCTTTTTTGCCTACGGTGATTGTTAAGAAAGTTGAGGAGTTACTCGAGGACGGTAACCAATTGCGCGGTATTTCGTTGGCTAGTTTTTTGCAACTTTTAGGACTCGAGCGTAAGAGTGGTGCTATTACGGTGAGTAATGCTCATCATGAAGGCGTTATCTTTTTGAAAAAGGGCGAAATGGTGCACGCTGCAACCAAACGTGTTCAAGGTGAAGCCGCCCTCTACCTCATGCTTAAATGGACAGATGTCAAGTTAGAGGTCAACTTCAAACAGGTAAGTGATCGCATAAGCATAGATAGGCCGCTCGAGCAACTTTTGCTTGATATTTTTAGAATGCAAGACGAACACGAAGCTAGTAAACCAAATGATGCTGATGCTACCGAAGACTCAGCTACAAGTGCGCCTTTAGAAGATAGTACGCCTTTAGCGAATGAGGTAGACTTACCTCCAGCTTTATCATCCCAAATGAGCAACACAGCTAACAATACAACCGCTGATGTGGCAATTAACAGTGCGACAAATGACAATGTAAAAAATGACAGCACAAACGCAGGTGATGATGCAACTTCACAGTCAGGTCGTCGTTCACCGGTGCGTTCAGCTGAAGACAGTACGTCTAGCAGTCCAACCAGTAGCGAGCAACATGCTCACAAACCATATGATGTCCGTCACCCTATACCCTCAGAAATACCTACAGAAGTACACTCAGAAGCACGTGTAGATAACATAACTTTAACGGAGGAACGTATGGCAGACGTAAAAGAAAGTCTTAACGCAGCAATGGCCATCGACGGCGCACTAGGCGTCGCGCTAGTAGATTATGACAGCGGCATGGCCCTTGGCACCCAAGGTGGCGGTCTAGATTTAGATGTTGCCGCAGCTGGCAATACCGAAGTGGTGCGCGCCAAAATGCGCGTGATGAAAGATTTGAAGTTGTCTGGCAATATTGAGGATATGCTAATCACGTTAGAAACGCAGTATCACCTTATTCGCCCATTGGTGGGGCAAACGCTTTTTCTTTATTTAGTGTTAGATCGGGCGCGTTCTAACTTAGCTATGGCCCGCCACAAACTTACTGGGATTACTAAAGATTTAGTTGTGTAGATGTTGATGCGTTTGACCTCGAGCTAACAACTTATCTTGTTGTAAGTGTTATCCAGATAGCGCACGCCATTAAAAAAAGGCGTGTGTTTCCTTTTGGGTTTGATATACTTTTGGGTTTGATATAATAGCAGTCTCAGGATCAGTTCTCCCACACTAAGTGGGCCGATTTCAGGGCGTACGCACAGCTTAAGTTTCGTAAGTGGTGTAGAAAGCATTCATAATGTTAAAGGCTTTTGCATAGCTTCAGCAAGCTATTCAAGCAAATAAGCCTTTGA
>CAZMCW010000609.1:0-1928 GCA_964564405.1 uncultured bacterium
TTAAGTTGCGAATCTCATCTACGGTGAGTGGTACTACTTCGTATTCAATGGCATCCAGCTGGCCCTGCAAAATGGTGATGGGTGTGCGCAGTTCGTGGGCAATATCGGCAATATAGTTTTTTTGGTTACTGTGCATGGTTTCTAGTGAGGTTGCCATGTTGTTAAAGTCGTTCACTAGCTCGCGAATTTCATGATAGGCAAAACGCGGCGCAGGCAAGCAGGCCCGGGCGCTTAAATCACCTTTGTTAATACGGTTGAGGGCTTCTGACACATTGCGAATGGGCGCGCGTACCAACACGCCAATACCTAACGCTAAGTCCAGCCCCAATACCGCAGCTAGCCCCAAAGTGATAAACGGTAAGCGCAACCCAGACTGCATGGCACCCCGTAAAAAGAGGACCACTTCTTGTACGTTGTCTTCATCTGCAAAGACGTCTTGAATGAGCCTCGAGCGACCCTTGTCGCGCATAATGGCATCATCTTGGAAGGTTGTCCATGTTTCACGTACGCGGCTACCGACACCATAGGTTGCAAGCGGCAAAAAAATCCTAGACTGCAAACTGGCTTGTAAAAAAAGCCCAACTTGTTGAATGTTTTCTTCGTCGGCTAAAAGTTCTTGAATGAGACTCGAGCGCGCGTGGGCTGTAAGTGCTTCATCATCTTTAAGAATAGTAAATGCTTCACGAACTTCACTATTTAAAAGCCGTGACTGTTGCCAAATCGTGAGCGCATGAATCCCCAAAACAATCGTCATAAACATGACAATGGTCATCATGACGCCGAGCGCGGTGCGAATAGTAATGCGGTTCATGGATCTCCTTCTAGGCGGACAAGCGGTAGCCCATGCCGCGCACCGTCTGTAAGATATGCTCGCCGCCGCAGTCTTTGAGTTTGCGGCGAATGTTGCGCATGTGGGTATCGATGACCCTTTCGAGGGCGTCGCTTTCAGGTAGGGCAGCTTCGAGTAAATCAAGTCTATCAAAGGTGCGCCCCGGATAGGCGGCCATGTGTTGAATGAGCCGAAACTCGGTGGCGGTTAGGTCAATAGCTTGACCGTCATAGTGAATAGTGGTTTGTAAGCTGTCAATCTCGAGCTTTTCCACCCGCAGCGTCTGCACGCTTACGTCTGTTTGTTGGGTGCGACGCAACACGGCTTTCACGCGGGCAAGCACTTCGCGCGGGCGAAACGGCTTGGTGATGTAATCATCGGCACCAAGTTCAAGTCCCAAAAGCTTGTCAATTTCTTCGCTTTTAGCGCTTAACATGATAACTGGCGTGCTACTTTCGCCGCGAATGCGTTTGAGCACTTCCATGCCATCTAGCTCGGGTAGCATGATGTCAAGTAAGACCAAGTCAGGCGCAGACGCCCGAAATAGCTCGAGCGCTGCTTTACCAGTAGCCGCCCGCTCAACTTGGTAGCCGTTTTGCTTCAAAAACCCCTCGAGGATTTTGGCAATATCGTATTCATCTTCAACAACGAGTACCTTAGACACGCTTTCTATCATAGCTTGTGGCGTGCGATTTGAGGATAGGTCTGTGCTAAGTATGCTCATAACACCCAAGACTATACAAACCACATCAATACAGCACTAAGTGAGTGTGGAGAAACGATGAACCTTGCGTAGGCTCATGCGTAGGGTCAATTGAGGTAGGGGAGATGCTCGAGCTAGACGCCCCTAATGGTATATCGCCCAGACTTTGCAAGTGACTAACAAAGCAAGGTTTTTTGATGTGCTATTGACACTGGTGTCCTAAAAATCTAGTTGGATATGGGCATAATCCGTGTCTGAGACGGCGGTCATAAAGATACTAACGCCCTGTTAGCTAGCTTCACAAAACCTACCAACCACCTGCATCCCTGCTACAAACAAGCGGCACATACTTACAACTATCACAGCTGACCCCAGTTCCCAACGGAACAAACATCC
>CAZMCW010000610.1:0-400 GCA_964564405.1 uncultured bacterium
AAGAATGATGCTCGAGAAATTTCCAGTGGACACCCTCCGGCCCGGTGACGTGCTGGCGACGAACGACCCGTGGATTGGCAGCACGCACTTGCCGGATTACAACTTGGTCTCGCCTGTCTTTCATCACGGTAAGGTTGTAGCCTTTTTGGGCACTGTTGCCCACGTGTCAGACGTTGGGGGGCACCTTGGTGACCTAGAAGCGCCGGATATGTTTACTGAGGGCACGCGCTTAATGCCCAATAAGTTTTACAGCGCGGGTCAAGTTGAACCGATTATTGAGGAGTTCATTGCCGCCAACTGCCGCGTTCCCGACATGGTCTTGGGCGATCTACATGCCATCGTGGGTACTCACAAAATTGCTGCTAAGCGCATTCAAGACTTTTTGGATGATTACGACCTG
>CAZMCW010000610.1:481-1903 GCA_964564405.1 uncultured bacterium
CCGTTTACGCTCAAACTCAACCTTGCCATAGTTGGCGATACCATTCACATGGACTTTGCGGGTAGCTCACCGCAGCAGTCTCACTCTGCCATTAACGCTGCGTTCAACATCAGTTATTCCACGGCGGTCTATCCCATCAAGTGTATGTTGGCCGGGCACATTCCCAATAACGACGGTCTGGTAAAGCCTTTGGAGATTACAGCGCCCTTGGGTTCCATTGTCAACTGCACTTTTCCAGCGCCGGTGAAAGCCAGGGCCAAGGTCATCAAGCATATTCCGCCCTTAGTCTTTGGTGCCTTTGAAAAACTCCTCCCCGGTGAGACGATCGCTGCGGCTGGTGGTATTTTTCCGTTCCACTTTGTCGGAGTCGACGCACGTTTTGGCAAGTTTGCCGTTCACATGTTGCCACACGGCGGCCTCGGTGCCACCAAAAACGCAGACGGCCTTTTGCCGAGTGCTTATCCGCACAACAGCACCGTGACACCCACCGAGATCATTGAGTTACAGTGCCCGGCGATTATGGCCGAAAAAACCATGCTCGTGGACTCAGGTGGCCCGGGTGCCACACGTGGGGGTCCGGGGCAAAAGATAGTTATGCGCTGCACGGCTGAAAAGCCTTTGCTCTTAACCATTCGCCCAGATTTGATGAAATTCCCCGCGCCCGGCTTAAATGGCGGCGCAGAAGGTGCACGCGGCAATGTCTTTTTGAACGATGAGGGCGTGACGCGTTTTATCCCCCTCGACTGGCATCCTGGTGATGAGGTGACGCTCGTTGTACCTGGTGGTGGTGGCTTTGGGAACCCACATGAACGCGCTAGAGAGGCTGTACTCGAGGACGTTGCCCTAGGTCTAGTAAGTGCTGAGGCTGCTAAAGATGTTTACGGCGTCAACGACCCCATCGACGTGAAAAGTTTGCAACAAGATGCCCTCAAACACGCTGTAGCTGCGCAAAAAGCGCGGAGTCAGTCGTGACGACCTCAACGCCAAGCACAACAATATCGACGACAAAGGCTGACCTTGCCGAGCGGGATGCTCGTATTGCACAAACTCGAGCCGCAATGAGTAGCAATAATCTTGATGCCCTACTAGTTGCAGGCAAAGGTCACTGGTGGACAGGGCGCGGCTACTTGCGCTATTTCACTGATTTTCATCTGTGGGGGCATGACGGGCTTTATCTACTTCCCCTTAACGGCGAACCCGCGTTAACGCTCTCGAGCCCCGCTGTAGCGAGCCGCATTGCCGCTAAAGGCTGGGTGACGGATACTCGTGGTGACGTCTATATTGTCCTGCGCATCGTGGACGCCATCAAAGAACGCGGTCTAGCAAGCGCTAACATTGGCATTGCTGGGTTTAGATTTATTTTGTCTGCAGGCAGTTATGCTGAACTTCAACGCTTGCTACCTGATGCTACCTTTAGCGATG
>CAZMCW010000611.1:0-1896 GCA_964564405.1 uncultured bacterium
CGATGGTTAAACGCCGCCCAGATAGCCGCCCTTTAGACGCGAGCAGGACAAACGAACCAAACGTCATGTAGCCCAACCCGCCCGCTTGAAAGCCAAGCAGCAAGACAAGCTCACCCCAAAAGTTGTAAGCATCTGGCGTGTTAACCGTTACAAGCCCGGTTGTACTCACCGAAGACGCTGCCATAAACAGGTGGTCAACATACGAAATTGAGGGCATCTGCCAGGTAAGCGGTATCCACAAAAGTAGAGAAATTACGATGATGTACGATGCATAGCCTAAAACAACCGTTTGAGATGGGCTGAGTTTACGTAAAAAAATGATCAAGCTTATTTTGAGTCTGCGGAGAAGTGCCATTGTGGGTGAACTCCTTTTGGGATGGGTTGGAAATTGAGTTTACGAAGATAGCTGTTGTGCACAGAGCAACTTTTGCAAGCCCAAAATACGAACACATATTGTGCTTTAACTAAGTAAGTCCAAAGCATATGCTTGCTAGCTAACATTACCTAGAGGACAAGCTTAACTGCTAGTTACCAAGGTTAGCCATAGCTAGATGTCCTCAATGTGATTGTCTAAAGGAGTTAGGCTCGAGCTGACGATTGTGCTTGTTGAGACCCGTATACTAGACCATGAACATCATCTTCGTAGCCCCAAATTTCCCTGACTACCAGTGGCACTTTGTGCGCGCCCTTAAACAGGTGGGTGCTCGAGTGATTGCCATTGACGAAACTCCGTACGACTGGCTTAAACCAGAGGTACAACACGACATCGACGAATACGAACAAGTGCCGTCGGTCACAGACACAAACGCACTTTACGATGCTGTTAGGCAAGTACAAGCGCGGCATTGGGTAGATAGACTAGAAGCGACTATTGAATCACACATGCTACCTGTGGCAGAAGTGCGCGAAGCTTGCAGCATCCCTGGGCTGACCGTCGCACAAACGACAATTTGCCGCGACAAAACCAAGATGAAAGACTTCATGCGTGAGCACGGCATTGCCTGTGCGGCCTCAACTAGGGCAGATACCGCTGAAGATGTGCGTGCGTTTGCAGAGCAATATGGCTATCCGCTCATTCTTAAACCTATCGATGCTGCTGGGGCAGCTAGTACCTATCGCGTTGACAGTGACGCTGAGCTTCAGCAAACGCTGAGCGAGGTTGGCGGAAGTGGTTTACAAGAGATTGCCGTGGAAGAATTTGTGGAAGGTCACGAAGGCTTTTACGACACTTTGGTTATGTCAGGAGAGATTCGCCATGAGTTTATTAACCACTATTATCCCAATGTATTAGAAGCCATGCGCACCCGCTGGATTTCGCCGGTAATCATCACCACGAACCGAGTTGACGAACCTAGCTACAACGAGGTTAAAGCGATGGGTCACAAGGTTATTAAAGCCCTTGGCTTAGGCACAACACCGACCCACATGGAATGGTTTTTTGGCGATCAAGGCCTCAAGTTTTCGGAAATTGGCGCGCGTCCACCGGGTGTGGGGCAGTGGGACTTGTACTGCACGGCCAACGACATAGACATTTACGGCGAGTGGGCCTCGGGTATTGTACACGGGAGTAGTAGCGGCGTGCTGTCTCGTAACTATGCGTCGGCCATCATTAGTTTGCGCCCTACTCAAGACGGCTACATTAGCGGCTACGAAGGTGTAGACGCTATGCAAGACAAATACGGTCAGTGGGTCACTGCCGCGCACTTTCCGCCCATCGGCACGCCGACGCAACCTGTCTCGGCGGGTTACAAAGCCAACGCGTGGATACAGCTTAAATTCCCGGATTACGATGACCTGCGCGGCATTTTAGAGGACATCGGTCAAACAATCAACGTTATTGCTAGTTAATACCAAATTGACTCTTGAATGTCATAGTCTGAATCATCTAAGGGTACG
>CAZMCW010000612.1:0-1563 GCA_964564405.1 uncultured bacterium
GCCTTACTCACCATGCAAAGTGGCGCACACGTGGTGGTGGACATGAGTTATGCGTCTAAGCTCGAGCAAGAGCTTTTCCCACAAACCCTCATTCACCTAGAAGGCACGCTCGGTTCCGCCACACTCGACGCCAACTATCAACTCACTGTGGTTACGCCCGTGGGTACGCACTGTGTAGACGCCTCACCCCAAGCCTTTGACTGGACGCCTGAGCCAGTAACCGCCATCCCCGAAAGCGTGTACAACATCCAAAAGCACTACATTCACTGCTTAAGCGCAGGCACGCGCCCGGATACCTCAGGCGAGGATAACTTGAAGACGCTCGAGCTCACTTTTGGTGCCTACTACTCAGCAGCCGAAAAAGCTCTCATCGACATGGACAAGGTTGTTTAAGTCATCATGATGCTTCTTGTACCTTCCCTCAAAACGTTACTTCCGTGGTGTGAGAATCATCATTCTAAGATTTTGGGGGTCATGTCTTTTAGTGCGTTGCTTTGGTTGGCACCATTGTTCGCCAAAATTATTAGCCTTATTGCCAACAATGCTGTTAACAGTGTTCAACTGAGTTTTGTAGATGAAGGTTCATCACGTTGTCACTGTAAGTATGACTTGATGACGCAATTTGATGTCAACTTGTTCCTAAAAAATCGTTTGAGGATAGTTTTATGAGCAGGATTGTCGCACATTATTTAATCGAGACAGCAGATGATCCCGAACGCGCTGCCGCCATCATGGCGGGCGAGCAGTCACTGGGCACCTTTGTAAAACTAGCAGCCGAGACACCTGAACGCGTCGCCAAGTATGGCGCTAAAGTTGAACGGGTTGAGGTTGTTGAACAAGTCGCCGAACCCTCACTACCCGGCGCACGTCAACCTCAACACCCAAGTGATACACCCTACCAACGCGCTGAGGTGACGGTATCGTTTCCGCTGGATACCATCGGCGATTCGCTGGTGGGGTTGTGGACGGCGGTGGCGGGAAATTTGTTTGAACTTGCGCCGTTTTCGGGGCTTAAACTGACGGGGCTCGAGCTACCTGCTAGCTTCACCGACGCTCACCTTGGACCACAATTTGGGATACCTGGCACCCGCGAGCTAGCTGGCGTACAAACCCGCCCACTGGTTGGCACCATCATCAAACCTAGCGTGGGTTTATCGCCTACTGAAACTGCCGAGCTTGCAAGTACCCTGTGTGCTGCCGGGCTGGATTTCATCAAAGACGACGAACTGCAAATCGATTCGCCCCACTCACCGTTTGAAGCACGGGTCAAAGCTGTGATGGATGTTGTCAACCGCCACGCAGATACAACTGGCAAAAAGGTCATAGTCGCGTTTAACCTCTCTGGCGATGTGGACGAGATGCGCCGCCGCCATGACGTTGTGCTCGAGCATGGCGGCACCTGCGTGATGGTCAACATGCTAGCTGTGGGTCTAGCTGGCGTGCAAGCATTACGCAAGCACAGTCAACTGCCCATTCACGGGCATCGTGCGGGATGGGGCATGTTGGACAGGCACCCGCGTTTGGGCATGAGCTACCCCGCGTTTAGTACATTTTTTAGATTAG
>CAZMCW010000612.1:1573-1876 GCA_964564405.1 uncultured bacterium
AGCCAGATGCATCTGTGATTCGGTCAGCTCGAGCGTGCTTAACACCTATCCACAACAGTCAGCCTGTCATACCGGTGTTTTCATCCGGGCAGTGGGCTGGGCAAGCGCCAGATACGTATAACGCTTTAGGCAGTAGCGACCTCATCTACTTGGCTGGCGGTGGCATTATGGGCCATCCGGACGGTCCGGCTGCCGGGGTGCGCAGTTTGGTTGAGGCTTGGGAGGCGGCACTCGAGCACATCACCCTAGAAGACTACGCCACCACCCACCCTGCTCTCGCTGCGGCCCTCACCAAGTTTAGAA
>CAZMCW010000613.1:0-1871 GCA_964564405.1 uncultured bacterium
ACTCACATGAGAGTACACAAGCTAAAACTTGTATGTTTAGCTGCTAAGTTAAACACATAACACCTCAAAATCTAAAACAACCTCCTAAGGAGTTGATAATGAGCGAAACAAAAAATAGTCCAGTTATGCTGGTGATTTTAGACGGCTTTGGCCTGACTGACCCCGGCCCCGGCAACGCCGTCGCCCAAGCGAATACACCTAACTTCGATAGCTACTGTAACAACTACCCTCACACCACCTTGCAAGCCTCCGGTGAAGCCGTGGGCCTGCCAGATGGGCAAATGGGCAACTCCGAAGTGGGCCACATGAACATTGGCGCAGGGCGCATTGTCATGCAGAGTTTGAGTTATCTAGGGCATCTTATTAAAGATGGCACGTTTTTTGACAATGCTGTGTTGAATGACACCTACGATAGCGTACAAGAAGGTCACGCATTGCACTTGCTGGGTTTGGTGAGCGATGGTGGCGTCCACAGCGATATGGGTCATTTGGTGGCGTTACTCGAGCTCGCCAAACGCAAAAACGTTGCCCCAGTTTACGTACATGTATTTACAGATGGCCGCGATACCGCACCAGATAGTGGCTTGGGCTTTGTGCAGGAGCTAGAGGGTGAAATTGAGCGGCTCGAGCACGACATCCAGATTGCCAGTGTCTCGGGTCGTTACTACGCCATGGACCGTGACAAGCGTTGGGGACGGCTCAAACGCGCGTATGACGCCATCGTCTGCCAGCAAGCGGAACACCAAGCAGCTAGCGCGAGTGCCGCCGTGCAAGCTGCCTATGACCGTGATGAAACTGACGAATTTATTTTACCAACGGTCATGGTAGATGAAGTAGGTAAGCCTCTGGGAACCATGCAAGATGGCGATGCAGCATTCTTTTTTAACTTCCGCGCCGACCGCGTCCGACAAATTGTGAGCGCCCTCCTTGCTGGAGATGACTGGGACAACTTTGAGCGTTGTGCAGCCCCACGTCTCAACCTTGCGTCCATGATGCAATACGACGAAACCTTTGATGCCCCGTTTGCGTTTGCACTCCCTGAGGTAACTAAGTGTCTAGCTGAGGTTATTAGCACGGCGGGAAAACAGCAGTTTCATACCGCTGAAACAGAAAAATATCCGCACGTTACTTACTTTTTTAATGCCAAGCAAGAAACACCTTTTGAGGGTGAAACACGCAATTTAGTGTCGTCACCTAAAGTGGCTACCTACGACCTTCAACCGCAGATGAGTGCGCCTGAACTTACCGAGCAAACCCTCGAGCGTATTCAAACCGAAGCTGATGATTTTATCCTCATCAACTTTGCTAATCCAGATATGGTGGGACACACGGGCGTGCTCGAGGCAGCTATTGCTGCTTGTGAAGCAGCTGATAAGGGCCTTGGTCAACTCGTTGAAGCTATCCAAGCTAAAGATGGCAAGGTCGTCATCATTGCAGATCATGGCAACGCTGAAATGATGCTTACCGAAGACGGCAACCCGCACACAGCGCACACTACAAACCTTGTGCCCTGTGTTCTAGTTGGCGACGGTCTAGACAGCGTGAGCTTGCATGAAGGCATTTTAGGAGATGTAGCGCCAACAGTGCTCGAGCTACTTGGGCTCAGCCAACCGTCAGAGATGACAGGACAGTCGCTTATTGAGCACTAGCACATTTTCTTGAGGTGCGGAGTCTTGAGGTGTAGGGTCTTAGGGAAAATCTAATTCTCAGCGTGGGAATTGCCTAGCTTCCTGTTAGCGAGAGTATAAAGTTATGAGCGTATGCTTGCTAGTATGCGTTTCGTGATCAGTACTGGCTAAGTATCTCCTATCTGTATCTTGCAGATACAGATAGGAGTAGCGGTTAAGGAACGTGATTCATTCACGTTCCAC
>CAZMCW010000614.1:0-1815 GCA_964564405.1 uncultured bacterium
TTCTCGAGGTCGTCTTTAGTTGAGGGATGCCCGGTGAGCATACGTCCAGCAACCACTTTGGCACTAATGATGACCCAACTTGCATGGCAAATACTACCCAAAGGCTTCTCAGCTTCGTTGATGGTACTGACGAGCTCGAGCATCTCCGGATAACGCCGCACGCGGTCAGGTGCGTAGCCACCGGGCACAATTAAGCCGCTAAGTTGGTTGGTATCAATGTCAGCAGGTGTTGCCTCTGCTGACCAACTAAAGCCAGTCTTGCCTTTGTAAGTTTTTGCTTCCGGACCAACCACGACGGTATCAAAACCTGCTTCTTGAACGCGGTAAAACGGGTAAATGAACTCTTGCTCGTCAAAATTGTCTTCAATGAGTAATGCAATCATCATGTAACCTCCTAGGAGTTGGTGGGTGAGCTAAGCTTTGGGTGAATATCTTTTCATGTTGAAAAGTGGGCTCGAGGATCTATATCTTAAAGTTGGCTGTAGGCAACTTGTGCAAGCTACCTCAACCCATATTTGCAAACACCGCTCACCCTATCGAACTTAGCAAAGTTTGTCCATCTCAGTGTCAAAATATGGATAGTCGTGTCGCCATTAAGTACCCTGACTTAGCTGAGCATTGACGTCGTAGTTCGTCAATGGATCATTAATTATGCACGAGTTATGTCCACACTTGTACAACCATACATGATTAGGTATGCTAAAAGACACCGCTATTAGGTAGGTCGGTTGAGGTCTAGTTAAGGTGATGACACACTATCTTGCTTAACCCTGTGTCAACCAAGCCTGTATTAACAAGCCTTGTGTCAACGTAATAATAAACGTATAACTTTACTTATCTACCTACAAAGGAGTTAAACAATGAAAATTGGTATCAGTTTAGTGCTATTTATCGCCAGTCTCGCGCTTGCGCAAGACTTAGAGGGGCGTGTGCTATCCGTCGGCTCAGACACAACTTATCCACCGTTTGAATTTATTGATGACAGTGGCGAGGTAGTTGGTTTTGATGTCGACATCGTCAACGCTGTTTGTGAGGCTGTTAACTGCGTGGCAGAGTTTCAAACAACAGCTTGGGATGGTATTTTCCCAGCGTTAGCCGCTGGTGAGTTTGATATGGTGGCCTCGGGTGTGTCCATTACCCCAGAACGGGACGAAATTGTGGACTTTAGCGACCCCTACCTCACTGTAAGCCAGTCCATCACGGTGCGCGTTGAGGACGAAGACTACACCCTAGATGACTTTACAGGTGGTGAGCTTGTCTTAGCAGCTCAAACTGGCACAACTAACGCTAACCTAGCCGAAGAACTTGTTGGCCGCGACCGCTTACAACTTTACGATACTTTCAACGCCGCTGTCCTTGCGCTCCTAAATGAGGACGTTGATGGCGTCATTATCGACGGCACCGCAGCAGACGCGTTTGTGCAACAATATGCAGGTGACTTAGTTGTAAACATCGGCGGACTGTCTGCAGATCCACTGGGGCTTGTGTTCCAAGAAGGTGACGAACTGGTAGATGTGTTTAACGCTGGCCTCACCGCCATTCGTGAAGATGGCACCTACGACGAAATTGTCGCCAAGTGGTTTACATCTGACGAGTAAGGACGATTAACATCCTCTTGCAACGCCTAGAACGCTACAATGTTGTGAGTCAGTGCGTTGTGAGACGTCATATTCACAATGGAACATGTACCGCAAGCCCTGTAAAGCTTGCGGTATTTTTTTGCTTGGGTGGCGCTTAAACTTGTATCCACAACAGTCGCTTCAATAGACCTCTTGCAAAAGTAGAGATACCTGTTTCAAAGTAAGGCATGAGATA
>CAZMCW010000615.1:0-1805 GCA_964564405.1 uncultured bacterium
CCCGTGTTCGTAAAGAGGCTGAAGCTGGGCGCAGCTTTTGGCAAGACGCCCGCCGCCGCTTTGTGCGCAACCGCTTGGCGGTGTTGGGGTTAGGTATCGTGGTGGTGTTTGTGGTGGTGGCGATTCTGGCACCGTGGCTGGCACCGCATCCGTTTGATGAAGCCGCCTTCGACAAAGTGCTACTTTTCCCGTTTGACAATCCCGATCATCCCCTAGGTACAGATGAAGTGGGTAGAGACTACCTCAGTCGGCTTATTTTTGGCGCGCGCACCTCACTGCTGGTGAGTTTTAGTGTGCAGGGGATTGCCTTACTGATTGGTCTTCCCCTTGGTTCACTGGCGGGTTACGCCGGGGGGCGGGTGGATTTTATTGTCCAGCGGTTAATTGAGGTGAGCACCGCGTTTCCTAGTTTGCTGTTTGCAATTTTGATCATCTCCATTTTGGGGGGCGGGCTGCCCACGCTTATTGTGGCGCTGAGTGTGACCAGTTGGATTACTATTACCCGACTCACTCGAGCGCAAATATTAACCCTACGCGAGCAGCCGTTTATTGATGCTGCTAGGGCCCTCGGTATGCCCGAATGGCGCATTATATTTAAGCACTTACTCCCCAACGCCTTAAGCCCCGTGCTTATCGCCGTAAGTTTTGGTATTCCTACAACCATGTTTGCTGAGGCTGGGTTAAGTTTCCTCGGTCTGGGAATTAACGATCCGCTGGCGAGTTGGGGCAAGATGGTCGGCGTTAGCAACGCGTATGTGCGCGTATATTGGCACTTGGCGCTCTTTCCCACGCTGGCAATTGCCCTAGTGATGCTAGGTTTTTCCTTTTTAGGCGACGGCCTGCGGGATGCCCTTGATCCCAAGCAGACACGTTAGCGTGATGCGTCCTAGGGGTCATTACGACGTAGTTGTTCTGAGTGAGAATCAGGAGAAGGGGAGATAGGGGAATGGGGGAAGCTCGTCTCATTCACTATCTACAACATGGACTTATATGATGCCCTCAATGTTTAAGACTATTTGTTTAAGGTTGATTGTTCATGGCTGATGTGACAGTAAATTGTGTTGACAACATAGCAGGTGACTTCACACTTGCCGAGGCTAAGCTTAGCAAACCTCAACTGGTTGACAGCTTAATCGCGTGTCACGCTAGCACCGACATACTCTCCCCAGATGTTCAGACGCAACTGGCATCAACACATGATGTCCCCACTGCTGAAGAACTTAAACCTATGTTTTGCTTGCAGGCGGGCATCACCTTTTTGAATCACGGGTCGTACGGTGCCACACCCGAAGCAGTGTTTGCGGTGTATCAAGGTTGGCAACGGCACCTCGAGCAACAACCTGTGCAATTTTTTAGAGATGAGTTAACAGACTACTTACAACGCGCGCGGGCCAGCCTTGCAGCTTATCTAAGTTGTGACCCCATGGATGTTGTCTTTGTTCCCAACGCCACCTTTGGTGTGAACAGCGTCGTCAATTCCCTCAACCTTGTGCCAGGTGATAAAGTCCTGAGCAGCAACCAAGAATACGGCGCATGTGACCATGCTTGGCAACACTGGGCTGAGCGGCGCGGGTTTAGCTACGTCAAAGCACCTTTGGCATTACCTTTTGCAGATGATCTGGTGGATGCCTTTTGGGAACATGTGACGCCGCAAACCAAGGTTATTTTTTTGAGTCATATTACCTCAGCAACGGCGCAGACGTTACCTATTAAAAAGATTTGTGCGAGGGCACGCGCTGCCAACATCCTCACTGTCATTGACGGCGCGCACGCCCCCGGTCAACTTCCCCTCAACCTGCCCGACT
>CAZMCW010000616.1:0-1795 GCA_964564405.1 uncultured bacterium
TACTCCCCTAGGTCGCCCGCGCAACTGCCTGTGGCAGTTACTCGTGGAAACGCTAATTCTAAAAGAAATCATCAGAAATTGTAGTCTCTACTTGCAGCTCATTACAATTGCATTCTAGCGCAAACACCCACTAACCCTTAGGTGAGGTTTGCTCCTGCACCAAAACTTTATCAATAATGTGGCCGTCCATGTCCACAACCTCAAAGTGCAAGTTATCTACATCAAAGTGTTCTGCTGCTCGGGGGATGCGCCCCATGTGGGTCATGACAAAGCCACTGAGCGTTTGATAATTGGCGTCATCACCAGGCAAATTGTCAAGTTCAAAAATCTTTTTAAATTCCTCAATAGGTAACATGCCGTCTAAAAGCCAAGACCCGTCTTTGCGCTGGGTTGCCAAAGGCTCGTGGGCGTCATCAATTGAAGGTACGTCGCCAACGACAGCGGTGAGTACGTCATTTAGAGTGACCAGACCTTGCACCACGGCGTATTCGTCAATGACTAAGATCACGTGGGTGAGGTTGGTTTTGAAGGCCTCGAGCAACTTAAACGCTGGCAGTGTTTCAGGCACTAAAACTTTGTCTTGTAAAGATGCTGTGAGGTCAGGCGTTTGTCCTTGTAAACATTGGCGCAGTAAGTCTTTGGTTCCCACAACGCCAAGCACATTATCCAAACTCCCGTGACATACGGGTAAACGCGAGTGAACGCTGCTACTCAGTTTGCTGCGATTCACTTCCCAGTCATCTTCGGTGTCTAGCCATAAAACATCCGGTCGGCGCGTCATAAGCGAACTTACCGTGCGGTCATCTAGTTGAAACACCCGCTGAACAATATCTCTTTCGACTTTGGCAAATACCCCTGCCCGCCGTCCTTGTTCCATCATGACGTTGATCTCTTCTTCAGAAACAGGTGGATCGTCTGAAGGACGCAGGCCAATAAGGCGCAAGACTAGTTCAGTTGATGCACTTAGCAACCACACAATAGGCGCGGCAATTTTTGAAAGGGTGCGCATAGGTGCAGCAACCATCGAAGCAATACGCTCTGGCGAGTGCAAACCAATGCGTTTGGGAACCAGTTCGCCGATAATAAGCGACAAATAGGTGATGATGAGGACAACCACAGCGAGTCCAATAGAATCCGCGTAGGGCGCTAAAAAGGAGATGTTGCGCAGACCACGCGCAATTTCTTCCGACAAGGTTGCGCCCCCAAACGCACCTGCAAAAATGCCAATCAGAGTAATGCCAATTTGCACGGTGGCTAAAAAGCGGTTAGGAGATTTGACCAGCTCGAGCGCAGCCTGAGCGCGCTTATCACCTGTTTGAGCGCGTTGTTGCAAGCGTGCTTGACGCGCGGCGACAACCGCCGCTTCTGCCATAGCAAAAACGCCGTTGGCGACGATTAAAATTAAAAGTAAGACGATGTCTACTGTGATATTACCCATGTAACCCCTGTTGTATCATGTGGGGTTTTGGGTTGGCAGGGGTAAGTGACACAGGTTGACGATGACGTCAAGCAGTAGCTTCATACCAAGCTTTGACTATGTGAAGAGCTTCTTCTAAAAATGCTTGTGCTTGCTCCCGAGTGACCGTAGGAAAGCCTTCCAAGAACTGCTCGAGCGACTCGCCTGCTTTGAGGTAATCAATCAAAATATCAACAGGGACGCGGGTGCCAGCAAACACTAAAGCACCGCTAACGACATCAGCATGTTGAGAGGTAGTTTGCACAATTTACACCTCACTTTACTGAGCAAAGTTTAGCACACGGTATTGACACGCCACGACGATAAATCTTTTGCCAT
>CAZMCW010000617.1:0-1778 GCA_964564405.1 uncultured bacterium
ACTTTTCAACTTGGAGGTACTTAATACCAAGTCCGACAAAACACACCATAAACTCCTGTGGAGTTTATTACGTTCCAGTCGGATTTAGTATCTGTTTCTACTCGCGCTACTCGGGCTATTTTGTTACCAAAATAACCGAAAAGGGTATAAGTATCTGCTGTCTGTATTTGCAAGATAAAGATAGCAGTAGCGGTTAAGGAAAACAGCCCTGAGCGGCAGGTATCATCTGTCAAAGATGATACCTCTAGCTAAAGGCTTTTCGTAATTTATTCACGTTCCACGTCGCGAAGTTACTATGGAGACACTTAGTGAGCAACCGCTCAAGTTGCGTTCACTTTACAACAAATAGGATGCATCTAAAACATGACATCTCTAAAAACATAGTGTATCTAACGCCCTTCGGGTAAAAGCAGCGCAGCAGCTAGTGCCACAGGAGCAGTTTCAGCGCGTAAAATGCGCGCACCTAACGAGATTGCATGAAAGCCTCGAGCACTTAGGTCATCGAGTTCATTATCTGAAAAACCGCCTTCTGGACCGGTCACAAAACTTAAGGTTGCGTACTCGGGGAGCGGGTGATTTGCGAGGACGTCAGCTAATGACCTGCTCGCGTAAGGATGAGCAACAAGACCCAGACTGTTAGACTTGAGAGCGTCAGAATCAGGTTGGTCTGGTTGAGAAGAGCTGAGGAGCTCGAGCTGCTTGATGCTCATCGGCTCCCCAACTTCTGGCACCACGCTGCGCCCGGACTGCTTGGCAGCTTCACCGGCAATACGCCGCCAACGCGCTAGTTTGTTGGGTGATACCTTGGGCACATCGCCAAAGCGGCTGATAAACGGTTGCACATGCATCACCCCAAGTTCGGTGAGTTGCCGCACAACATCAGCTAGTTTGTCACCTTTTAAAAGGCCTACTGCAGCATGTAAACGCCATCCACTTTCAACTTGGCTTACTTGCGGCGAACCAACCTCTAAGGTAACCATGACATCGTCTGCGCGTTTGATAACGGCTTCAGCTTCGTGTCCTTGACCGTCAAATACACGCAGTTGCTGCCCGACCTGCACGCGCAACACGTGCAACAGATGATGAGCTTCACGGCCCTGTAGTTTAACGTCTGGTAACTTAACGTCTGATAACTTAATGTCATCTGCTTCAGCGTGTGTCATCAGTTGAGGAAAGTAGACGCGGTAAACGCGCATTAGACTTTATCCTGTCGTAACGCTGTCACAAGCGACCAATCACCTACTTGAACACACGACAACAAACTAAACCACGGGTTGAGGCTAGTTTGGACAAGCTCGAGCCCTGCCTGCTGGTAAATACCCGTCAACACAAGCAGTCCGCGTGGTGCAGTGAGCTGAGCGTATTGCAGCATGAGGTTGCTATGAACGTGGGCATAAATATTGGCGATGACAACATCGTAGCTAGGTTGAGGTAATGGGTCATCTAAGGTGGCATGGGCAAACGTTGGCATGATGACGGACGCGTGTGGATTGAGGGTGTTGCCCAGATTATCGTCTAGGTTGCTGTCTAGGTTGCTGTCTGAATTATCACCTAGATTGTCGCGGGCGTTAGCTCGGGCAACTGGCACAGTTTGCGGGTCAATGTCGATACCATGCGCGCAAAACCCTAAACGCGCTGCGGCAATGGCTAAAATACCGGAACCTGTGCCGACATCTAGCAAGTGAGGTTGTTGGGCAGAAGTTTGCTGTGAAGGTAATTGTTGTAGAGCAGGTGGGGCAAGGTGCTCGGGGGCAAGGTGCTCGGGGGCAAGGTGCTCG
>CAZMCW010000618.1:0-1762 GCA_964564405.1 uncultured bacterium
CTGATGAAGCACCTTGTGACAGATTTGGATGGCCACATCAGTGAACCTAGCCGGGCGCTCACCCAGGAACCTTATGTGTGTTTTCAAGTTAGTAAACACTACGCACACGGGCGTGTTGGCGACATTGCAGCAGCACTAGACAAACTCCAGAAGGCACGTAAGCTCAATATTTTGTTACTTCCCATTGGGCGTGCGCCGGCTCACGAAGATCACCTTGCCCTCGCCGACATTCGCGAGGCAATGACAACACCCGCACTCATGCCAGCAGCCGATATTGGCATCGCTGACATTATGATGTTGATTGCAGAAAGTGAGTTATTTATAGGCTCGAGCCTACACGGTGCGATTACTGCCATGGCGTTTGCCGTGCCTCATTTAGCATTTCCAGAGGTTGCCAAAGTGCAACGCTACCTTAAAACTTGGGACATCCCCGAACAGCAACCTAGTACAAGCATGAGAACACTTCTAGCTGATGTTGAGCGCGTTTTGAGTATCAAGAAAGCTGTTCGCGAGCAACTTTCTGAACGGCTCGAGCAGGCTTCTTGGGATAATTTTCGGGCCATGGTTGACATCATTAACGCGTCAACATCGTGACCACTGCTGAGCTAACTCCAGCTGATGTTTGTGTTGTGACAGTGACGTACGGGGATAGATTTGGGGTGCTCGAGCAGGTTTTAACGGCTGTGTTAGCTGCTGGCGTGGGTCAGGTTGTGGTAGTGGATAATGCCTCAGAAGCGTCTAGCCAAAACGCACTTGCTCATTTCGTTAGCGAGCATCATCAAATTCAAGTTCTCACCATGCCGCACAACCTCGGATCAGCCGGGGGCTATGCTGCTGGTATTGATGCAGCCCGCCAGCTTGCTTGTGACTTCATCTGGTTATTAGATGACGACAACGTGCCCGCAGATGGCGCTTTGAACCTCTTGCTTGATGCTTACTCCCAAGTCCCTCAGCATCAACTTGTAGCGGTAGCTGCCCTACGCGATGACCGCCCCAACCTCAAAGCCTGGGTGCAGGGGGTGCGCACGGCGATTACGCGTCCCTCGAGCGTACTTGGCTTTCATTTATTGGATATACCTGCTAAACTCATCAACAAATTTCGACAAACAACACCTTGCAGCCTGTGCCCACTGCCCTTTGCACCCTACGGCGGTCTACTTTTACCTAGACACGTTATTGAGGCTATCGGCTTGCCGAATACTCAGTTTTATCTCTACAGCGACGATTACGAGTACACGTACCGCATCACCCGCGCAGGCGGCCATATTTATTTACTGCCAGACGCACTCATTTACGATGTCGACACATCTTGGCTCGTTGACAACAGCGGTAAGTACAAAACACGTCCCTTCCAGCGCCTTTTTTTGACTGAGAGCGACATACGCATCTACTACACAACCCGGAATGCCCTCTATTGGACGCGCCACGTGCGAACGGGCCCTTACGCGTGGTTCGCTATCAATTTACTGTTGGTGAAGTTTGGTCTCATCGTCGAGGCAGTCCTATCTAGCAATTGGCAACGCTGGAGGCTTTTACAGCGTGCGATGCGCGATGGTCTCAGCAAGCAACTTGGTGAGGTTGAGGTGACGACGTTACTCACGTCTCATAACAACATGACTCACGAGAATGATGCTGACAAAGACATCAACAATACTACAAACTCAACTTAAACCAATTGACTGAATAGTTGGCCAATAAATTCCCGAAGCTATGATGCTATTGAGCCCCTCGAGCACGAGGTCTGTAAAGCCCTTAAACTAGC
>CAZMCW010000619.1:0-1228 GCA_964564405.1 uncultured bacterium
TGAGCAAAGTTTAGCACACGGTATTGACACGCCACGACGATAAATCTTTTGCCATGATGAAGTTGACTTAGGCAGCCACAGTACTTCGCGCAACATATTTCAAGACTGTCCTCACTTGTTGCAGTGTTACGCATGGAAACCACATTATAAATTCCTCGGTGGTACTACCGTCCTCGAGGTTTTCCAATAATGCCGTAATCGGCACCCTTGTTCCTCTGAATACCCACGCGCCGCTTACTCTTTCAGGGTCGCGCTCGGCAGCTGGGCAAATTGACCAGTCAATCATGATTTTACACTAGCACCTTACATTGAATAAGTCGTTCAGTCTTTATTTTGATTTGCGAGCCTTTTATATTTGGGATGTGCATCTAAGATGGCGTCCCAATTCTCTTTCAGACGACGTTTGCTTTCAACTTCCTCTAGTATCTCTTCTGGCTCAAAACAGTCAAGCATGAGTGGCTCATAAGGTCCATGCTGAAAAAGAACCGATTCCCGGGTCCATGGAGTTCAGCTTTATTATTCCAATTAAGAAAATTTTCTGATTGATGCATCAAAAAGAGGGCTTCCGCAAAATCTGCGTTTTCAATAGGGCTGTATGTATAGTAGAGTTTGTCGATACCATAGTTCAAAATAAACTCTTTTATCTGTCGATTACCTTTCCCACGTGCATGTGAGCTAAGGCGTCTTGCGATACCGTACCGCTGGCTCAAGCTTATTCCTACGTATCTAGGACGAAATGACAGGGGGTAATTTATTCCATAGTAATTTGCGTCAGGCCCAGGGTCTGCAAGAGAAATATCCTCGACACCGATAAGGTATATTCCAGAACCTTTGTGTACTTTGCTCCTATCACTAAGGCAGCGGAGTGGAGTCCATGAGAGAGAAGAATTCATATAAATTATGATTGTAAACGAAACTTCACTCTACTCTGTAATGTGTCGTCTGTTTGCACGATATCTGGTATCTAAATGCGCTTAAAGTGGAACTTAAACACGCAAATTTCAATACTATTATTAGGGATAAATACGTGCTCATCGCTTTTACCCTGTTTGTCTATATCTACTGTTACCTGCCCACCCTCCTGCAACTCCCCGAACAACAACTCATCCGCTAACGGGCGCTTAATACGCGTTTGAATTACTCTGGCTAGCGGCCGCGCGCCGTAAACGTTGTCAAACCCTAAAACGGCGAGGGAGTCTTTGGCGGCATCCGTAACTTCTAGGACAAC
>CAZMCW010000619.1:1238-1723 GCA_964564405.1 uncultured bacterium
TGTTCTGCTAATTCGCGCACAAACTTGTCCACAATCTGCCGCACCACAGGCTCAGGTAGCGCCGAAAACTGAATGGTGGCATCCAAACGGTTGCGAAACTCGGGGGTGAATAGGGTTTTAATGGCTTCGTCACTGGCGGCTGTGTTGCTACCAACTTGAAAGCCAATGGCCGCGCGGCTGGCTTCGGCGGCACCGGCGTTGGTGGTCATCACCAAAATGACATTGCGAAAATCCACACTGCGCCCGTTGTGGTCAGTGAGCCGCCCGTAGTCCATGACTTGCAGCAAGATGTTAAACAGGTCAGGGTGGGCTTTTTCAATTTCGTCTAGCAAAAGCACCGTAAATGGTGTTTGGCGGATGGCGTCGGTCAGGAGACCGCCTTGGTCAAAGCCCACATAGCCAGGGGGTGCACCGATGAGTCTCGAGACACTGTGTTTTTCCATGTACTCGGACATATCAAAGCGCAAAAAAGGTACCTCGAGGTG
>CAZMCW010000620.1:0-1720 GCA_964564405.1 uncultured bacterium
TTGACTTTGTTGAGGAAGCCAATGCCATCGTAGAACAACCGCGTTTTTACAACACCTTTACAAGCACTTGTACAACTAATTTAATTGATACTGTCAACGAGGTGTTGCCAGGAACTATCCCGTTTCACGTTGCGCGCTTTTTGCCCGGCTATGCGGATGATCTGCTTTACAACCTCGAGCTCATTGATGCACAGGGCTCTTTTGAGGAAATTAAAGCGCGCCATAACATCACCGAAAGGGCTCAGCAAATTCCTGAAGGTGAAAACTTTTCTGCCTGGATTCGGCAGTTTTAAGCTATCCTGTCGAGGCCATTATCAATTGGCTTTGAGTAACATTCTAAGTGCGAGTGATGAGCATCTCATCAACCTTGATAATGCTCAGGATTGATATGATTTGCCAATGACCTTTGTATTTGCAGGTGTGTTCGTTGTACTGGTGGCAATATACGTTGTTGCGAAACGTCCTACACATGAAGGAAATTGGCGAGCTGATTTAAAACAACTGCCGACGATTACCTTTGATGGCTCGCAAGCAACTATCCATAACTTGCGGTGTACGCGTTACGGACCCCCTGGCTCGCCCTTGACGGCGTCCTATACAACGCGAACTTACAACTTGGGGGATGTAACACGCGTTTGGTTTGTCCAAGAATCGTTCTCAGCGTGGCGGGCGGTAGCGCACACGCTGGTCAGTTTTGAGTTTGCAGATGGTCAGTGCTTGGCGGTGTCTATTGAGGCTAGAGTTACAGCTGGTGAGCGTTATTCGCTAATTCGTGGGGTGTTTAATAACTTTGAACTTATGTATGTCATTGGTGATGAGCCAGATTTAATTGGACGGCGGGCGTATTATCAGCAGCACGCGGTGTATTTGTACCCGCTTACGTTAACCGCAGAGGACGCTCAGAAGTTACTGAGGGGTATGCTCGAGGAAGCCAACAACCTCCTCAGCAAACCCAAGTTTTACAACACACTCAGTTATAGCTGCACAAGCCACCTGTTCAGATTGTTTAACCGCACACAGCAAGGACTCATCCCCTTGCGGTTCGGCACAATTGTGCCCGGCTACAGCGACCAGATGCTGGTTGACCAAGGCCTTATTGACCAAAATAAAAATAGCCTACATGATGTATTTTATGTCTCTGACATTGTTCAAGACATCATTACAAACAACCCTGATGACCTTGATGATGTTGCATTTTCGCAGACCATTCGTAAGCAGCTACCCCGCGAAAACCTTGTACAGTCCAGTTCAGGGTAATGTCTTTGGACAAGGGCTCATTTTTAAGGGAATTTAAGCCCACACCTATGGACGAACATCCGTTTCACAGGGACTACGAGCGCCCTGCCATGCTGGCACGTTTGGAACCTGCTGTCGTAAGTGCCAAGACCTTACTTGATGCTGGCTGTGGGAGTGGGTTTTACAGTTACTGGGCACATGCTCGAGGATTACAAGTTACTGCTACCGACAAAGAAGCTTGTGACTTCAAAACTCCTTACACACGTCTTTGCAGCGATTTAACCAAGCCACTACCCTTAGTAAATTATACGTTTGATGTGATTGTCTGCGCGCTTGTGTTGCAGTAACTACCTTCGCTCGAGGTCTGTTTGAGTGAATTCAAACGGGTACTAGCTGTCCAAGGTAAGGTGTTAATTTCCGTGCCACATCCATTAGACCTCTTGCAAAAGTAGAGATACCTGTTTCAAAGTAAGGCATGAGATAT
>CAZMCW010000621.1:0-1375 GCA_964564405.1 uncultured bacterium
TGTGTTCTTGTGCGGCGAGATATTCTCGATAAGCGTCTACGGCGTCGCGGATGGCTAACCACTCGCGCTCGAGGGGTTCAATGATGACCGGGCGTACTATCCGCAAAATGTCTTGCACACTGGTGTAGTGCGCGCCTAACTGACTGCGCTTGGCGGGGTCTAAGCTGCGTTCAAACAGTGTGCCAAAAATGGCGGGTTCAACTTGGAGCCAGTCGTATTTGGCAACCTCGAGTAAGGTAGCTAGTTCATCTTCGTATAGCAGCGGCACGTCATAGCCCGCAGGTTCAAACAAACCGCCGTTAAAATAGGCAACTTCTTCGCCCCACATTTCGCCGCCACTGGCCATCTTTTCAAATAACTCAGCTAGCGCGCGCATAGCTTTGACTGGGTTGTCTTGTAGTTTCTCGAGGATTTGGGTTAGCAAGTTGTTTTCTAGTAACCCAATGTCCTCAGCAAAAAACGCAAACACAAGTTGCATAAAAAAATGGGCTATCTTTTCCGGGCTGTGCTCGCGTTTGCGTAAGGCCCGGCTCAGGTTGGCAACATCGGCACTAATTTTTTGGGTAACAGCCTCACGGTAGTACTTGGGGTTGAGGTTGTCAGGTTCAAAGAATGCCCAGCGTAGTAACTTGAGGGTCTGCTCGTCACGCAAGTCGGCGAGGTCAAAACGGTGAATTTGTTTAGGCGTACCTGAAAAGTTGGTGTGCAGTTCAAAGCGCGCCATATCACACACGATCATGAGCGGAGGGTTCTCGAGGTCGATGCGGTATTTCTCGAGCTGGTTATAAGCAGCGTTTAGGTCGGCGTGTTTGCCTTTGTATTCCCACGCAAAAAAGCCGCGTTTCCACACATCTGCAAACCCTTGCCCACCACCAGCTTTTTTAAGCCCGCGTTCAAATGTAAACGAGGTACCCTCGGGGTCAGCTTCGGCTGGGGTTGGGTGTCCTAGCAGACTGCATACATCCAAAAAATGTTCTTGTGACCCAGAGCGCTCTTTGAGGCTCGAGGCTTGCCACTTGGTAATAAAGCTTTCCGTATCCACGTTACAAGTATTATGACAGTTTTTATTGGGGTTTGATACTTAGGAAGTGCTATCAATCAAACAACCAGCCTGATGCTGGTAGGTCGCTAGTGTCAGGAATATTCCTAGTGCTACTTGATGGTTCATCAACTTGGGACACATCAGCTAGCGAGTAAGTATCCAGATAAGCAGCTAAACGCCTCGAGCGCTGCCACCTCCCCCAATTCCAAGCACGCCAGTTATACGTATCATTTAGGTCTTGGCGCAAATACCACTCAATTAGCGGTGCTAACTGGTCTTGCACCTCATCATCACCTGCGGATGCTTCATAATAACTAAGTACACTCGGCGCAG
>CAZMCW010000621.1:1392-1719 GCA_964564405.1 uncultured bacterium
AAACTTAGCCCTGCTTGAGCCCTGGCTAAATTGATGTTGGCAATGCGTGCATCTGGGTTGCTCACGTAAAGCCCTATAACACCCAACATGCCAAACACAAAATAACTGTAGGCAAGTTTGGGCGCACGTGGGCTGTGTAGTCTGAGGAGAAAGAGCACCATTAAGCCCGCAATCCACAGAATCATGGCGCTGCTGTAATAGCGTAACTCGGTGAGGCCGTAAACTTGAATGTAGAGGTTAAGACGTATAAACGCGGAGACAATCACGGCGTAAAGTAAGCCCACCAGCACACTTGCCAGGGTGCTGTAAAGGCGCTTGGCTTGGCTT
>CAZMCW010000622.1:0-1667 GCA_964564405.1 uncultured bacterium
AGTACACCGGGCTGTTTTTCAAGCGCTTTGGTCACGCGCTGAGCGCAGCTTGCACAGTCCATAGCGCCAATGTTGAGGCTTGCTTGGGCAGTGACGGGTTCATAGCCACTGTCAACAATTGTGGTGAGGATGCCCTCGGGAGTAAGTTGGGTTTCGTCAAAACTTACCTGGGCGCGTTCGGTTGCTAGGTTCACGTTCGCCGTAAGCACGCCTTCAAGCTTTGCCAGCTTACGTTCAATTCGACTCGAGCAATTGGCGCAGGTCATGCCCTGCACGCCAACAGTAATCTGTTGCATATCATCATCCTTTCCAACTCTGGATGCACTACTACCCCTAGGGGGGTGGGGTAAACTGATGTCAGTTTAAGCACTGTGATGAACTGCTGTCAAGTTGGTTGAAACCTCTTTCAGGCTGCATCGACAAAAATTTTGAAGTGAGTTGACCTGTGTGTGAGTAATGTTCTAAACTAATCTGAACCTATCCCACCCCCGGTGGGGTATTCGGAGTTAACAAGGAATCTCAATATGTCTACAAGGAGTTGAATATGACTGTACTCGCTGTTGAAGGCATGACCTGCAAGCATTGTCAAAAAGCTGTCAAAGAGGCGCTCGAGGCCGTTAACGGTGCTACCCAAGTTGAGGTTAGTTTGGACGATCACCGGGCTACCGTGCAGGGTAACGCTGACGTACAACAGCTCATTGATGCTGTAACTGAAGAAGGCTATCAAGCCAGCCTCGCTTCTTAAACACAAGATATAAGGAACACACATGGCAGATGTTGTAAGCACAACCGCAGATCAACCCCACGTTCATGACGAGGGTTGTTTACACTTAGACGATAACGTGCGCCAAGATGCCAGCTTGCGGCTCAAAAGTGCCAAGGGGCATCTCGAGGGCATTTTGCGCATGTTGGATGACCCCAATATTTATTGTGTAGATGTCCTCAAGCAAATCAAAGCCGTCCAAGGTGCGCTCAACAAAGTGGGTGATAAAGTTTTGCGCGCGCACATTCGCGATCACGTGGCAACCGCCGCTCAACGCGGCGATACCGAGCAAATTACCGATGAGCTGATGGAAGCGCTCAAGTATCACAGCTAATCCTGACTACTTCTGACAGTATGCTGACCTCAACTGCTGGAAACTGAGCCCGATACTCCCTAAACTGATCGTGTGGACACGAGGGTATGTGAGTAAGGCAAAGCAAAAAGTTGTAGCAGGAGCAAGTTCAGCACGACGTAACATAGGAAAATAACGTTATTAATACAAATCTGGGTGTAACTTTACACTTTAATGCGTCATTAAGATCGTATGAACGCCCATGGCAAATACCCACAAAACCACAACTACACATGTCTAACACGTATTTATAGAGGCTGCTGGTTAGTTAAGTAAACATATGGTAACCGTTTTTGCCAGACACAAGTTCGCCCCCAAACCGATCACGTGTTTCCGGGTTAGTTCATCAGTGTGCCCCGTAATAAATATAATTGGGATTCCAGAAACCTTGCCATCTTGCTTCATCGAGACCAGCATTTCATACCAAGTCCGAAAAAACACATCATAACCCCCTATGGGATTCATTCTGTCTGGCACGGACTTGGTATCTGTTTCTACTCGCTCCGCTTGTATGTTAGAGATAGGTAAGAGTAAAGAGCGATCGCTCCGCTG
>CAZMCW010000623.1:0-1663 GCA_964564405.1 uncultured bacterium
CTCTGGGAAGCAAGTGCCGGGCTGGTGGGACCCGCTTATTGGGCCGGGCAAACCTATCGACACCAACCGTTTTTTTGTGGTCTGTAGCAACGTGCTGGGCGGCTGTTACGGCACAACAGGACCGAGCAGTACAAACCCACAAACAGGTGAACCTTACCGCCTCAGCTTTCCGCGCTATACCGTGCGGGACATGGTGAGGTTGCAAAAGCGCTTGTTAGATGCCCTTGGCGTGCGGCAGGTTGCGTCGGTCATTGGCGGGTCGATGGGCGGTATCCAGGTGCTCGAGTGGGCGGTACTTTACCCAGATATGGTCAAGAGCATTGTCCCGATTGCCATTGGCGCGCGCCACTCTGCTTGGGCCATCGGCTTAAACGAGGTTGCCCGCAAAGCTATCACCAGTGACCCGGCTTGGAAGCAAGGTAATTATCCAGCAGATGGTCAACCCGAGAGCGGCCTGGGACTCGCTAGAGCCATCGCCATGCTCAGTTACCGCTCGCTGGATTCACTAGATGCCAAGTTTGGGCGCGAACGGGTCAGTGCTTCCACCGACCTGCTAGGCATGAGTCGTATTTGAATTATCAAGGTGTCAAGCTGGTGAGCCGTTTTGATGCCAACACCTACCTCTACATCACTAAAGCGATGGACGACTTTGACGTGGCTGAGGGGCGCGGCAAGCTCGGCAAAGTGCTTAGTACCATCACGCAACCTGCGTTGGTGATGGGCATTCAGAGTGATGTGCTCTACCCTGAAAAAGAGCAGCTCGAGCTAGCTGAAGGTCTAGCTAACTCGAGCTATGTGCGCATTCACAGCCCGCACGGGCACGATGCGTTTTTGATTGAGTTTCCGCAGTTGGCAGCGCGGTTAAGGGCGTTTTTGGAAGGGCGTTAAAACAAACGTCAGGGTGCGATCTTCGCCAAGAAATAAGTAACAAGCCTGTGCTAAACTTCGGTTATGTTAGGTATAAAACGCAGGCGGCTCAGCAGTAGCGAATACCACCAAATGATCGTAGCGGGGATTTTCCACGAAGATGAGCGGCTCGAGCTGATCGAGGGGGAGTTGATTCAAGTGTCGCCCATCGGTAGTGAACACGCTGGTGTCGTGATGCGTTTGACCCAGTTGCTCAGTCTAGCTTTAGGGCAAGACTACATCGTCAACGTGCAAAACCCGCTGATGCTCGAGGATGGTACTGAACCTGAGCCTGACCTGCAAATTTTGCGCTTTCGTGATGACTACTACACGACGTCCCACCCCACGGCGCAAGATGTGCTGCTGCTTATCGAAGTTGCCAAAGCTACCTTAGATTACGACACGCACGTTAAAGCGGCACTTTATGCACGCGCTGGTATCCCTAGCTACTGGTTAGTTGATCTGCAGCACACTTGTATTAAAGTCCATAAGGCCGCCGCAGAGCAGGGGTATCTTGAGGTTGAAAGTATTAACTCAGGGGCGCTTATGTTACCCAACGGCTCGAGCTTAGAGGTTCAAGATATTCTCAACGTTTTTCAGTAGCATGTTCACAAGCCAGTGCTTGGTAGCTCGCTGCAGGTGTTTTTAGAGAGTTGTTAAAGTGGGGTCACGGGACTTGGTATCTGTTTCTGCTTGCTCCGCTCGGGTTACTTTGTTACCAAAATAACCGGAAAGGCTAAGTACACGACAAAACGTC
>CAZMCW010000624.1:0-787 GCA_964564405.1 uncultured bacterium
TTTCTCGAGCATGAGTGCCACCTTTCTGCGTGCAGTCTGTCAAAATTCCTCAAAAGGGTTTTGGATTAAGACATTTTTGTGAGGTGCGCGAACATGCTGACGTTTATACTGCAACGATCAGGTCATGAAACGGACTGCACAAGCTGACTACAGGAACACCCTGTAAGCCATCTGGCACTAAGCCTAGAGCTTTTGTGTGCAATATACAAAAGAAAGCTACGATGGTTGAGACGCTATCTATCGAATTTTTAGATAGATAGTTGACGCCTTAGCCTTTAGACTGGACACATGAAGCTGCAGCAGCTTAGGGCATTTGTCAAAGTTTTAGAGTCGGGTAGTTTTTCAGAAGCTGCCCTCGAGCTTGGTAGTTCACAATCCACGCTCAGCTACACCATTGGTGAGCTAGAACGTGAACTTGGTGTAAAACTATTTGAACGCGGACGCTTTGGGGCTGTTGCCACCGAAGCTGGTCGTGCTATTGAAAGCCACGTGCGCACAATGTTGCGCTTTGAAAACGCTATTTTTCAAGAAGCTAGTCTAGCTAAAGCCAGCATAGAAGGCTACTTGCGGGTAGCTACTTTCCGCAGTGTGGCTAGCCAAATTTTACCGAGCATTATGGCTGCGTTTAAACGCCAATTTCCAGACTTAGTCCTTGAACTTATTGAGATGGATTGTGGCCGCGATACCCTCAAGCAAGCTCTTGACCGAGGTCAATGTGATGTTGCAGTCACGCAGCTTTCGGAAGATGAACTTGCGGTAGAAGATAACACTTTACACTGGGAGCTTA
>CAZMCW010000624.1:797-1638 GCA_964564405.1 uncultured bacterium
AAAAGTGCTGCTAAAAAGCTTAGTACAACCACGGCCGCGTTGCGCGCAGCTTATGCAGAACAGGTTCAAGCAGAACAGGCTGACTACGCTATTAGCTGGCGGCAACTCACCGACTACGCGCCCATTATGCACGGCGGCCACAACTGCGGCGAGCTGATCCAAGCGCGGCTCGAGCACGCGCTTGTCACTGTCCCAGCTATCCAACTTGTACGCGATGACTTTACGTCTATGGAACTTGTTGCCCAAGGGTTAGGCGTGAGCGTAATGCCGAGGCTTGCAAGTTACCCTTTGCACGACGGCGTAATTCGGGCCGACATTGTTGAACCTTTGCGCCGTGTCATTGAAGTTTTACTACTACCTAGTAGCCTCAAAATTCCTGCTACGCGGTTACTGTTAAACGCACTTAAACAGCGTTTTCCTGAGAGCAGTTTGCCGACGTTTAATGTGCGTCAACCAGTTACTGTAGAGCCTTTAGCCAATAACGAAGTGGTTAGCTCGAGGCGGTTTATTAACTGATGCTGGCGTCGCTGTTGAGATTTGCTGGTGCAGGTTGTGTGTCGTTACAAGATGTTAGAATATTGGAGCAGCTTAATCAATCCTCAGCGTTTTTAGAAAAGCTTGATAGAGGCTTTCAATGGCTATTTTATTTTCGTTGTATTTTGAAGATCTCCTCGAGGAACAACAGCAACTAAAACCAATACCTAATACTAAAGTGATGTTTTGATGTCGCTTTGCGGCATCAAAATCGCTCGTGTTTACGAAGTACAGCGCAGCTCGAGCGTACCCTTAGATGATTCAGACGATGACATTCAAGAGTCAATTTGGTATAAGACCTACCACT
>CAZMCW010000625.1:0-1630 GCA_964564405.1 uncultured bacterium
AATCAACCCACTCAGTGTGTGGGAACCAATCCTGGAACTGCTAAAGTATGTGTATCTTTGGGCAGTATTACTGTCGCCTTAACAAATTACGTGACAACTCACACAACAACTTGATTTGTCTAGCCCGCTAAAAAATCGTCATAAACACACTCACCAACTCAGGGTCAAAATGATCACCTGCAAGTGCGTCAATTTCCTGGAGAGCCGTTTTATGAGACCAAGCGGACTTGTAACAGCGTTTGCTGGTAAGCGCGTCATAGACGTCAATAAGTGCAAAAATACGGGCAAGTAGCGGGATGTCAGTACCTTGTAGGCCATACGGATAACCTGTGCCAGACACTTTTTCGTGATGGTAAAGAACAACGTCTCGAGCCGCTTGAGGTAAAAACGAAAGTCGCTCAACAAACTTGTAACCTAGCTCAGGGTGCTGGTGCATAAGCTGCCATTCTTGACGCGTTAACTTGGTGGGTTTGCGTAAAATAGCGTCTGGAATAGCAATCTTGCCAATATCATGCAAGTAAGCACCATATTTCATGGCAGTGTGGTCGTCGGCATTTAATCCTAGGGCTGCTGCCATGCGTAAAGCTAGGTTGGTTACGCGGTCGGTATGACCTTTGGTTTCATCGTCGCGGTACTCGAGCATAAGCCCAAGCGCGCGTACGGCATCTTCGTAAGCACGCTCGAGCTGGTCTAGGGTCATCTTGAGTTTAAGTTCAACACGCTTAATCTGGGTAATATCTTGCACTGTTCCCAACGACATAACAAACTTGCCCTCACGGTCGTGTAAAGCAATATTGCTCAGTTTGCCCCAACGTGTACTACCGTCAGCGTGTGTGTAGCGTTTTTCCATGCTGTACTGGGTTCGGATGCCCTCGAGCATCTCACGTAAGTAACTTTGTTCAACTGCCCAATCATCTGGATGTGACACACTCTGCGCAATGCTACAAGCTTGCTCAACAGAAACTTTGCTAGGTTGCCAAGCGTCGTAGCCTAAAAAGGTTTCAAATGCTTTGTTAGCAGCAATGTGTACCTCTGTAGAAGAAGCTGATGTAGAAGAAGCTGATGCAGAAGAAGCTAGCATAGAAGAAGCCAATGTAGAAGAAGCTGGAGCCAGCGTAGATGCAGGAGTAAGTGCGTTGGCAGATGTTGCCAGGTAAGGTGGTTGAGCTACTATGCTAATAACAATGCAAGGTGTGGGGCTTTCTTCAAAAAAAGTGCGAAACTTTTGCTCACTTTCTGCGCGTGCTTGCAATGCTTTTTGCAAGACGCTTTGAGCGCGTTTGGTGTCGGTAATGTCTTGAACAGTACACACAAACATAACAAAATTATTGTCATCGTCACTGTTGACAGTACAGTCGATATCTCCCCAACGCACACTGCCGTCGCGTTGAACATAGCGTTTTTCCATGCGGTAGTGGTCACGCTGTCCAGCTAACATCTCACCTATATAGATATTCTCTTGAGCTAGATCGTGAGGATGTGATACTTGCTGGTTGATTGCAAACGCATGTTGGTAACTGTAGTACTCGAGCGGCCAAACATTTTGACCCAAAAACCTAGTGAACGCTTGATTGCTAATAATGCGCAAATGGCTAGGCACTTTAAGATGATTTGCTGCAGGTATGGCGGG
>CAZMCW010000626.1:0-1613 GCA_964564405.1 uncultured bacterium
TTCGTAAACACGAGCGATTTTGATGCCGCAAAGCGACATCAAAACATCACTTTGGTATTAGCGTCCTAATTGTGCTGAGATTAACGCCTCGTCTTAGATAACCTCGTCTTAGACACCCTCGCCTTAGACAACCTCGCCTTAGACAACCTCATTTTGTGTCATCTCGTCTTACACAACCTCATCCTGCCTGAGCATGTTAGCTAGCTTGCAATCACTCAGATGTGAACACGTACACTCACCTGATGACCTCGAGCTTACGCTTTCACGGCACATTTATTTTTCCCGAAACAGCCAGTCATCAAACGGGCATCCTCCACGTTGATGACGGCCGGATCACAGCTTTTGAGGCGGCTTCTTCAACAAGCTCTCAGCCCAAGCCTACTCAGCCTACTCAGCCTACCTTGGTTAGTGACATCCCTGCTAGTGACATCCCTGCTAGTGAAATCTCTGCTAACGATATTGTCCTAGAAGGCTACGTTACACCTGGTCTTATTGACGCACATGTTCACCTTTGTCTAGACGGTAGTGCGCACCCAGAACACTGTTTGCAGCAGGGTAGGGTTCACTTGGTGGCAACAGGCTTACACGGTCTCAAACGGCAACTTGCCGCTGGCGTTACCACTGTGCGGGACCTTGGCAGTCCGCACAAACTAGCGCTCGAGCTTGCTAGCGCAGTTCAAGCAGGGACTTTACACGCGCCTAATATCATGCCGTGCGGCAGTAACATTACTATGACAGGCGGTCATGGCCACGCGTTTGGACACGAAGCTGATGGTCCAGATGGTGTGCGCTTGGCCGCTCGAGAAGAACTCAAACAGGGTGCGCAAGTGCTCAAGTTTATGGCCACAGGTGGCGTCATTACACAAGGCGTTGAGGCTGGTGCTGAAGCCTACACCGAAGCAGAAATGCGTGCCGGTACCGAAGAAGCCCACAAAAAAGGTAAACATACCGCTGCCCACGCACAAGGACTCACGGGTATTCTCAATGCACTTAGAGCAGGTATCGACACCATTGAACACGGTGCCTTTGACCGTTGGAACGATGAAGCTTTGGACCTTTTACGAACGCGCTTTTTAGTGCCTACCCTAGCTGCACCCGAAGGAATTGTAGCCAACAGTGCCACAATTCCTGACTGGATTGTTGCTAAAACTGCGCCCATTGTTGATATTCACCGCGACAACATTCATAAAGCTTGGCAAGTTGATGTGCCTATTGTGGCCGGTAGTGACGCAGGTACGCCTATGAACCCGCACGGGCGACTTATTCGCGAGTTGCAATTACTTCATGAAATCGGCTTGAGTCTAGCAGAGGTGTTACAAGCTACGACCAGTACGGCTGCCAAAGCGTTGCGTTTAGCAGGTGAGGTTGGCAGTTTAACGCTTGGTGCACGGGCAGACTTAACCGTTTGGGCACGTGATCCACTGACAGATATTCGCGCCTACGACAAGCCTGAAGCTGTGTTCTTGGCAGGTAAAAAGGTCGGACTCGAGCTTCTCCCCGCTGTATAACTCGTTGTAAAATTTGATAGCTTATACAGTTCCATCATCATTTTCACTAGATCTAAGTACCTCCTATCTGGAAACCGCAGTTTTCAGATAGCGTTTAGCGGTTAA
>CAZMCW010000627.1:0-1611 GCA_964564405.1 uncultured bacterium
CAAGTCCGACAAAACACATCATAAACTCCTACGGAGTTCATTACGTTCTAGTTGGACTTGGTATCTGTTTCTGCTCGCTCCGCTCGGGTTACTTTGTTACCAAAATAACCGGAAAAGGTATGATGTGTACATTTGTACTCAATTCCCACCAAGACCGTTGGTACTATTCACAGTTAAATTCACAAAAGTAGTGCTCGAGCGGCCAACTTTTGCGCGTTTGAGGTGGCTTCAACTATGATTTTAAAATGTATGAGGTTGCATCATGTCGCAATTTGACAAATTTTGGTATTGCGGCTACAGCCTTTGGCGTTAGCTGCAAAAATCATTATATCGCCCCAACAAAAACCCTGTCAATTTAAGGGCACTATCCAGAAAGTACGTTTGGACCTGCTCAGGACTGTATGACAGCTTGCTTTTTGTATAGCCTGCCGCATGCTTTGTATACGAAAGCAGCAGGTAGCATTATCTTTTTTAACAAAGGTTGATAGCATTCTCAAAAAACAACAGATAAATTTTATACATTCTCTCAGCCAGTATCAACCTACTCGAGCTAAAGTACTTTAAAGCTCTCAAAACTTTTTATGCACTTAAAGCTTGTAGCAGATCTTTCAAGTCATCGCATAAACACATGTCTAAACGTCAAGCTCAGCACGTGATTATGAGTGTACGGTCACATCAATCCCCGCAGGTATTTCTGGCTTGACCTCATCTTTGAGCAACTTGTACTCAATGGCATCGGTAAGGGCTTCGTAAGAGGCTGCAATCACATCTGTGCTGGCACCTACCGTGCCCCAAGTGTCGCGCCCATCGGTGGTTTCAACCAGTACCCGCACTACGCTGGCTGTACCTGACTCGAGCCCACCTAACACGCGCACCTTGTAATCCACTAAGGTAAGCTCTTGCAGCATCGGGTAAAACCGCACCAAAGCTTTGCGTAACGCTCTGTCCAAGGCGTTCACGGGACCGTCGCCGTTAGCAGCAGTATGCTCGAGCTGGTCGCCCACACCCACTTTAATCGTGGCTTCGGCAACCGGCCTCGGGTCGTTATCGCGCTTGGTGATGTTGATGTTAAACCCGTGCAGTAAAAAATTCGGATGGTATTCACCGCGCACTTTTTGGCTCATTAACTTAAAGGAAGCTTCGGCACCTTCAAACGCGTAGCCACGGTTCTCGAGCTCTTTGAGCTTGGTAACAATTGCTTGCATGTTAGCGTGTACGTTAGGATCAGACGCTTCGTGCACGTCACTTTTGGCCAGCACGTTGGCACGACCGGATAAGTCAGACAGCAAAATGCGCCGCTGATTGCCAACGCGCTCGGGGTGTACGTGTTCGTAAGTTTCAGGATTTTTGTTTACCGCAGACACGTGCATACCGCCCTTGTGTGCAAACGCAGCATCACTTACGTAAGCCGCACGGGTATTGGGTTGCAAGTTAGCGCGCTCGTCAATATAGTGCGATAAATCCCGCAGAGCACGCAAATCTTGTGGTTGGTCATAACCCAGTTTGAGAACTAAATTAGGGATGATGCTAATCAAGTTGGCATTGCCGCAGCGCTCCCCGTAGCCATTGATGGTGCCTTGCACATGCATAGCCCCAGCTTGCACGGCTGCT
>CAZMCW010000628.1:0-1588 GCA_964564405.1 uncultured bacterium
GCACACGCCTCAACATACTCGAGAGGTAAATGCTGACAATTATCAACCCAAGCCATCCGCTTGTCCTACCTTGATACAATCATCATCCTACCAACAGAAGTAAGGTGAGCCCATGAACTTTAGTTTTACGCGCCTCGAGCACCCCGAGGTCATCCTTGTTGACGTCAAGGCCTTTGGTGATGCCAGAGGTTTTTTTATGGAGAGCTACAAACAATCTGCCTTTGCAGAAGTTATTCCTGAGCAGTTTGTGCAAGACAATCACTCACGCTCAGCCAAGGGCGTGCTGCGGGGACTTCACTTTCAAAACCCACCATCTGCCCAGGGCAAGTTGGTGCGGGTTGTGCGCGGACGTATTTTGGATGTCGCCGTGGACATTCGTAAAGGCTCGCCCAACTACGGCAAGTGGGTCACAGCAGAATTATCTGAGGAAAACCGCCAGATGCTTTATGTGCCTACAGGCTTTGCACATGGTTTTTTGACCTTGTCTGACACGGCGGATGTTTTTTACAAAACGACGGCTGAATACGCACCCGACTGCGATAGTGGCTTTGCCTGGAATGACCCAGCAGTGGGTGTGGATTGGCAATTGGGGCAACTTGATGGCGTCTCCCCGCAACTGTCTGGCAAAGACGACGTTCTACCACCCCTAGCTGAAGCTAACAACAACTTTGTTTATACGGAGGCTCTGTAATGAAGGGTGCAATGAACGTGGCTGTACTCGCAGGTCAAGGTCAACTCGGCAGTGACGTGGTACAGGTGCTCACTGCTGCAGGTCACGACGTGCAGTCCCTCGGGCGAGATGTTGACATTTTGGATGAAGACAGTCTGCAGAAGACGTTTGCAACTCTGAAACCAGGTGTCGTCATCAACTGCGCAGCGTATACCAAGGTTGACGACTGCGAAGAGCATACCCTCCATGCGTTTCATGTGAACGCGGTGGGCGCGCTCAATGTGGCGAGGGCAACTGCTGAGCAAGACACGCACTTAATTCACATCAGTACAGATTACGTATTTGATGGCAGCCAAGGTCAGTACACTGAGCATGATGTACCTCGTCCTATCAATGTGTATGGGTCGTCCAAGTGGGCAGGTGAAAACTTGGTCCAGCAAGCTGGGGGTACGTGTGCCGTGGTGAGGGTCTCGAGCGTCTATGGCAAAGCCGGTAATGGCGGGCGGGGCGGTAACTTTATTGAGACGATTCTCAAGCGTGCGCAAGACACGGGCAAACTCAACGTTGTTGATGACATCTATATGTCGCCAACTTACACGCAGGATGCCGCCGCAGCACTTGGGGTGCTCATTGAAAAAGGTTTTACTGGCCTTACCCACTTATCCAGTTTTGAGCGCATCACCTGGTACGACTTTGCCAAAGCTGCCGTGGAGATGACCGGCGTAGATGCGAGTGTCACGCCCGTGCCAGCCTCAACCTACCCAACTAAAGCGACCCGTCCGCAAGATTCGTCACTTACAACGATAATGCTGCCAGAAGCTGCCAAAGCTAAGATGCAACCTTGGCAAGATGCTTTACGCGCGTATCTGACAGAAAAACATTATCTCTAACTTGGATTGAAAGAGACTTCTTTATACT
>CAZMCW010000629.1:0-1570 GCA_964564405.1 uncultured bacterium
GAGTATCTGCATGGCCGTTAGACACTTGGTTGTTGGACACTTGGTTGTTGGACAAGTGACGATCAGGTAGGGGGTCTTCTTGTGCTAAGGATGTCAGGTGATTCGTCATGATATCTCCTCCTGAGATACGATGTTCGGGTTAGAAACTGAGGTGGTGTCAAGCTCATATCGAGGTCGTAAACTGCTTATCAGGGTCATGACCCTGTGAACGGAAAGAGTGCCCGCCCTAATCTGCTCTCATCGCTTCAGCTGGGTTGATGGTGGCAACTTTGCGGGCTGGGATCAGCAGCGCAAAAATACCTGCAAAGACAACTGTCACTGCGGCATAAAGTGCGTGGACAAGCTCAAATGAGGTGTAAAACTCATCCGAAAAACCAAACTGCGCAAAACTTTCAAAGGTAGCTTCAAATACGGGACCCAAAATGTTGACGTTGGCAAACAGCGCCGTGAGTCCAAAGCCAACCAGCACACCCACTAGCCAGCCGCTAATTGTTGCTAGTGATGCCTCGAGCACTACCATGCGGGCTAAGCGCGGCGGTGAAAAGCCAATGGCGACCATCATGCCAAATTCGCGGGTGCGCTCAATCACACTGACCAGCACCGTGCTAGTAACAGCAAGTGCTGCAAAAATTGCAAACAACAATCCCATAATCTCAAAGGCTTGCATGTCAGTGGGTAGCACCTCGTTGAGTCTGGTTGCGACAGCAGCTTCTTGCCCACGCGGCACGTCTAGGGCAATGCCAGTAGCAGTGTTTACCCCAGTGAGGTTACGGGCGTCATCAATATGAACAAGAATGGTCGATTCGTCTACAAAAGCAATGCCCGAATCTAATAAGCCCACCAAAATAAGCCCTGCCCCTTGCGGTCCTGCTGTGGAAGATACATCTACTGCTAAGCGCTCGCCGAGACGTACGTCTAGGTCGGCAGCAAGTTCTCTACCCATAACCACCTCGCCAGTGCTTTCGATCATGCGACCTTCAGCAAGGTAGCCAGGTACGGTGCTAACTAAGCCCTCAGTAGCAGGGTCAATACCGCGCACACTGGCACCTTGGGAGGTGTAGGGGGAACGTAGTAGCGCGGCAAACTCGAGCCGCAAGGTTAACGCGTTCACCCCACGGGTATTGCGAATGTCATCTAATACATCCAGCGAACTCAGAGCGTTTTCCGGGTCAGGATCGCTAAAGTAGGCAGGTGCCATAACCATAGCCGGGGCGCTAAAAATACGTGCCTGATTGGTAATGATTGACCGCGAAAACCCTTCGGTAAAACCCCAAAAAAAGATAATTGAGGCTGTTGCATAAGCCACCACAATAATGAGCAAAGTTGTGCGGCGTTTTTGCCGCCACACATTGCGCCAGGCAAGTCGGTTTAAGGGCGACGTGTTAGCTGCTTTGCGCACCGGGCTAGCTTGACGGTTAAGTTGACGTGCTGTTGTGTCCATGAGGACTCACTTTCTGACTAAAACTTGACTATCTTAAAGCTATCCTAAAACGCGTCTGGTACGTTGCTTACGTGAAGGTTTAGACGCGCGTTTACGTGCAAGTTTACCCAGCTTTTGGGGGTGCTGTTG
>CAZMCW010000630.1:0-1541 GCA_964564405.1 uncultured bacterium
CTTCCGGCACGCTGACTAATGAGATATTGTCGTCGTCTTGGCTGGCGTCGTCTGGACATGCTGCCAGCGGATTTACAAACAAGTCACCCGCTAAGCTTGGATCGTCTGGTAAAGCAACCACCAGTAAGATGTTGGCATTTGCGCCGGGAGCTAGCTCGAGACTATTAATAGGCACGTCTTCAGGATCGCGTTGCCCGTTGCCATTTATATCTAGGACGACAAGACTTACGACACTGGATGTCTCGAGCGTGCTGACTGTTGTCAGCAGTTGGGCCGTTACATCCAAGCTAAAGGTGGCGTTGCCAGTATTAGTAATAGTGTAAGGGAAAACAATTTCATCGCCGGGTAGGGCGGTCACGCTAAACGCTGGGCTGTCTAAGGTGCCATCTGCCTCCACCAAGACTGTACACACAGGTAGTACCTCGTGGTCGGTGGTATTGCTATCAGCACTACCGCCACCATCATCCCAAATGCCGTTTGCGCGGTTGTTAATAGTCAGGCCAGCGGGCGCATCCACAAGAATACGCGTGCCAATAACAAACTCAACTGTGCTACCTGCTGGGGCAAGCTCGAGGCTTGCTGTAACTTCTCGAGTGCTTGCATCAAAGTTAATGTCAGCATCTTCAAAAACGATGCCATCAATGCGTACTTCAAGCAGTTCTGGCGCACTTAAAAGTGGGTCGAGGGTATCTTGCAAAATAACGTTAGGAAGGTCAAGACTGCCAACCTCGAGCTGCAAGGTGTAGGTCACAGGGGTATTTGGCTCGAGCGGTGTACCACTGGCAGGTGAGGCCGTTTTGGTCAGGATAGGGTCTTCGGCAAGTAGCTCACTAACGATAATTTCAGAGATGTTGTTGCCGTCGCTCACGCGTGGGTTATCACCGCAGGTTGCTACAAGATTTACGAATAGTGAGGCGCTACCTTCATCTGGTAGTAAGTCGTTAGGAATGCTCTCAGGTAATTGGACTTGCACAAGGAGTTGGAAGCTTTGACTAACGGGCACACGCAAGACCGAAAAGGTGGTTTCGTTAGCATCTACAACGCCGTTTTGATTGGCGTCAAAAAACACGCTTATATCGTTGGGATTAACGCCGGGTAGGGTGCTAGCGGCATCAATAACGGCCTCGAGCAAATACATGTGTGTTGCCGTCGTTGGATTGGTCAGTGTGTAAGCAAAGGTGACCATATCTGCTAATGCAGCATTGGCAACTTGTCCAGAATTGGTTACAGTGCCGTCTGCGCCAAGGGTCACAGCACAGGGGATAATAACGGGGGGTTCAGGTGGGGTTGGCGGGGTTGGTTGATTGACGGGATGGTTAACAATGTTGCTATCTACAGGGCCACTGGGACTGCCGTCAAGTTCGTCCCAAGTGATGTTAGCTTGATTGACCAAGGTGACGCCCGCAGGTGCCGAGGAGCGCACGAAACCGCGCACCGTAACCTCTAAACTGCTACCTGCTGCAAACTCAGCTAAGCTCACGGTTAAGGTGCTCGTGGTTGCATCAAACTGACTGGCACCTGGTTGCTCGTTACCGTCTACC
>CAZMCW010000631.1:0-1536 GCA_964564405.1 uncultured bacterium
ATTACCACAGCACCCTTTTGAAAGATGCTGTGGTTACGTTCTTTAGATAATTGCTTCAGGAATAAGAATGAGGTGCCACTCTTTGTAGTCAGTTTAGATGAGAACATCCTCAACCGGACGCCGCGCACTTGGCAATACGTTTATATTGGTATGCCCTAACCGAAATACAAAGGTAGGTTGCCAGGTTTCGTCGCCAGTAAGTTCATTTAGTAATGCTGTGGTGGTCGCAGGTTGGGCTAGTTGCCGCTCGCGGTCAACTTGTTCAGGTAGCTGGTTGATAGGCTGCATAGATAGTTCTTGCGTTGTTGCCCACAAGTGCATGCGCTGCCAAATGCGCCCTGCTTGTAGCGACTGAGCCGCGCTATACAAATCTCTAACTGCAATAAAGCCAAGCACAGGGGTGCCTGTTAAAGATGCTTGCGTACCTGAAAGCCACCCGCTATCCATCATTGAAAAAGGCATAGGCGGCATCATTTTGACAAATGTGCGCAACAAAGCAGGCGAGCCAGATGTATCAATAAACACGCCGTCTTTGTCCTCTTGGAGCTCTTGCCAGTTGCGTTTGAACCACGCGTGGCTGTCGCGGGACATGTCTGCATCTGCAATGATGAACTCGGTAGCTGCCACCGTTGCTGAGACTAACTGCGCAAATTCAGGTTGATCTGGTGTGTAGAAAAATAGCTTTATATTGGTATCGTCTATCAAGTCAGTTAAGCTTGCAAATACTTCTGCTTCTACAGGTGTGTCTGCGTAAGGGGCGCGGTCAGTGTGGCGGTTGGGAATAGCATTGTAAAGGGCGGACGCTCGAGCCTCTCCTGGTTCTAATGCCAGCGTGGCAACTTGGCGTAATGACTCACCAGCAGGTTCATCTAACACGGCATCTTCTGCATTCACCGTCACATTGTAGCCAGCAGCTTGTCCGGCCAGCACCATGTTTTCGATGGCACAGCCAAGCCCGGTGTACATTTCACGGCAATAGGGGTCCATGGTGCCTAAGTGCCTGCTCATATCGGCAAACACGTTGATGCCATCCTCAAATACCTCAAAATACCAAGGTTGGGTATTGTGTGGGTTGGACGCCAAAATACCAGCTTGCACCAAGCGTAAAGGACCTTGTTCAGGCTGCGTGCGCCAGTCTTGCCAAGGCTCATACGCAGGACCGGTGGCGGACCCAAATACACCTTGGTCGGTAGCCCGGTAGACAGCGCCCCCACTTACTGCGACAACAGTAATAGCACCTGCCCGCTTTAAAAATTGACGGCGGCTAAGTTTTTTTGAGGTTGAGGCTTCAGGTGAAGGTTGCGTTGCTGTATCGGTCATAAAAAAATATCCTTATCTAAATTCTCATGTCTAGTTGAGACATGGGCGAGAGCGTGTTGATGAGGTTCAGCTAAGTACGGACGAATAATCACAAAAATCATATTGATGCCATGTTGAATGTGACCAGCTTGGATGGTCTCTCCACTAATTTCCACAAAACTCAACCAGTTAGTAGACAAAATCCAGCAAGCGGTGATGAGGTTACGAAAATGGTCA
>CAZMCW010000632.1:0-1531 GCA_964564405.1 uncultured bacterium
CAAGCACGCGCCAAGGCAGCGCTCCTCGCTTATAGTCAGACGGTTTCCAGTTTTAATATTCAAGATGTTATGACGGTCACAGGGCTCGAGCGGGTTGGGGCAGAATACGTCCTAGATGATCTCATTATGACCGGCCAGCTTAAAGCAGAGCATTCCGAGCAAGGCTTTATTTACCGTGTTACGTCAGATGATGCCGACGTGCTGAACAAACGCTAGGCTCAGATGAATTTTGTAGGCTTAGGGCTTGCTTAAACCCCACCAAATCAGTACAATGCTATATTTGTGAAGCCACCTCTCAAGGTAGTTTCTGATTAATTATGTAATGCTTGATTTTTGTCTACATTGCGTGCTGGCAATTTTATCCTTTAGCACTTGCATCTTAGTGTTCTAAAACCTGTCACCAGCACCCTGTTATCACTTAAATGTCTAAATTGGACGTACTTTCACGTTCTAATCAAGCCAATCTCAAAACAGCGTTAGCGTGATGATTCACTAGCTTGCGTTGCGCTTTACCCCGGAGGAATGATGGTTAAAATTCGCCTTACCCGCATGGGTTCCAAACGCAATCCCCACTACCGCATCGTAGTAATAGATGTCCGCAAAAAGCGCAGCGGTGGCTATATTGAAGCCATTGGCTACTACGACCCACGTGGTACAGTTGCTGAGCCTTTGCGTATCGACGCTGAACGTGCCCAATACTGGCTTAGCCAAGGTGCTCAACCAACCGACACTGTCTTGCGTTTGTTTGAAAAACAAGAGATTCCCGTTGGTAAAGTCCAAGCTAAAAACCGCAGGTCTTATATTGCTAGACAGGCAGCCCGCGCTAACGCTTAATGTCTCTAGAGCTTGTTCGCTACATTGTCTATAACCTCGCTAGCGACCCTGACAACGTTGATGTTCGCGTTGAACAACGGGGCCGCGACACCCATATTGAAATCCGCTGTGCCCCAGAGGACAGTGGGCGTATTATTGGGCGTGGTGGACGGGTTATCAGTAGCATTCGTACCTTGGCTAGGGCCGCTGCTGAAGGTCAAGGACGCGTTGAAGTACAACTGATTGACTAATGAGCGCAAGCTTACAAATGCGTCAAAATCATTGATGATAGTCGCAAAGTAGCCTTCTACTAGGCTGCTTTTTTCTTTAGAAGCCCTTGAACAGGATGCTGACCATTCGATGTTGACCACTTATTAAAAAGTGCTCAACTACAAACGGGTACTCGAGAAAGTTGCTGCTAACGGTAACGTCACGGTCTCACACAACAGCTAATAAAATCCCCCTTTCTCCCCTTCGCCCCTTTCTCCAAACACGATAGATACATAATCAGTCATTGCAATGTCGGCCCGCACAATAGTATTAACTTATTTAACTACACTACTTTAATGTCAATTTATTTTACAGGTATATCAATCTCATGAATCTTTACCACGAACCACCCGAAGATAGTCTGCACATTGGCAGACTAGGTAAGACCTTTGGTCTTAAAGGCGGGTTACACTTTTACGGCCTTAGTCCAGCTGAAGATGCCCTCATC
>CAZMCW010000633.1:0-1264 GCA_964564405.1 uncultured bacterium
TATGTTGTAGGTCATAAGTAGACCGATGTTGAGGGGTTGGGTCATCTTAGGTGATTAGGTTGGGACGGCATCTTGGGTGCTCGAGGCAGCTATCTCAATATCAACCAGTACCATGACACCTTCGCTGGACTCAAAGTTAATGACAGTGTCTGCCGCCTTAATCAATGCCGGACGGTGCGCCACAGCAATAATCAGTTTGTGGGTTGCCAACGTTTTAAGCACGCTGATGATGACGTGCTCGCTGGCGTCATCCAAGCTGGCGCTCGGTTCATCTAGCAAAAATATAGGAGGATCGCGCAAAATAAGCCGCGCCAGGGCTAAGCGTTGGCGTTGACCGCCAGAAACCCCCGTGCCGTCTTCCCCAAGGTGGGTATCTAGCGTGATGCTTTGGGCGGCAAACTCGGTGTGTAAGTTGACGGTTGCTAAAACGTCTTGCAAAACATCATCTGCAAACCTCGAGCCTAAACAAAGGTTATCGCGCAAACTGCCATGAAACAGCAAACTGTCTTGTGGCAAGTAGCCGATGAGCTGGCGGCGTTGGGCGTCGGGAATATCAGCTAGTGCATACTGATTGAGGTCAATATGACCGTGTGTAGGCTGCTGCAATCCCAGCATAAGCTGTAACAACGTCGTTTTACCGCAACCACTAGGACCGCGTAACGCCACCAACCCGGGCGACGTTAAAGTGAGGTTGAGGTTGTGGTAGAGGGGAACATCAGTGGGTGTGTAGGCGAAGGAGATGTTGTGTAGCTCGAGCCGCAACTCTTCTTCTAATGCAACACGAACATCACTAGCGTTATCGATATTATCACCAACATCACCCAAAAGTGCCCGCAACCGCACCGCCGCCGCCCTCGCCTGCTTAAACATGGCATAACCTTTGGGCAAAAGCTGTACCGGCGTGGACAAAAGCGCTACCAGCGTGATGTAACTCACCACCTGCCCAGTGGTTAAACTTCCTGCACTCACGCGGTTGACTAACAAACTCACCATAACCATGAGTCCAGCAAAAACCAGCACTTGTGCCACCGGGATTTGCAGCGCGGCTAGCCAACTACGTGAGGCAGCCAAGTGCTGTGCTCGCAGGTTATCTGGCGCAAGCCTGCCGCGCATAAACGCTTGAATCCCAAACGCCCGCACGGTGCTGTGGTGTTTGAGTCCTTCTTGTAAATGGGCAGATACTTGCTCGATGGCGTCTTGATTGTGGGTGGTGATTTGCTCGAGCCGCCCCCCCAACATCCTTAACACAAATGCGAGCGGCAGC
>CAZMCW010000633.1:1274-1527 GCA_964564405.1 uncultured bacterium
GAAGTAACACCAACGTCGCCCGCACATCACTTACTAGCAACAAGCTAACGATGGCCAACGCCGCCACTGACTCTGCCACGAGCGTGCCCAATCCAAACTGATAGTAAATGTCAACATCTCGCAAATCGCTGGCAATGCGCCCAGTTAATGCACCACTACTAGCTGGCAACTTTGGCTGATTTAAAAGTGAGGCATAAAGTTTATCGCGCCAGAACGCGCTTACTTGGGCAGCAGCCCGTCCGAGTAATGCATC
>CAZMCW010000634.1:0-1512 GCA_964564405.1 uncultured bacterium
CTAAACAAGTTAAGTGACAACGGTAGCAAAGCTATACGTTAGCAAGCTTACAAAACTTTAAGCGCCTCATATGCAGCTTCGGCGCGTTCGCGGATGACATCTGCATTGCTACGTCCGCCCATCATCATGTGCATTTCCATGTGGCGGTCAACATCGCCAAAAATACTACCAAGTACCTCAACTTCATCACGTGAGCGCAACGAAGCATCATCCCGGAATAAAGTCGTGTACGAAAACTCAAACTGGCGGTCATCAATCGTGCCCGTTAAGTACTGTTCTAAAAGATGCTTGTAAGGCGTGAGGTCGCTGGTCATCTTGGCATCACTTTGGACAACCTCACCGTTGGCAGGTACAAGTGCTAAGGCTTGATCGAGCACCTCTGGGGTGATGTTCCAGTTGTCGACATCAAACACAGCTTCACCGTCTTTAAACAAAATCACCTGCGGGGATTCATGGCGAATGCCCGTTTTGTCGGTCACAAGGTTGCTAGCTGGGCGCGCTTCCACTACGCGAATGATGCCGACCATCATGTCCTCGCGGGTTTCTAGTTTTTCTTGTACAAAGCCAAAACCTTGCATGGTTTTGTGGCAGGTACCCGCTTTAAAGAGCACGCTGGTTGGAAATTTTTCTAAAAAGCCTTCTACAGCGTTGATATCTGGCAGATTAACAACACGATCTTTAAACATAATCGACTCCTTTGTACCGTCTTTGCACACCGTCACTTGAAGGTGTCTCATAACTTAGTAACATCTAAACGCCTATTCTTGACCATTATTGTAAGAATAGGCTTGCCTTAGAGATGTGAGCCACATTGCCAATAGCTTAGAGCAAGATTATCATGGCACCTGCCAATGTTGCTCTGTTTGAGCGTCCAAAAGCAGTTGACCCGCCAGGGTTTGCCTGTTAAGTTGAAGGTCTGTATAACCGTGTGGAGAGGTGTCCGAGTGGTTGAAGGAGCACGCCTGGAAAGCGTGTATGTGGCGCAAGTTGCATCGAGGGTTCGAATCCCTCTCTCTCCGCCATTTTCAAAGATAGACTTTATACCTAACGCAACAAGCTAGCGTTAGGTTTTTTGTTGAGGTTTATCTTTTACCTTGGGTATTAGCTATCCAACGTTAGGGCAAACGCACTAGTGAGAGTATCATGAGAAGTTGCCTAGATATTCCGTCTCTGAGATGGAAATTATGTCTCGCGTTGCTACTTGCGCTGCTCACATATGTGACTTTCAAAGGTTCAGAGCTGGTCTCAGATACCTTGTTTCAACCCTGCTAAAAGTTGATTTACGTCTATGACGTGGAAAGTATAGTGCGTTTGCCCTACTATCCAACGTATAGCTTCTAGAAAGCGGTTGTAATAAACTTACAAATACCAATCTAGCACAAGGCATTTGTTATCTTGATTGCTCTAGAATAGAGACAGTGTCACACAACGAGTTTCACATTTGACAAAGGTTTAGGACACATGGATCACAGCGTACACAACAAACTCATCTCATTCATTTGGAGCATTGCG